>JBCCAR010000040.1:0-28504 GCA_039814715.1 Pseudomonadota bacterium
GGCTTGCAAGGATATAAACAAAACCCATGCGGTTAACCCAGAGTAACCATGGGTCCCCCGGTCAAGCCGGAGGACGACGAAGGTGGCCCAATGTTCGCAACGTTCCAACACTGCCATTCGGCGGAGAATTTATCCCTGCTAACAAACCGCCCTCTTAGGCCATTAACCGATAGCCACCCGTCTGCGTAACAAGAAGCTGCGCATTGGAGGGGTCTTCTTCGATTTTTTGGCGCAAGCGGTAGACATGGGTCTCTAGCGTGTGGGTCGTGACGCCGGCGTTATAGCCCCAAACTTCATCCAGCAGCTGATCGCGCGGGACGGGGCGGCCGGCGGCTTTGAGCAAATACTTGATGATCGCAGTTTCTTTATCGGTGAGGCGTATTTTCGCCCCGTCTTCCGTGGTCATCTGCCGGGCGCTGGGCTTAAATTGGTACGGCCCGATATCAAAGGTCGCATCATCCGTGTTTTCATGCTGGCGCAAGTGCGCGCGCACGCGGGCGTGTAGGACGCCGAAGCGCACTGGCTTGGTCACATAGTCATTGGCGCCGCTATCAAGGCCCAAAATGGCGTCCGCGTCGCCATCTAGCGCAGTGAGCAAAATCACGGGGCAGCGCACGCCGTGCTTGCGCATCAACTTGGTGAGATCGCGGCCATCCATGTCCGGCATGTTCACGTCACAGACGATGACATCGTGCTTGCCAGTTTTTGCCAGGGCTAGCCCTTCGGCGCCGTTGGATGCTTGATCAACTGTGAATTCCTCTTGCAAAACAAATTGATCTGCCAGGCCTTCGCGCAGGTCGTCATCATCATCAATGAGCAAAATTGTGCGGCTCATGGGCGCAGTCCTCCCGTTTCAGGCGCGCAAAAGCGCCGTCCCCTCAAATTCCAATGTCGCGGAGCATAGCCAAAGCGAACCGGCTTTGCCACTGCCTTGCGCGGAGCAGCCTATATGGGTCAGTTCGGCCTAGCGGCCTAGGCAGGCTTTACCTAGCATGCCGCCCAAACCATTCAAAAACGGCGCAAAACAGGGCTTTGCGTTTTGGCACTAGCTTTGCAACGATAAGGCAAACTCAGTGTAGCGAGAAGGACATCCATGGCGAATCTCACCGCGAGCGCGTTGCAGCCACAAACCGTCACTATCCTTGCCAATGGCGAAGGCCAAGGGACAAAGCCGGCTAGCAAAGTAGATAAGTCGGGCTTCAGCTTTGGGGACTTCATCGACATGATCAATCCATTGCACCACATTCCCGTGGTTGGTCAGGTCTACCGCGCTGTCACCGGCGACCAGATTAGCGATACCGCGCGCATGGCAGGCGGAGGATTGTTTGCAGGGCCCTTGGGCATAGGCATTGCCGCTGGTACGATTGCACTGCGCGGCGACCGCGCCGGCGCCGAGGCCCCGGCCGCGCCCGCATCGCAAGATGACGCTCAAACTGTCTCCCTGCCGGTGATAGACGGACTTGATGGCTATCAAAAAATTGCTGCCAAACATTGGACCCCGGCCAACTTGGCTGCATTGTCAGCCTCTGTTCAAGGCAATATGGGCAGTGAGCTGAAAACAAAGTCGGACGATGAACCCGCCGATGCACAGCAACCAAGTGCAGCCCCGGTTCCCGCTGTCGCTGCAGCCCCGCTTCAGCAGCCCAACCCGGCGCAAAATGCACAGGTTTGGACCCAGATGCTCAGCAATTTAGAGAAATATGAAGCCATGACGTCACCGCAGCGCTAACCTGGCTTTTATGGGTTTTCTGCGAGCAGACACACGTGCTGGGCGGCTTCATTTAGGGCCGAAACGCTGGCCTATGGCGCTTGGCCGAGCAGGCGCAATCCATCAAGATTTGAAACGCGAAGGCGATGATAAAACGCCGCTTGGCCGGTTTTGGTGCGAGGCGCTGTATGTGCGCCAGGACCGCATGGACCTGCCGCCCTGCGCCCTGCCCCAACATAGCATCACGCAGAGAGATGGCTGGTGCGATGACACGGGCGCAGGCGCCTATAACCAGCATATGACCCTGCCCAGCCCGCACGCCCATGAAACGCTAATGCGCGATGATGGGCTTTATGATGCGCTGATCGTTCTATCGCACAATCGCTGGCCTGCGGTGCCTGGATATGGCAGCGCGATCTTCCTTCATATCGCGCGCGAAACGAATGGCAGCCTAGCGCCAACACGGGGGTGCTTGGCGCTGAAGAAAAGCGACTATTTGGAAATGCTCAGCCAGCTGCCCGCGCGCTGCGCCATTCACATTGTCTAGCGCGCGCCGAAAAGCGCGGTGCCCAGACGAATCACCGTTGCGCCCATGCCAATGGCGTCTGGATAGTCGCCGCTCATGCCCATGGAGAGGACCGGCAAATCATGGCGCGCGGCGATGGTCTTTAGGAGCGCAAAATGCGGCGCAGGGTGATCATCCACTGGGGGAATGCACTGCAGGCCCTGAACCTCTAGGCCGCACTCGTCCTTACAAAAAGTGATAAACGCATCTGCTTCGGCGGGCACAATGCCGGCTTTTTGCGCCTCCTCGCCGGTATTGATTTGAATGAGAATGGGAATGCGGCGGCCTTCTTCTTCCATGACGCGGGCAAGCGCGCGGGCAATCTTTGGCCGGTCAACACTGTCAATCCGGTCAAATAGCTGGATAGCCACCCGCGCCTTATTGCTTTGCAGCGGGCCGATGAGCGCTAGCGTCACATCTGGATAGACCGCACGCAGCGCTGGCCATTTGTCTTCAGCTTCTTGCACGCGGTTTTCGCCAAATAAGCGCTGGCCCGCCTCCAGCACTGGCACGATGGCCTCTGCCGGTTTGGTTTTCGAGACAGCCATCAACGCGATATCGGCCGCCGGGCGGTCATAGCGCTTGGCATATTTGGCAATATCGGTCATGACGGCGGCCAGCCGGTCACGCGGCGCTAAAGAGGATGAAAGAGGTGCGGTCACGCCCTAACACCTATGATAAGGGCCTGCGCGCTGCAAGCCCTGCCTTGTGTGGCCGCGGCGGGGCAGCGCTGGTTCGCTCAGGCAGAGCCGTGAGCGCGTTTGTTTTTGTTGGCGCACGCGACTTAAAGCGCGCAAATCTGGTCGCAGCTATCAGAACTCTACATCCAGCTATCGGTGTTGTCGTGCGTGACTACGAGGATGACGACCCACAGGCGGTGGCAGATATCATCACGCTATGCCGGTTGCAGCGGCGGATTGTATTGAGCGCGGGGCCAGACACGCATGGTTCGCGCCATATCCCCCGATGGCAGCACGCCCACATGCGCTCAAAGGGTATTCGCTCGTTCAGTGTTCACACGGCGAGTGAAGCCGTTCGCGCACGGCGGGCAGGCGCAAATCTCGTATTCATTTCGCCGCTGTTCCAAACCAGTAGCCATCCAGGCGCAAAGCCCATCGGCTTGTTTGAAGGCAGACGCCTCGCGCGCACCGCCAAAGCCCCTGCGTTCGCTCTTGGCGGGATCACCATCAAACGCAGCAAAAGGCTGATCGCTTGCGGCCATTTTCAAGGGGTCGGCGCCATCAGCGCCTTTTTAAAGGATTAGAACTTTAGGTTCGTGCCTAGGAAAATGGCTGAATCGGTTGTGCTGACATCGCCAAAGATGGCTTCATCCTTAAAGCCGGAGAGACGCAAGCTGCCGCCCAGCGAGAGGCGCGGCGTTAGCAGATAGCTGGCGCCCCATTCAACGGCATAGGATTGGTCATGCACCATACCAAGGCTGCGGCCGAGGCTGGTAAGGCCCAATTCGGTCGCTTGGCTGCCGGTTAACGCGAGAGATGTCTCCCAGCCTTCACCGAGATAGCGCATATCAACGCCCAAACCCGTAATACCAAATTCATAATCGGTATCGTTCATCCGCGTTAAAGCAGCGCCCACTTGAAAGCGGGCGAAATCCAGGTTCACGCCCAAGTTATAGGCCAGATCGTTATCATCCGATTCTAAGAATGCAGCCGCGGGCGAGACACCAGAGACGGTGATTGGGCGGCTGACAAGAGACAAGCCAAAGGTATCACCGCCCTCGGCGGCATCAGGGCCAGGGGCGATTAAGCTGAGCTCGCTGCCTGTGCTGCGCGGCGTAAACAACCCCAGCGGCGTTGGCGCGCCGACGCTGAGCCTATCCTCAAACGGCGCCAATTTTCGCTCTGCAATATTTTCAAGGCGTGCTGCGGCCAGTGGATCGCTGGCCATGGGCGGGTCTTTGAAGGTAAGGAACTCGCCGGTATTGCCATCGGCGTGCGCAGACGCACTGAAGCACAAGAGTGCCCCAGCAACCAACCTTGCGCCTAAGCCTTTATGCAACATCCCTGAGCGAACTCTCTTAACACTTGAATTTCTTTCGTACAGTAAGCGCTAACACCCTGCAATTGTGTGACTTAATTCTGACAGCGCTCAATTGGCGTAGAGCTGTTGCAGGCAAACCACGCTTTGGCAACGAAAAAATCATTGGCCCAAAGCGCCATAGGGGTTAGGAAATCCCCAAGCAACCTGGGGGCGTGGGCCTTTACCGGTTGGCGATAACAGTGTTTGGAAGACAGTTATGATCACCTTGACGCACCGGCTCCTTTGCCTTGCTCTTTTTTTAGGTTTGAGCGCTTGTGGCGGCTCAGGCGGCGGCGACTCGGTGCGAATCGACGAGCCGGAGGTGCGCACCTACGCTCTGGGCGTGAACGGATATCTGTGGCGCGCGTCGCTTGATACGCTTTCGTTCATGCCAATGGACGGCATTGATGGCCAGTCTGGGACGATTTTAACCGAGTGGTATGTGAACCCCGATGTGCCGACAGAGCGACTGAAAGTGAATGTGTTTGTTCTCGACGAAGCGCTGCGGGCAGACAGTTTGCGTGTAAGCGTGTTCCGCGAGGTTGCTGGGCCGGGCGGCTGGAACGCAGCGCCTTTACGCGCAGGGACAGCCGAACGGATTGAAGATGCGATCCTGACCCGTGCGCGCGAGATACGCATTGCCGTGATTGAGAATGATTGATCAACGCGCCGCGGCAATAGAAAGCCTTTAGACAGCGATGACGAACACCCCAGAGGGCCGCGTGCGCGAAGAGCGTTATAATGCAGCCGAAATCGAGCCGCGCTGGCAGCGCATTTGGGACGATGAGGCCGCTTTTGTGGCGCCCAAAGGAAACCCGGACGCACCGTATTACGTCCTCGAAATGTTTCCCTACCCATCCGGCCGCATCCATATGGGCCATGTGCGCAACTACACCCAAGGCGATGTTATTGCTCGCTATAAACGCGCCAAGGGGCACACGGTGCTGCACCCCATGGGGTGGGACGCCTTTGGTATGCCAGCGGAGAACGCAGCCTTCGAGCGCAAAAGCCATCCGGCCAAATGGACATACGCCAATATTGACGCCATGCGCAGCCAGCTCAAACGCCTGGGCCCAGCCATAGACTGGAGCCGCGAGTTTGCGACCTGCGACCCAAGCTATTATGGCAAGCAGCAAGCCTTGTTTTTGGAGATGCTGGAAGCGGGCCTTGTCTACCGCAAGAATGCGACGGTGAATTGGGATCCGGTGGATTGTACCGTCCTCGCCAATGAGCAAGTTATAGATGGGCGCGGTTGGCGCTCCGGCGCCATGGTTGAACGGCGCGAGCTAACCCAGTGGTTTTTCAAAATCACAGAGTTTGCTGAAGAGCTGTTAGATGGGCTCGATGACCTAAAAAATTGGCCCGATAAAGTCCGGCTCATGCAGGCCAACTGGATTGGTAGATCCTCTGGCCTAACCGCGCAATTTACCCGAACGGACTGTGATGACACCATCGCGGTCTATACAACGCGGCCAGACACTCTGTATGGCGCAAGCTTTGTGGCCATTGCGGCCGATCATCCACTTGCAAAATCTTTGGCGGAGAGTGACCCAAAGGTCGCGGACTTTTGCAAGAAATGCGCAGTCCTTGGCACGTCAGAAGAAGCGCTTGAAAAAACAGAAAAGCGCGGTCTCGACACTGGACTGAGCGTCTGTAATCCACTTGTTCCGGACATGAAGCTGCCAGTTTACATCGCGAACTTTGTGCTGATGGACTATGGCACCGGCGCCGTCTTCGGCTGTCCAGCGCATGACCAGCGCGACCTGGATTTCGCGCGCAAATATGGCCTGAACGTAACGCCCGTTGTCCTGCCCGCTGGGGCAGACCCTGACGATGTGACCATAGACGCTGAGGCTTATACTGGGCCCGGAACGGTCTTTAACTCTGGCCCACTCGACGGCATGGCAGTGGAAGAAGCCAAGACGAAAGCCATTGAAATAGCTGAAGAAAAAGGCTGGGGCGCTGGCGCGACCACCTTCCGACTGCGCGACTGGGGTGTATCGCGCCAGCGCTATTGGGGCTGCCCCATCCCGGTGGTGCATTGCCCCACCTGCGGCGTCGTTCCGGCCGCGAAACAAGATTTGCCCATCACGCTGCCGGATGATGTGACCTTTGATACGCCCGGCAATCCCCTCGACCGCCATCCGACGTGGCGGCAAACGACGTGTCCGAAATGCGGCGGAGACGCGCTGCGTGAAACCGACACTTTGGATACATTTGTTGACTCCTCCTGGTATTTTCTGCGCTTTGCGGGTCTGGACAAAGACGCGCCCTTCGATAGCGCGGCGGCCAATCACTGGATGCCGGTAGACCAGTATATCGGCGGCATTGAACACGCGATCTTGCACTTACTCTATGCCCGGTTTTTCACGCGCGCCCTGCAACGCTGCGGGCTGACGGAGCATAGTGAACCCTTCAAGCGTCTTTTCACCTTAGGCATGGTCTGCCACGAGACCTACCAGGCCGGCGATGGCCGCTGGGTGATGCCCGAAGAGGTCGATAAAAGCGGGGACAAGGCTGTCCTGCGAGAGACTGGCGAAGCGCTCACCGTTGGACGCTCTGAAAAGATGTCCAAGTCTAAAAAGAACGTCATCGATCCAGATGATATTATCGCGCAATACGGCGCAGACGTGGCCCGCTGGTTTGTGCTCTCTGATTCGCCCCCGGAGCGAGATTTTTTATGGTCTGATGTGGGGCTTGAGGGCTCCTGGCGCTTTATCCAGCGCGTTTGGCGTGTTGCTGGGCAATGCCTGGATGCATGTAGCGAAGACATATCAGAAAAACCCGCGGCGCTGAGCGATGGTGCTTTGGCGCTTCACAAACACACACACAAAGCCATTGATGCGGTAAGCAAAGCTCTGGAAGGCATGCAGTTCAATAAAGCGGTGGCGGCCATGAACAGTTTTGTAAATGGCATTGATACCGGTATTTCAGGAGATGGCGCGGCGTGGGCTGTGCGCGAGGCCGCTGATACACTCGCCCGCCTTATCGGGCCCATGGCGCCGCACTTGGCAGAAGAATTATGGGCTGAGCTTGGCCATGACGACCGGCTCTACCGTGCGCCTTGGCCGCAGGTCGATCCAGCGATGCTAGAGGAAGACACCGTGACCATCGCGATTCAAATCCGCGGTAAATTACGAGACACGATTGACGTGCCCAAGGACTTGGACAAAGCGCTGGTCGAAGAACGCGCTCTTGCCCAGCCAAAAATCACAGCGGCAATCGATGGACAAACAGTCCGCAAAGTCATCGTCGTGCCCAACCGCATCGTGAACGTGGTGATATGATGACGGCGCGGCTTATTCTAGCAGGCTTCTTGCTGTGCTTAGCCGCTTGCGGCTTTGAGCCGCTTTATGCCACCGGGACAGGGTCAGCCAACGTGCCAACCGCGTTGCGGACCGTTTCCGTTGCGCCGCTCAGCGACCGCAGCGGGCAATTGGTGCAGATTGCGTTAGAACAACGCCTGCGCAATCAGGATGTGCCGCCCGATTACCAGCTTGATATCGATATGCAGCAATCAACGCAGTTCTTTGGCATTCGCGGAGATGCGGCACCGACCCGGCAGCGCGTGCGCATGGTTGCCTCCTATCGGTTAATCAACTTACAGACAGAAACGGAAGTGTTTAGCGATGACGCGCTCGCCGATAGCACCATCGATATCGTGGATAGCGAATATGCGACCTTTATCGCTGAAGAAGCGGCCGTCGAGCGCAACGCGCAGGTCGTCGCAGATCGCATATTATCCCGCTTAGCGCTCTATTTTCGCGCCCTCGCTCAAGCGAAACAAACGCCGTGATTGAGGCCAAGTGAAGCTCGCAGCCAAAGACGCGGCCAAAGCATTTGCCTGGTTGCGGCAGTCTGAGCATGTTGTCGTTGCCTATGGGGAAGACAGCGGCGGGGTTGACGATCTGTTGAAGGCGGCCGAGCGGGCCATTTGCGGTAGCCAAGATGAGCCAAGCAGTGTGCGCGTTCTCATTCGCCCAGAAGACATCAGCGGCGACAGCGCGAAATTGGCTGACGAAGCCGCCCAACCGGGCTTTTTTGGGGACCTTAAAATCTTGCGTGTTGGTCCCGTTACAGACACGCATGTAGAGGCCCTCAAAAGCGTTACAGAGCGACCGCGCAGTGCTTATGTGCTTGTAAATGCGGGCGCTTTAAGTCCGCGCAGCAAGGTGCGGAAATATTTCGAGGCCAGCAAATCAGCCTATATCGTTCCGTGCTACCGCGACGATGCCCGGGCGATTGACAGACTCATCGAAGACGTCTTGACGTCGCATGGTGTGCAGATCAGCCGCGACGCGCGGCGATATTTACAAAACACACTTGGGGCAGACAGGGCCATGAGCCGCAGCGAACTTGAGAAACTTGCGCTCTATGCCGGCGAAAACGCGCGCACCAAACCCATTGATATCGATACTGTTACGAACCTGATTGGAGACAGCAGCGAGCGCAGCGCAAATGACGTCGCAGCGGCCGCGTTTTCAGGCCAAGCAGCGCAGGCAGAACACTTGCTTGGCAAATCGCTGGTCCAAGAGACCCACGGGGCAGAAGTTGTACGCGCGCTCTCACGCCGGGCGATCCGGCTTTTGACAGCGCTAGCGCTGATGGAAGACGGCGAAAGTCTCGAAGGCGCCATGAAAGGATTGCGCCCGCCCGTCTTTTGGAAAGAAAAAGCGACCTATCAAGCGCAGATTCAAGGCTGGAGCATTGCCGGGCTAGAACACTGCATTGCTATTCTGAACGAAGCTGAAAAAAGCATAAAAAGCAGCGGTCCATCGCATGACGCTCTTTTGGGCCGCGCTATCTTGTCTATAGCAGGACAGCTGCGCAAAGCACGCCGCGCAGCTTAAACCTTAAAAAGGGCTCGGTCCTGGCTTTGCATTTGCCAACCGGCGGCAGACTTCATCCAGCTGATCAAGCGACCCATATTTTACAGAAATCGTTCCGCCCGATTTGCCTTTATGCGCGATCGTCACATTCAGCCCCAGTGCTTGCGATATATCGCGGGCCAGGCTTGCTGTTTCTGGATCAGATTTGGACTTGCTGCGGGCGCCGGATTTTCCCGATGTTTGCCGCGCATTCACAAGCGCTTCGGTTTCACGCACAGATAGCCCGTCGCTGAGTATCTTTTGGGCAATCTCAAACGGCGCAGGCGCCGTCAGCAGAGCCCGAGCGTGGCCCATACTGAGAGAGCCATTTTCAACAAAGGCCGCGACATCATCTGGCAAGGCAAGCAAGCGCATCAAATTCGCCACATGGCTTCGGCTTTTGCCCACCAAGCCGCCAATAGCGTCCGCGCTATGGCCGAAGTCTTCGCTTAGCTTGCGGTATGCCCGCGCTTCTTCCATAGGGTTGAGATCGCTGCGCTGGACATTCTCAATCAGGGCGATTTCAAACGTCGCTTTATCGCTAAGCTCTTGAATTATAACGGGAACTTTATGCAGCTGGGCTTTTTGCGCCGCGCGCCAACGTCGTTCCCCGGCGACAATCTCATACAGCCCAGGATCATTCTTCATGGGCCGGGCCAAAATGGGCTGCAGGACGCCGCGATCCTTGATGGACTTAGAGAGCTCTTCTATTTGCTCTGGCTCAAAATGCGTGCGCGGCTGGTCGGGATTGGGCATCAACAGGTCGAGCGGTAACTCTTTCAAGCCTGTCTCACCGCGCTTTGGCTGCAAGGCCGTCACGTTGTCAGCAGGGTTCACCCGCACTTCTTCTCCAAGCAGGGACGATAGCCCGCGGCCCAGCCCACGCGAATCTGATTTCTTAGCCATAAGTGCGTCTCTCCCCAGTGTGTGCGCCCGTTTAAACTGCCGCCCGGCGGCGCTGCGTCCGGCGCAGCATCTCGCTCGCCAATTGAATATAGGCCCGCGATCCCGGGCATTTGTAATCATAGAGAAGCGCCGGTTTGCCATGGGATGGCGCTTCAGACACACGCACATTGCGCGGTATCACCGTTTTATACACCAAATCGCCAAGGCAAGCGCGTACATCGTTTGACACCTGCCCCGATAGGTTATTGCGCTTGTCATACATAGTGAGCACGACGCCGTGCAGCCGCAACTGCGGATTGAAGTTTGAACGCACCCGGTCGATCGTGCTGAGGAGTTGGCTCAGCCCCTCAAGGGCGAAAAACTCACATTGAAGCGGCACGAGCACGCTATGCGCGCAGACCAGTGCATTGAGCGTTAAAAGCCCAAGCGATGGCGGGCAATCAATCAAAACATATTCAAATTGCTCTAGCAAAGGGTCTTGGCGGATCGCGCCGCGCAGACGGTGCGTGCGGCGTTCGACTTGGACCAGCTCAACTTCGGCTGCGGACAAATCCATGTGGGACGGAACGATATGCAAATTGGGTATAGCGCTGCGCTTCATCGCATCCCCCAGCGCTGCTTCGCCTAGCAACACATCATAAGAAGAAATCGCGCGGTCATCACGGGCAATGCCAAGGCCGGTTGAGGCGTTGCCTTGCGGATCAAGATCAATCACCAACACTTTTCGACCGACAGCGGCCAGACCCGTGCCAAGATTAATCGCCGTCGTTGTTTTGCCAACGCCGCCTTTTTGATTGGCAACGCAAATAATCTCCGGACCAGCGCTTGAGGCCCGTCGTTCTCGGATGATCTCTTCGCCTGGTTTGATGGGCTCAACTGACATCGCGGCGCTCTTCATCGCGGCTTCACCTCGCTCAAGCACAAAACGCGTGCCTCTTCATGCGTTTCACTATGGACTGTTTTTACCTTAAAGGTCCAACATTTTGTGGCTTCTTCTAACTCAGCCTCTACATTTTGACCCTTCGGCAGTATCCACTCGGTCGTTTCGTGACAGTGATGATAGCCCAAAGGTAACAGACTTTGAAGCGGTGCAAAGGCCCGCGCCGTGATGACATCCGCATTGAGCGGAGTTAGTGCTTCCGCGCGTTTGTTGTGCAAGACAACTTTTCCGCAAAACGCCATTTGTGCCAGAGCCTGCCGCTGAAACGCGATTTTCCGGCTATCGCTCTCAACACTATGGAGTGTCACTGGCCTCATTTGCGCTAACAAGAGGCCCGGCAGACCAGCGCCCGAACCCAGGTCTGCAACACTCGGCGCGCCCTGTGGCAGGAGAGACGCGAGCTGCAGGCTATCCCAAATATGGCGCTGCCACAGGGCTTGAATGGTCGAAGGTCCAACCAGGTTGATCTTCTTTTGCCAGCGCGCCAGGAGATCAGCATAGGCGTCCAGACTTTCAAGCGTCGCCGCATTCAAGCCAAAGCGCTCAATAACTTGCTGTCGCTGGGCGGCTGGGTCCGTCACGCCGCTCGGCGCTGTAAATGGGAAAGAATTAGAGACAGCGCAGCTGGCGTCATGCCGTCTATATGGCTCGCCGCGGCAAGGTTCGCCGGTTGGGCTGCAAGCAGCTTTTCCTTCAACTCACTCGACAAGCCCGGTAGCGCTTCATAATCAATATCTGCCGTAATGTGGATGTTGCGGTCTTTTTCAAGGGCAGCCACGTCAGCATCCTGGCGGGTAATGTAAACGCTGTATCGACAGTCAATCTCCACCTGCTGTTTGGTGGGCTCAGAAAATCCATCCAGCTCTGGCCAGATGTCTGCCAGATCATTGAAAGCGATATTGGGGTTCGACAGCAGATCAACGCCAGTCCGGCGCTTGCCATCTTGGTTGATTTTAAGACCATGGCTGGCCGCCTTTTGCGGCGTCAGATGACGCGCTTTTAGCAGGTCCGTGAGCTGCGTAATCGCGCTTTGTTTCACGTGAAACGCTGCGGCCCTGGTAGCGCTGCAATACCCGCCAGCAATCGCGCGCGGCGTCAAACGTTGGTCTGCATTGTCAGCGCGCAGTCGCAGCCGGTATTCCGCGCGGGACGTAAACATGCGGTAGGGTTCGCGCGTGCCCCGTGTGACCAGATCATCGATCATCACGCCGATGTAACTTTCAGAGCGTTCAAACCGAATGGCCTCACCGCCCGCCACATCGGCAGCCGCATTGAGGCCGGCAACTAAGCCTTGGGCGGCCGCTTCCTCATATCCTGTCGTCCCGTTGATTTGGCCGGCCAGATATAATCCGGGTAAGGTCTTAACGGCTAATCTGTGGTCTAGCGCGCGCGGGTCCACATAATCATACTCGATGGCATAGCCAGGACGAACGATCTCTACATGCTCAAGGCCGGGAAGCGTGCGCAAAAAGTCGTGCTGCACGTCTTCTGGCAAAGACGTCGACAAGCCATTGGGGTAAATCAACGGATCATCTAGGCCTTCAGGCTCTAAAAACACCTGATGAGACGACTTATCAGCAAAGCGCACAACTTTATCTTCAATCGACGGGCAATAACGCGGGCCCGAGCCATCTATAGCGCCGCCATAGACGGCGGAGCGCGCCAAGTTGTCTTGAATGATCTTATGAGTGGCCTCGGTCGTGCGCGTAATATAGCAGGGCAGCTGCGGATTGGTAATCTTGTCCGTCAGGAACGAAAACGGCACGGGATCATCATCACCAGGCTGCACATCCAGGCCAGACCAATCAATACTGTCTCTATGAAGCCGCGCTGGGGTGCCGGTTTTAAGGCGCCCAATGGGCAGACCCATATCATAAAGCTGGTCAGCCAAAGCTATGGCTGGTGCTTCCCCTGCTCGTCCCGCTGGGATTTTTTTCTCGCCAATATGAATAAGCCCGCGCAGAAATGTGCCGGTCGTTAGGACAACATTTCGCGCCCGAAACACTTTTCCAGACGCAGTGCGAACGCCAGTAACGGCCCGCTGATGCTCAGGCCCCTCGAGGACAAGTGCTTCTGCGCCTTCAGCATGTATGCTGAGATTGGGCGTTTCCGACATTTCCGCCTGCATCGCCCGGCGATAGAGCTTGCGATCGGCCTGCGCCCGCGGCCCTTGTACAGCAGGGCCTTTGCGGCGATTGAGCAAGCGGAACTGAATACCGCCAGCATCGGCCACGCGGCCCATCACGCCATCGAGCGCATCAATCTCCCGCACCAGATGGCCTTTGCCCAAACCGCCAATGGCCGGATTGCAGGACATCTCCCCAATCGTCTCAAACGAATGGGTAATCAAAAGCGTCTGCGCCCCATAGCGCGCAGCCGCCGCAGCCGCTTCACAGCCGGCATGGCCCCCGCCTATCACAATCACATCAAAATCGGTTTTCACCGGCGCTCTTTGCCTTGTTGATTGTTTTCAATATCGTCGCTGATTAGCAGAAATGGAGAGCCTGTTCCACGTGAAACAAGGCCAGAAAGCCAAGAAAACAGCTATTTTCCAATACAGAAAGAGGAGAAAATCGCGCCAAGCACATCCTCAACATCAATCGTTCCAAGAACGCGGCCCAGGGCAGCCGACGCCGCGCGGCATTCTTCCGCCGCCAACACCAAGCTTTCTTCGCGGTCTTGAGCGAGCAAATCAGCTGCGCGCAGCAGGGCCTCATGCGCCTGCGCCACGGCCGCTTGGTGGCGAAGATTTCCCGTGGCAACCACCCCGCCCAAATCAAAGGCCTCGGCCACGTCCACCGTCAAAGCATCGATAAACGCATCCAGCCCCTGTCCGGTTTTGAGCGAAAGCGATGTCCATCCCTTCGGCACATCATTGCCAAGGTCTGCTTTGTTCATAAGCTGGAAATCAGCCGGACGCTCTAAATCAGGGAGATCAAGACCTGGCGCGCTAAGGGCTACGATCAAATCCGCATCATTCATATGCGCTTTCGCCCTCGCAATCCCTTCCTGCTCCACTACACTTTGAGTGTCGCGCAGACCCGCGGTATCCACCACGGTCACCGCATAGCCTGCCAGATTGAGGTGGACCTCGAGCGCGTCACGCGTGGTCCCCGCCTCCTCGGACACGATGGCCACATCACGCTGCGCCAGCGCATTCAAAAGTGTCGATTTACCAGCATTGGGCGGCCCGGTCAGCACGACTTTTATACCGCCGCGGACCCGCTCTGCACGCGTGTTGGCCGCCATATGCGTTTTCAGCGCAGTGCTGAGTGCTTCAACCTCTTGAGCGAGCCGCTGCGTCAGGCCGGGCGGTAGGTCCTCATCTGAGAAATCGAGCTCTGCTTCGATCTGCGCTTGAATAGAAAGCACTTGCTTGCGCCACTCCGTATAGTGCGCCGCGAGCTGCCCACCGGTTTGCAAGTGCGCGAGACGGAGTTGCGCAGACGTTTCAGCCTGTAGGACATCGCCCAGGCCTTCTACCTGTGTCAGCGCCATCTTCTGATTGCGAAATGCGCGCCGCGTAAAATCACCCGGCTGCGCTGGCTCAAGGCCTAAGCCCATCAAAGCAATGCTGACCGCATCCATGACCGCGCGGCTGCCATGCAGCTGCAATTCTGCTATGTCTTCGCCCGTAAAACTATGGGGTCGAGGAAAAAGGAGAAGCAGGCCTTCATCCAGCAATTCCGACGTTTGCGGCGATGAAAACGACCGCAATGCCGCCGTCCGCGCAGGCGGGAGGGGTTGCTTGGTCAGCTGCGCTACGGCTCTAAACGCGCCTGGACCAGACAAGCGGATAACGGCCACACCCGACGGCGGCAAGCCGCTCGACAGTGCAAAAATGGTCGACATCGTTGCGCGTTAGTCTGACGATTTCGCTGCGGAGGACCAAAAGGCCTTTTGCAGCGCCTGCCAATTCTCGCCCATCCCGGTCATGCCCGTCATCCACGTTCGCATCATCGCTTCCATATCTTGGGAGCTCAGTCCTTCAGTGGCGAGCTGCGTCATCTTCGCCGTCATAGCATCATGCACCGGCGATAAATCCGGCAAGCCAAAAAATGTGCGGGCTTCTTCGGGCGTACAATCAATTTCCACGTTGATTTTCATTGGCTCATTTTCTCTCTACCATCGGGCAGTGGCCATGCTATGCCACCGCGGCGCCTCTTTCTAGCCTGAAACCCGTTGCTTTTTTTCCCTGCCTCGCCATTGAAAGCCCCTTAAGCCTGTGATTGCCGATAACACCGCCGCTGAAAGCCCCTTCCTCGCAGAACGCGCCGAGGATGATGTGGCTTGGCACTTTTGGAGCGACAAGACCGTCGCGGTAGCCAAAACGCAAGCAAAGCCTTTGCTCTTGTTCATTGGCTATCAAGGCTGCCCCTGGACCCGCAAGATGGCAGATGCGTGCTTCCGCCGCGCCGATATTGCAGGCGTGATCGCTGAAGACTTCTTTCCCATCGTCGTCGACGCGCAAGTGCACCCGGATGTCGATCAGGCCTACCAAGCGGGCGCGCAAGCCCTTGGACTTGAAGGCGGCTG
Organism: Pseudomonadota bacterium; assembly: GCA_039814715.1. GTDB lineage: Bacteria > Pseudomonadota > Alphaproteobacteria > Sphingomonadales > CAKZYD01 > CAKZYD01. The sequence continues at coordinate 15,564 of JBCCAR010000040.1, forward strand.
GCCACTTCTTGCGTTTTGTACGCCCGGGGGGCTGCCCTTTTGGGGCGCGACTTATATGGCGCCCCAAGGCAAAGATAGCCAGCCCGGCCTCAGCGATATCCTGAGCCATCTCAGCGCCGCCTTTCGCGATAGCCAACATGACGTCACTGGAAATGCCGAGCTGGCAAAGGCGCATGTGGCAGACCGCTTTGCTCAGCCCGCTGCCGGACCCTTTGATCCAGAGGTGTTAGACCAGATTGCGCCCACCTTTATGGCGCGGATGGACTTGGAACACGGCGGGATTACCGGCGCACCTAAATTTCCCAACACGCCCTATTTTGAGCGGCTCTGGCGCGCCTACTTGCGCACAGGCAAGGCCGACTACGCCGCCGCTGTCCAGCTGACGTACACCAAGCTCTGCAATGGCGCGCTTTATGATCATATTGGCGGCGGGTTCTTTCGCTATAGCTTGGATGGACCTTGGACGCAGCCTGATCTTGAAAAGACTCTTTATGATAACGCATTGATATTAAAGGCTTTATGCCATCTTCATGGGAACGTTCCGCAGCCGCTCTATGCCGCGCGTATTCGTAACACAGCCGATTTCATCGCCAACGATTTGGGGATGGAAGACCATAGACTTGCTGCTGGCTTGGCCGCGCCTGACGATCCGTCTGTGTATCACCTAGACCAAGACGCCATACAAAGGCGCATCGCCGCGCCTTTTACACAAGAGAATATAGCTGCTTTTTGCCGAGCCTACGGCATTGGCGCGGGACCAATACCGACTCGCCAAGAAAGTGAGGAAACGCCCTCCCCCAAAGAGGCCTTGTTATTTGAAGCCATCGCGCTTGAGCTACGCAGCAAGCGGCCCACCGCGGACTTGCGCAATGAGCTCATCGTCACCAGCTGGTCCATGCACGCTGTCATCGGTTTGTCCCATGCGGCTAAACTGTTGCAAGACCCACACCTCTTAGAGAAGGCGGAGCGCAGCTTCCAAGCCATGATTGGGCGCCTCGAGGATATAGACGCCCTGCCCCGTACCCGCTGGGGCGAGAAGTCTGGCCCCGCTGCTGGGCTTGATGACATTGCAGCAAGCGGCCTCGCGGCCATCACTTTAGCCTGCGCTCTTGATAAGAGCGGATATTTAGTCATTGCCCAGGCCCTTGGCGATCATTTGCTCGATCGCTTTAGCCATAGCAGCGGCGCGTTTTGTTTTAGCCAGACAGACACGCCGCTTGGGCCCATCTTGCCTGTGATGGATCAGCCCGTCCCCTCCGGCAATGCAGTCGCGATTCGATTTTTAAGCCAGCTCAGCCGCATGACAAGCGCGCCGCGCTACAGCGATGCCGCGCTTAAAGCGCTGACGGCCTTAGGCGGAGAAATACATAATAATTTCATGGGCTTAGGGAGTTTTTTAGCTGCCGGAGAGGATGTAGACGACCCCATCGACATTGGCTGGTCGCCCGCTGATTTCGATGCCGAAACAATTGCCTGGGCTGTCGCACCGCCCGGCGCCCTGATCATCCCGCCCGCCTTGCAAGAAGGCCACAGCGCCGCGCCCATCCGCGGCGCTTCAAGCACAGCTGGCCTTGTGCTCTGCCGCAATGATATTGAAAGCACAGCGCTGACCCAGCGCGACGCAGCGATTGACGCCCTGCGTAACGCCAAGCGGGTTGCCAAAGATGACGGCGGGGGAATGGTCGCATGATCGCACAAAAAACCATCCTCTCCCCCGTGGGCGAGCTCACACTTACAGATGCGAATGGCGCCATCGTCTCGCTGAACTGGGGCGCCGGGCGCGACCAAGCAAGCACACAGCTTCTAGAAAAGGCCGCGGAGCAGCTTCACGCCTATTTTGATGGCACGCTGAAAACCTTTGACCTGCCGCTTTCGCCGCCCGTGTCTAACCATGGGCAAACAGTGCTCAACGCCATGCAAAAGATTGGCTATGGCGAGACGGCCACCTACGCGCATATCGCAGGCGTGGTCGGGTCCAGCCCGCGCGCAGTGGGCGGGGCCTGCGGACGCAACCCAATCCCCATCATCATCCCCTGCCACCGCGTTTTAAGCGCTGCGGGGATGGGCGGATATTCCGGCGAAGGCGGACTGGAGACAAAACGCGCCCTGCTAGCGCTTGAAGGGGCTTTACAGCGCTGCATTTGACTTTACACCCTAAGATCAAACCGAGCATTCAGCCATAAAGGAGCGAGAGGATGGCGAGTTTTGATATCGAAATTAACGCGCGCGATGACAGCGGCACCTTCGGCGCTTATATGGCCAAGCCAGCCACCCTGCCCGCTCCTGCTGTGATCGTGATTCAAGAAATCTTCGGTGTATCAGACCAAATGCGCGCTGTGGCCGATGCGTATGCAGCCGAAGGGTTCCTCGCCATCTGTCCAGACCTGTTTTGGCGCCAGGAGCCTGGCGTCATGCTCACCGATAAATCCGAAGCAGAATGGGACAAAGCCTTCGCCCTTATGAACGGTTTTGATGTGGATAAGGGCATAGAAGATATTCAAGCCACAATTGACGCGGCCAAAGCGCATGACGGCTGCACTGGCCAAGTGGGCACCGTTGGGTTCTGCCTCGGCGGCCGCCTGGCTTATCTCAGCGCGTGCCGCACCACGGCAGATGCAAATGTTGGCTATTACGGCGTTGGCATTGAAGGTCTGCTCGGCGAATCCAAAGCGATCGCGGGACAACTCATCCTGCATATCGCGGAAGAAGATGGCTTTGTGCCCAAAGAAGCGCAGCAAGCGATCCATGATGGGCTCGATGAGCACGGCGACGTCACGCTCTATGACTATCCCAGCGTGGACCATGCGTTTGCCCGGCCAGACGGGGTGAATTATGATGCACCAAGCGCGGCGCTCGCCAATGAGCGCACTTACGACTTCTTCCGCGCAACCTTGAAATAGAAAGTCACGATCATGAAAGCAGTCAGAGTTCAAACCCCAGGCGCCGCTGACGTCATGACGGTGGTTGATGTGGAGACCCCGACCCCTGGCGAAGGACAGCTGCTGGTCGATAATAAGGCCATCGGCCTCAACTACATTGATGTATACCATCGCTCCGGCGCTTATCCCGTTGATCTGCCGACCGGCATTGGGCTGGAAGCAGGCGCGGTGGTCGAGGCTGTTGGTCCGGGCGTTACGGATTTCGCCGCCGGCGATAGAGTGGCCTACTGTCTTGGCCCGCTTGGCGCCTACGCGCAAAAGCATGTCGTGAACGCCAAAACCATCGCCAAATTGCCAGATGCGATTGCGTTCGAGACCGCGGCGGCGATGATGCTAAAGGGTTGTACAGCTGAATATCTGCTTAAGCGGACATATCCAGTTAAAAAAGGTGATTGGGTCCTATTTCATGCAGCCGCTGGCGGTGTTGGCCTGATTGCGGGACAATGGCTCGCCCATATCGGCGCGCACGCCATTGGGACAGCAGGATCGGCCGAAAAATGCGCACTGGCAAAGGCGCACGGCTATGCACATGTCATTAACTATCAAAGCGAAGATTTTGTTGCGCGGGTGAAAGAGATTACGGGCGGCGCCGGTGTTCATGTGGTCTATGACGGCGTTGGCGCCTCCACCTTTGATCGCTCACTCGATTGCCTCGGCAAATATGGCATGATGGTCTCTTATGGCAATGCGTCTGGTCCTGTTGATGCGCTCAACACAGGCCTGCTTGCGCAAAAGGGTTCACTCTATGTTACTCGCCCTACACTCTTTACGTACTATGGCGATTATGACGAGGCCCAACAAGGCTACGCTGCTCTTTTTGATGTCGTGTCCTCTGGCGCCGTTAAGATCAACATAGAGCAGCGCTATCCCTTAGCTGACATCGTCCAAGCGCATAAAGATTTAGAAGGCCGCAAAACCGTCGGCTCCACCATCATCTTGCCGTGACTCTGTAAAGACCGCGCAGCTGTCATAACGGACTGCGACTTGCGTATTAATGCGAAACATTATCATTGACAGGTATTCTCAATAGCAGCATAGTGCAGAGGATATTAGGAACGAGTCGCATGATTGTTTGTATTTGTAATTCTCTCAACGAGAAAAAGATCAAGTCAGCCATCGAAAGCGGGGCAACGACGCCCGGCCGCGTCTATGCCGCAAACGGTACAAAAATGTGCTGCGGTCAGTGCCGTCCTGATATCGATATGATGATCTCAAAAACGAAGGGAGCCGCCCACACAGCACGCTAATACTTTCCTTTTCCGCGATAGTTCTATATGTGGAACTCAGATTATATTGATTCTGAGAACAGGAGACTTTTACCGTGAAGGGCGATCCTCAGGTTATTAAACACCTTAACATTATTCTAAAAAATGAACTGACGGCCATTAATCAATACTTCCTCCATTCGCGCATGCTGATGGACTGGGGCGTATCCGAACTTGGCAAGAAAGAATACGAAGAATCCATCGATGAGATGAAGCACGCCGATAAGCTGATCGAGCGCATTTTATTCCTCGGCGGCCTGCCCAACCTGCAAGATCTTGGCAAGCTCTTCATTGGCGAAGACGTCAAAGAAATTCTCGAATGCGACCTGAAGATGGAACACAAGGCCCATCCTGATCTACAAGACGCGGTCGAGTATGCTGAAAAAGTCCGGGATTATGTTAGCCGCGATCTCTTTGCTTATATTCTAGAGTCTGAAGAAGAGCATATCGATTGGCTGGAAACCCAGCTTGATCTGGTCGAGCGTATTGGCCTAGAGCGGTTCACGCTGCTGCAAAGCCAGCCCAATGCTTCCAGTGCAATGGACTGATTGAGCCTCAACCCTCTCATTCTAAAGCCGGTGGCCGGGTCCTCTCGTCACCGGTTTTTTTATGTGACTGTGACACACTGCGCGCCAGCAATCTGCGTTTTTGTGAACAGCCTTCATCTTTTACCGTAGACGCGTACTTTCCGTTCCGCCGCGTCAAGATATCGCTCGCAAATTCACATGAGGCACGCATCGTGGCCTAGACACAGCGCGATTTAAGATGAACGATTGCGTGTTCGTTTCGAAACAGCGAGGCCAATTGGAGAGGACCCGTGTACGACATCGCTAAGTTTCTGCATTTGACGGGTTTCGCCATGCTCATGGGCAACATTACAGTCACAGCGATTTGGAAAGTGTTCGCAGACCGCAATGGCGACGCGGCCGTCCTATCCTTCGCGCAAAAGCTTGTTACCTACACTGATTGGTCAATGACCTTTTGGGGCGTCGTCCTGATTATGGGGGGCGGGTACACCATGTCTGCAATGAGCGGTTATCGCCTCACCGAAGGATGGCTTCTTTGGTCTCAAATCCTCTTTGTCATATCGGGCGGTATTTGGCTTTCAGTCCTCGTTCCTATCCAGATAAAACAGGCACAGTTGGCCCGAACCTTCGACACGCATCGCGTACCAGAGCAATATCGCCAGATGTCTCGCAAGTGGATCATGTTTGGGTTGATCAGCACCGTCCCGTTGCTCGTCGCGACCTGGCTAATGATCACCAAACCATTTTAAGACATGCGCTGCTATCGGCGCCGGCGCACCATCACCAAGCCACCCAGACCCAGGATTAACAACGCAAAGCTCTCTGGCTCAGCCACCACCGCGCTACCACTTTGGGACGCACGCACATCTAAGGTGCCGCCAGAGATGGACAGGCTGTAAAAGCCCGACTCCAAAACATATGACGCGGTATCGCCTTGCTCTGTGATCGGGAACGTCACCGGCAGGGGGCCTGTCGTTGGTACAACCAAAGCTGATACTTGAGCTCGGCGGGCAATTATGATGCGTTCCTCTTGGGCAAGCGTAATGGCGTTCAGCGATGATGATGCTTCAGCGATTTCCATGCCGCCATCGCCAATGATCGTGACGGTGCGCTGCATTAAGCTCTCGAGAGACACCGTGACGGTCGCTGTTGCTTCTACGTCTATAAAGAGTTTGCGGTTTGTATCGACAAGTTTGTTGCTTGCCGAGCCGTCAAATGCGGTCGCTCCCTCAACTTTTTGCACCTCTACGGTGCAGATTGATCCGCCTTCACAGCCATCGCTCCAGTTCTCGCTAGATGCCCCTTGGAGAGAGCCGATGCCAATGACGGAATCATGGGCGGCTATGTTACCATTTTGAAAGCCCGCGAAGTTGGCGGCCCCGTCAAGCGTAAACGTGAAATGCTCTTAGATCTCAGCAACGGCCGTTGTTGGCATCGCACCGGCTTGGACTATTGTCGGCGCCGCACACATTATCACCGCAGCAACGGTACTAAACATTTTTCTCATAGGGACTACTCCACAACGCAACACAAAAAACACGTTCTGCAATAACCGTACCACAACCGAAACAATGGCTGGTTTAAAGGAGTTTGAATGCTAGCTATCTTGAGACTGTAATCAAAACCGACACTCTTGACGATTCAATGCCCTTACTGGTTCATCGCCGTGAAGAAGTCTTCGTTCGTGGTCGAATTCTTCATCTTATCGAGCAGGAATTCCATGGCATCGACGGTGCCCATCTGCATCAAGATACGGCGCAGGACCCACATTTTTGCGAGGGTTCCTTTATCGACCAGTAGCTCTTCTTTGCGCGTCCCGGATTTACCAACATCGATGGAAGGGAAGATGCGTTTGTCCGCGACTTTCCGGTCCAGAACGATTTCAGAGTTACCCGTCCCTTTAAACTCTTCAAAGATCACTTCATCCATCCGGCTACCGGTATCAATCAACGCAGTTGCGATGATAGACAGCGAGCCACCTTCTTCGATGTTGCGCGCTGCGCCGAAGAAACGCTTAGGCCGCTGCAGCGCGTTGGCATCTACGCCGCCGGTCAGGACTTTCCCAGACGATGGCACTACGGTGTTGTACGCGCGCGCCAGGCGAGTGATGGAATCCAGCAAGATCACAACGTCGCGTTTGTGCTCAACCAGGCGCTTGGCTTTCTCCAGCACCATATCCGTCACTTGAACATGGCGGCTAGCGGGTTCGTCAAAGGTGGAGGAAATCACCTCGCCCTTCACAGAGCGCTGCATATCGGTCACTTCTTCAGGCCGCTCGTCAATCAGCAGCACGATCAAATACACGTCAGGATGATTATGCGTAATCGCATGCGCAATGTTTTGCAGCAGAACGGTTTTACCCGTGCGCGGCGGCGCGACGATCAACGCACGCTGGCCTTTGCCTTGCGGCGCGATGATATCAATCACGCGCGCAGATTTGTCTTTCTTGGTGGGATCGCCCACATCGAGCGTGAATTTTGATTCAGGATATAGCGGTGTGAGGTTGTCGAAGTTCACCCGCTGGCGCACTTGTTCAGGCGCATCAAAGTTGATGGTGTTGACCTTGACGAGCGCAAAGTACCGCTCGTTGTCTTTCGGCGCGCGAATTTCGCCATCTACAGTATCGCCCGTGCGCAAACCAAAGCGGCGAATTTGGCTGGGGCTCACATAGATATCATCGGGTCCAGCGAGATAATTCGCTTCTGGCGAGCGCAGAAAGCCAAAGCCATCTGAAAGAATTTCAATTACCCCGCCACCAGAAATCTCATTGCCTTGCTCAGCGAAGGACTTGAGAATTTCAAACATCATGTCCTGCTTGCGCATGGTTGATGCATTTTCAATGCCCAGCTCTTCTGCAAGAGAGAGCAGTTCAGCAGGGCTTTTTTCTTTAAGGTCTTGGAGATTCATTGGATGGCGTCTTTTGATGTGGGAAAGAGATGAGCGAATATGGATAAGGGCGAAAAGCACTTAAGAATGGCGAAAAGAGAAACGACCATCGGTGGCAGGGCAAGACCCGCGCTGGACATTATTATGTGTATGAAGTCCAGCGAGGTTCCAAGAAGAAGGAACCTTGTGCCAATTCAGGTCAAAAAGAATGTACCTAAAGCCGCTATACGCGACTGTGGCAAAAGGTCAACATGAAATTCAAAGGCCTGGCTTAAAAACAACCATGATGAGCACTAAAATCATCAATAGTGTTGGCACTTCATTTAAAACGCGGAAATAGCGGCCAGTTTTTGGTCTTTCATCGGCTTCAAAGGCGCGAATGAAGCGCAAGTACATCATGTGGACCGAGGTCATACCAACCACGGCCAGAAGTTTCGTAATCAGCCAAATGTCGGTAAGCACATTATGGCCCTGAACCCAAATAAGCGCCAATCCGGCAAGCCACATAACCACAAGGGCGGGGCGCATGATCAACTTGGCAAGTTTGCGCTCCATGATTTTAAACGTTTCAGATGCATCGCCGCCCACCGCCGCGCCGTGATGATACACAAATAGCCGCGGCATATAGAGCATACCCGCCATCCAGGAGATGACAGCAAGCAAGTGCAGAACTTTAAGGGACAAATAGAGCATGTCGGTTTAAGCGGCCGCTTCCACGCTCTCCATCAGCGCATGCAGCGGTGTCTTCGCTGCGTCTAGCAAAGCCTCAACCTGCGCGATATCAGCGGTCTGGGGAATGCCGTGGCCTAAGTTTAGAATGTGTGGGCGCCCTCGGAAAGCCTTGCGCACAGCCAGTACAGCAGCGCGCATCTGGCCGACATCCGCCATCATCAGCGCTGGATCGAGATTCCCTTGGACGGGCACGGATTTGGGCAATTCGCGGTGCGCCCACTGCGCGCTCATGGACGTATCAAGCCCAACAGCGTCTACCATCGTGCCTTCTACAAAGCCGGGTAAATGCATGCCCGCGCCGCGCGGAAACCCGATCACCGGAATGTGCGGCGACAGCGCTCTCATCTTGCTCGTAATTCTTGCAATGGGGTCGACGCACCAACGCTGAAAGCCCTCCGCCGTGAGCGATCCAGCCCAGCTATCAAACACTTGAACAGCCTGCGCGCCCGCGGCAATTTGGCATTGTAGATGCTGTACGCTGGCTTCGACTAAGATATCAATCAGCTCAGAAAACAGGTCAGGATTGCGATACGCAAAAGCGCGCGTCGCCACATGGTCTTTTGAGCCAGCCCCTTCAATCATATAAGTCGCGACCGTCCATGGCGCGCCGCAAAAGCCAATCAATGCCTTTGACGGGTGTAGCTCAGCGCGCACACGCGACACGGCTTCATACACCGGCGCCAGTTTTTCAGGCATCGCGCTTAAGTCCAGCGCAGCGACGTCCTGCGCGGTGCTCATGGGGTCAAGCTTTGGCCCTTCCCCCGTTTCAAACCAGAGCTTACGTCCAAGGCCATGCGGAATCACCAAAATATCGGAAAATATAATCGAGGCATCCAGGCCAAAGCGGCGCATGGGCTGCAAAGTCACCTCCGCTGCCCATTCAGGATTGTAACACAAGTCAAGGAACCCCCCTGCCTTTGCCCGCAATTGGCGGTATTCTGGCAAGTATCGGCCTGCTTGGCGCATAATCCATACAGGAGGGCAATCAGCGCTTTCGCCGCGCAAGGTTTTTAGAAACAACGGGGTTTGCGTCATGGATACTCCAAGCGAGAAGAAGAGCTCTAACCTACTAAATAAATAGATTTATAAAAGAGGTTATTGTTGTTGTAAGGGGCCGCTTTTGCTGTGCAAAGGTGGTTTATGCACAGTGTTATCACCCTTGTGGATAGAGATGTTGATTTTGATCAAAAGAGTCTAATGTTAGCGCTCTAAATATCTGATATTATTATTTTTATTATACTTATTCATCTGCATACGACTCTGTGGAAAACTCCAGGACAAGCCCGTGAATGAGACGATCGGGACGCTTGGGGATAACTGGTCTCATAACCGGGCAGGAAAAACTGCTTCTTATGCCCAGGTCTCAGGCGTTTAGGAAGTTTGAACAGGCAAAACGGTTTGCGCGCAGATTCGTACCCCCAGTTATGCACAGACTCTTCCCATGGGCGCTTTTTTAAGGGAAAAGACGTCATGGCCTACCGCGTTCACCTTCACCTCGTCTCCGATGCCACTGGAGAAACACTAGAATCTGTTGTCAAGGCCGCTCTCGCCCAGTTTGATGGTGTCGATGTGGCCAAGCATTATTGGCCGATGATCCGCTCGCCCAGGCAAATGGAGCGCGTCATGCAAGATATCGCTGAGCGCCCTGGCTTGGTCCTGTATACGCTGGTGAATGAGACCATCCGCGAGGTGCTGCAAAACAGCTGCCGCGCGCTTGGCTTGGTTAGCGTGTCCGTCCTCGATCCCGTCATTCAAGCCCTGCAACCCTTTTTGGGCGTGAAAGCCCATGGCCGTCCCGGGCGCCAACACGCCATGGACGCGGCTTATTTCCGCCGCATCGAAGCCATGCAATTTACTCTCACACATGACGATGGCCATTTGCCCGACGTCATGGATGATGCTGATATCGTGATCGCAGGCGTATCGCGCACCTCGAAAACACCCACCTCCATGTATCTCGCCAACCGCGGCTATAAGACGACCAATATCCCGCTAGTGCCGGGGACGCCCATACCAGACCGGCTGTTTCAGCCCACCCGCGCCTTCATCGTCGGGCTTACAAGCGCGCCAGACCGGCTGATGCAAATCCGCAAAAATAGGCTTCTCGCGCTAAATGAAGATAAAGACACCACCTATATTGATGGCGATCATGTGCGCGAGGAAATTACCTTCGCGCGCCGGTTGTTTTCCAAACATGGCTGGCCCGTCATTGACGTGACGCGCCGCTCTATTGAAGAAACCGCAGCGGCCATCATCGCTTTAAAGTCTCAAAGCGAAGAAGAGCAAGAAGCAGAAAACCCCTAGCGTGTCTCATCTCATTCTCGCGTCCCAATCGCCTGCGCGCCGGGCTGTTTTAGAAGGTGCTGGCATTCCTTTTGATGTTCGCCCCGCGCGGCTCGATGAAGAGGAGTTAAAGCGCTCGCTTGCAGCACAAAATGTCAAAGCGCGCGACATGGCGGACGCTCTGGCAGAAGCAAAAGCCATTAAAGTCTCAGCCAGGGCCGGGGAGGCGCTTGTGCTTGGCGGCGATCAAATCTTGGTCTGTAATGACATTCTCTTTGATAAGCCTGCGGACATGGACCACGCCGCCGCCCATCTTGCTGCTCTGTCGGGAAAGGAGCATCAGCTCCAAACCGCTTTGGTGTTAGCGCAGAATGGGGAATCGATTTGGCGCCATGTGTCTGCCGCAAAGCTGAAAATGCGGCCCTTGTCGCCGGCTGCAATTTCGACATATTTGGAAGCAGCCGGGGAGGGCGTTCTCACCAGTGTAGGCGCGTATAAACTCGAAGGGCTGGGCGCCCAGCTGTTTGAACGTATTGATGGAGACTATTTCACAATTCTGGGGCTCCCATTGCTGCCCCTGTTGCAGCAGCTGCGCCTGCGCCAAATGGTGTTGCCATGAGCACGGAAAAGGATGACGTCATGACATCGAATGCCGTGCCGCTGGCAGGCGTTCTTGGTTGGCCGATTACGCACTCGCTCAGCCCTTTGCTGCATATGCATTGGATAAAAGCCCTTGGTTTAAAAGCATATTATGTGCCGCTTGGCTGCGCGCCTGAGGATTTTATAAGTAGTGTGCCAGCGCTTTTAAAAGCAGGCTTTCGCGGCTTTAACGTTACCATCCCCCATAAAGAAGCTGCCTTTGCCCTTGCTGATACAGTGACGCCGCGCGCGCAGCATATAGGCGCCGTCAATACACTGTGGCTAGAAGACGGTATGCTTGTGGGTGACAGTACAGATGGCGATGGCTTTCTTTCCGCCCTGCCGCCACTGGAGGCTGGCAGTCATATAGTGGTTATTGGGGCAGGGGGCGCGGCCAAAGCGATCGTTTATGCGCTGGCAGGCCTAGAGACCGTTACCCACATCACTGTCGCCAACCGTACGATTGCCCGCGCCGAGGCGCTGTGTGCGCAAATCCGGCCGCTGTTTGATCATACAGCCTTTGATGCGCATGGCTTGGATGGTTTGGATCACGTCCTCAGCGCTGCCGATGTCATTGTGAACACAACCGCCCTGGGCATGAAGGGTCACCCACCGCTTACGCTGGATTTAAGTGCGTGCACGGCAAGCCCCATTGCCTATGACATCGTCTACACCCCGCCGCTCACGCCGTTTCTACGCGAGGCCCAGGCCAATGGCCTCACCGCCATCAATGGCCTGCCCATGCTCATCGGCCAAGCCCGTCCCGGCTTTGAAAAGTGGTATGGCCAAGCAGCGCCCCATACGGGCGAAGAGCTCAGCCTGCTGAAGCGCGCGCTTGGCCAAACATGATTATCATCGGCCTTACCGGCTCCATCGCCATGGGCAAGTCTACCGCTGCCGCCATGCTTTCCCGGCTCGGATTGCCCGTGTTTGATGCCGACCGGACCGTCCATATCTTAACCGGCCCCCGCGGCGCCGCCCTGCCGCAGCTCAAAGCCCTGTTCCCCGGTGCGGTAAGCGACCAAGGCCTGAACCGCATGGCTGTGGGCGCGGACGTATTCAAGCATCCAGAAAAGAAGCGCCAACTCGAAGCCGTCCTCCACCCCATGGTCCGCGCCCAGCAGCGCGCCTTCCTCCAGCGCCACCGCCGCTATAGGACTGCCAAGGTCGTGCTCGATGTCCCCTTGCTATTTGAAACAGGCGGCAAAAGACGCTGCGACACCATATTCGTCGTTAGCGCCCCCGCTTTCCTCCAGCGCCAGCGCGCCTTATCCCGGCCAGGGATGACCCCAGAAAAGCTAGACAATATCCTCGCCAGCCAAATGCCCGATGCTGAAAAAAGACGCCGCGCGGACGCTGTCATTCCGACGGGGCTAGGGAAGGCTGTGACGCTGCGTGCTTTGAAGCGGGCTTTGCGGAGAAGGAGGGGCTTGCGCCCTTAGCTGTTTTTGCGAACGTAGGTGAAGCAATCCAGGTTGTTTCAGCCACCGAGCAGCTGGATCGCCGCGCTCCGCTCGCGATGGCGTTTTGAGCCCTTTGCTGCCGTTCAAATCCTCTATCGTCATTGGCCGACTTGATCGGGCAATCCATGGAAAACCCAAGCTGTATGCTTAGAAATAGATACCCCGATCAAGTCGGGGTATGACGGGTCTAATTAAGTAGCAAAGGCA
>JBCCAR010000049.1:0-13515 GCA_039814715.1 Pseudomonadota bacterium
ACCTCTAGCGATCTGTTTCTCAAGGCAGGCACATGCATGCGCGATTGTATGGCACAAGCGATGTATGGGAATGCGCATACGCGCAAGACCTGCAGCGAGGCCTATGCGCTCTACTCGGTCTCTTTGGCCGCCACGCTCGCTGGCACTCCTCTGCCATATTCAGGGCCACGCACACGCGGGAAACGCACGCCCTAAGGACGCGACTAAACCACTGACCGCCACCAGCGGGTCACTGGTTTAGTCTTCCGCTGGCAGTGTTCCTTGACCAGGTCTTTCATCGGATTGCAACGATTTGGGGCGGTGCTCATGGTTTTTTTCGCGTCTAACGCCTTCAGCACCCTTCCTGGAAGAGCGTATCACCTGGGACTGAATGTGGAGACAACGCGCCTCAGCAGCAATACATCTCATCTGAAACGCCAAGCGCCTCATCAAATGCGGTCATCGCAATGTCGATCTCCGCTTCCCAAATTAGGGGACAGTATATTGTTTCTTGCGAGTTCTACAGACCAGCGACGCTAGCTGCCTCGGCCCGCCGCCTTCATCCAGGCGTAACACGGCTATGGTTTTCATGGCCCACGAAACAATACCCAACGCTCCATGATCCAATTCTTCATCATCGGCCCCTTGCGCACTGGCTCTTCCCTCCTTGCCCGCTGCATTGATGATCATGAGCATGCGCTGTGTTTGTGTGAGACGGAGATCAGTCGGACGCTGTTTCCTGGTTATTATGAAGAACTGCACCGCATTCGCATGGACGCGCATGGAGTGACACAAGCGTCGACGATGGCGCTGCTGAAAGGGCGGAGGCGCGATGATGTCGCGGCGATGATGGATTGGTATGAGACCGTTCGGCCCGCCTTTCAGCGCGAATATGGCAAGCCGAACTTGCTGGCGTACGGCGATAAGAGCCCGGACTTTTATAAATCGCCAGACATCGTGGCGCATTTTGCGCAGCACTACCGGCTGATCTATTGCGTGCGCGATCCGCGGGCGGTTGTGCGCAGCATTTTGCAGCAGGAAGATGCCACATCGCAGGAACGCGAGACCCGCTGGAGCGAGCTCATTGGCAATATCGCCGCCTGGCAGCCGCATTGGGACAAGGCCACGCTTTTCATATCGCGCTATGAGGATTTGATGCGCGCGCCCTACCGGCAGCTGCAATCACTCTACGCCTTCCTGGGCCTGCCGCCATCAAAGCGCTTTCGCAAGGACTTTCAGCGGCTCTATCCGCGCCGGTTTTTATGGAGCACATCGGTGGATATGCGCACGGGCCGGGTGCAGCCATTCAATCGGGCCAAAGCAGAGGTAAGCAATGGTGACCTTCCCGCCTCTGCGCTGGAGCGGCTGCGGGCGTCGCCTGAGATTGCTGCTTATTGCGAGCGGTTCGGCTATTCCTTGTAACCGGCAGCTGGCGCCCATTGACGCTGAGCGAGCGAGGGTATCTCATAGATTGCACCGTGTTCTATAAGAAGGTGCCTGCCCATGACAGACCCAAATCTGATATCTGACCCAGAGGCTTTGCGCGCGGATGTGGGTGAGCCCACGCAGCTGGTGCTGGATGCGATCCGGCCGAAGCTAGACACATATTCGCGCCGGTTTATTGAGCTCTCGCCCTTTATGTGTATCGCAAGCGCCGACGCCAAGGGCGCCCCGACGGTCTCTCCGCGCGGCGATGGGCCTGGCTTTGTCACAGTGCTGGACGATACGCACATCGTGTTTCCCGATCATTTTGGAAACCGCAAGGTGCAGTCGCTCTCCAACATTGTTGAAAATCCACAGGTGGGGCTGATCTTCTTCATCCCCGGCATTCGCGAAAGCCTGCGCGTGCATGGCACAGCCGTGATCACCAAGGATGAAGACATGCGTGCTTTGGGGACCACGGGGCGCAGCATCGTGCCTAAACGCGCGACCATCGTGGAGATTGACACGGTCACGTTCCACTGCGGCAAAACCATCATTCGGTCTGGCATTTGGGACCAAAGCACGCACCTGGACGCAAAGGACTTCCCAACCTTGTTCGAGGTGTTAAAGCATCAGCAAAAGCTCGACACGCCGCAAGACGAAGGCGACGCCTTTATCGAGACCGTCGTTTACAAAGACGAGCTCTATTAGACGAACGACTCAGGCGCGACTCATAGCGTTTTTGGATACCATCAAGAGCTTTAAAAACGTGTCACGCGCCGTGCCAATTCGCTCTGGCAGCTAAAATCGCAACAACGCTTCGGCGGAACCGTAACGAAATGGCACAACGCCCCGAATTTACACGGAAAAACGTAAATATGTCGCCCTTGTCCAATTGCGCATGGTTACAGCCAGGTATACCCTCTGTGACAATAATTAGTCCAAGAGACGACAGGAATGAGACGGGGCAGACAGGTCAGGCGGCTAAAGGCACGCGCCTTGATTGGCGGTGTGTGCTTTGGCGCGATCTCCGCCCTGCCCGCACTGGCCTTAACGCAGACGCCGCCAGCCGCGAATGTAACGCTCAAGGACGGCCAGGTTAGTCTGCAGTCCAACAACTCCACACAGCTGCAAATGTATTTGCCAAACGCCGGCGCGCTAGCGGGCGGCGACAACAGCGCAGTGCTGGCCGCAGCGTTTTCCATGAAGAAGGCAGGCACCTCGATCACCGTGAAATCGGGTTATCATGCGCGCAACCGCAAAGCGATCGCGGGCTACATGGCGGCCCATAGCCCAGAGCAGCAAGGCTGGCGCGGGTCCTTAGGCGCGCACTGGGCCAATGAAGCAGATTTGTACAATGATGTGCGCCAAGGGGGCTATCAGGCGCTCCCGTCGCTGGAGCTGGAAAGCCTTCACGAACTGGGCATCAACCGCACCCTCGCCAGCGGGCTGAGCATGGGCGTGACCGCGCGCTCTAAGAGCAATGAGCAAAGCATTACCGCCCAGCTGGGCTATAAGCGTGGCGGCGTTGTGTATGACGGCATGCTTACAAAAAACATGTTTGGCGGCGCGGCGATGCGCGGACATCAACGCCTGCAAGTCGCGCTTGGCAAAGTACAGCTGGATGGCGGATTGCTGATGCGCACGGCGCGCACTGGCATGCTGGAGACCTTCCCCTCTATGTCAGCGCGGATGGCAGTGAAGGGTGTGGACCTCAACGCTTCCTTTAAACGAGACCCAAAGCTTCGCCTGGCTGGCCGCGCGATTGAGAGCACGGCGCTGACCATCACCAAAGCGTTTTTTGATGAGCGCTTGCAGCTCAGCAGCGCCGTCAACATGCGCCGCGCAGCCATTGCAGATGGCTTGGTCTCTGCGCGCTTTGCGCTGTCCTTTTCAGCGCCGAAAGACAATGGCAAGCTGAGCTGGCGCGTTGGAGCGAGCGCGCTGCATTTAGATGGCGGCGCGGCCAGCGATCTCACCGCCAGCGCGTTGTCACCCGGCGAGGCGTTGCGCAGCACGCTGAGCGCTTTAAGCGCCAACATCGGCTATCAGATCAACAAGAAGACCCAGGTCAATTTCAAAGCCGCAGCGAAACATTTGGCCAGCGACATGGGGGACTTTCAGCGCGTTACTCTCTCCTCCCATGTCAAACATGGACTTTGGGATTTCGAAGCGATGGCAGGCCTAAACCGCTCAAGCGCAGACACAGCCCAGCTCATCAACGCCCAAGGCAGCCTGCATCATTTCTTTGCCCAGCGCAGCTTTGGCCAATTCAGCGACCAACGCGCTATCTTCTCGCTGAAAGCCAAATATAGCTATTGAACTCTGGCCGAAACGCATCTTACCTTTATGGCATTTAGGCGTATATCGTCATTGGAGAGAGACATCATGCGTACATTCGCGCTTCTATTAGCAACCATCATTGCTGCATGCAGCAATGAAGCAGAACAACCGCCGGGTCCGGCGTTGCCCGATCCAGGAGATGATCTTCTGATCGTGTTTGAACAAGAGGTGTCACCTGGCAACTGTGCCATGTTTTATACAGCGTATGTGAAGGCTGACGCGGCCCCGGGGCTTGTCCGTTTGTCCACAGACATGATCATTGATGATGGGTATATCGGCCATGGCGGCGGACTTGGCATGCAGGACCTCATCGGTAGCGGCATCCTGAAAGGCGGCACCGATACATTCGGACTAACCCGAGAGGGGAAAACCTGCGATCAAGTTAAAGTTCAGATCCGGTCTATCCAATGCAAAGCGAGCGGTGACACCGACATAGACTGCCCGCCGCTACGCCTCGAAGGGACGGAGCAATTCGCTATGGTTTTCGAAAAACCTTATTGATCGTTTGTCAGTAGGGTGACCAGGACGTCTTCGGCGGCTTGGTCAATCGAATGAACTAGGGCCTTTCAGCCCTACTCCGCAGCCAGCGCCTGACCAAAAATAGCGGGCAAATCATCATCGCTCGCATTGACAATACGCTCAAGCCATTGGTGGAATACCTGCCCGCCAAGCTCATTGCGTCCGAAATGAACGTCTTTCATCAAGCCTGCTTTGAGCGCGTTTTGTTGGCGCGTCCCGGTCGCATAGTCTTCGTTAGCAACAACATGCTCTAAGAACGAGAATTGATCGTGCGCGCCTTTGGCAGCCTCATCGCTGGCGGGTTCTTTCTCTAGGAGGTAGTATTGCCGCGTGATCGAGCTATCGACATCATCCCCTGGCAGGAGCTGCGACAGCATCACGCCGCGCTCTCCGCCGCCATCAAAGCCAGCGATGGAGATGTGCGGGAAGATGGTCCAAACGCCTGATTGCAAGGCCACATCGGGCCATTCGTCTTCGCTCATCGACGTAAGATCAATCTTCTCTTCTGAATTGGGGAAGGAGAAAATTTCCGTGGGGATCGTCACCCGTTGATGCGGGCCCCAGGGATAGAAATGTGCGCGGTTTGGAAAATCTGCACCGAAAGTCTCGGCATGCAGCACAGGCAAATGATAAAAATCGAGATAGCCATCATAGGCCACCTTCCAATTGGGGCCAGGCAGCTCGCGGCTTTCAAAGAGGTGCCAATTTTCGAACCCAAACGTTGCTAGGGCCTCATCATAGCCGCATAGATAATCTTCTATGGAGAGCTGGGAGTGCGGATCGAGCGTCACCCAAATGAGCCCGGCGCGTTCAAGGCACGGAAAGGCCGTAAGACAGTTCTCGGCCTTATCAACAACGCCGAAATCCTGCGCATACCCAACGCCGAGCAGGGCGCCATCGTTCTTAAACGTCCAGCCATGATAGCCGCAGACGAACTTGCTGGCTGTGCCGGTGCCTTGCGCAATGGGGTTCCCGCGGTGCGTGCAGCTGTTTAAAAACGCGCCGATAGAGCCATCTTTTTTGCGCGTGATCAGCACTGGCACATCAGCAACGGTCATCGCTTTATAACTGCCAAGGCCCGGTAGCTCGCAAGATGGCGCCAGCATCAATGGCAGACGGCGAAATACCTGCCGCTTTTCCAAGTCATAGCGCGCCGGGTCCGTATAGGTTGCCGCTGGGATTTTGATGATCTCATCAGCTTTGCGCATTGTGCCGGCCTTGCCGTGCGCGATCAGGTCGCGCAGCTGCTCTTTTAAAATCTCTCTCGACATCTTCGCCTCGCGCTGTCTCATTGATTGAAGGCACGATGCAGTCGCTGAGCGGTTCGAGCAACGCTAGATTTAAACAGGGGCAGCGACACCGCCAGAAGGTAGCCCTAGCCCTCTTCGCTCACCAGCCACTGCCATGCCATATCTTGCTGCGCTAAGGAAAAAGTCCTGATCTGGACGCTAAAAAAGGGTGCCGCAGCCCGTGTGAACGGCCCAATCCAGCCACTATCCGTCACCACAGCGCAGTGGCTAAAATCCTTTAGATGCTCAAAGTCAAAGGCGATGCCTTTGGGTATCATGGTCCAGTCGAACCCGGTAAAATTCTTAATGACTTCAAGAATCTTGATCCTGCCATGGGCCTGGATAAACGCCTCCAATTTGGGAGCGATAGCGTCAAACTCTTCCTCGGTCACGTCCCCATCAACGATGATTTCAGCGATTTTTGTGTCTGGGTGTTCTTTATAGGTGCAAGCCATGACGCACTCTCCTTTTTAAAAAAGAATGCTGCTTTATACCATAATGCGCCGTGCAAAAAACTGCGCTAGCTCAGTGACCGGGGCCGAAAATGCCTGTCTTGACGGCATAATCCACGGCCAGTTCATAGTCGGGATCGTCATCTGAATCGATCATCAGCTGCCCTGCCCGGCTGAGCAAGCGGTGGCAATCATGAGAGAGATGCCGCAAGCGCAAGGTCTTGCCGTGCGCTGCATATTTTGCCGCAAGGTCTTCAATGGCCTGCAGCGCAGATTGGTCAACGACGCGCGAGCGCATAAAATCAACGATGACCGTTTGAGGATCGCCAGCGACATCAAACAAGTCAGCAAAGCCATCCGTTGAGCCAAAGAACAATGGCCCTTCCAGCTCATAGGTTTTAGCCCCAGGTACGCTTTCACTGTCATGGCTGGTGATGTGAATGCGCCGCGCGTTGTTCCAGGCATAAGCTAAAGCAGAGACGATCACGCCTACAATCACGGCCACTGCCAAATCGTACTTCACGGTAACGCCTGTCACCAGAACGATCACAAATGCATCCATCAGCGGAATTTTGCGCATGATGGTGAGACTGCGCCAAGCAAAGGTCCCGATCACCACCATGAACATAACGCCGGTCAGCGCTGCCAATGGGATTTGCTCAATAATGCTGGAGCCCACCAGAATGAAGAGAAGCAAAAACAGAGCCGCCACGATGGCGGACAGCCTGGTCCGCCCGCCAGATTTCACATTGATCATGGATTGGCCGATCATGGCGCAGCCGCCCATGCCGCCAAAAAATCCAGTGATCACATTGGCCGCGCCTTGCGCTGCGCACTCCTGGCTCGCGCCGCCGCGCTCGCCAGTGATCTCGCCCACTAAGTTCAAGGTGAGCAGGCTTTCAATGAGCCCAATGGCCGCGAAGATGAGCGCATAGGGGAAGATGATCGCCAGAGTACCAAAGGTGAGTGGCACAGAAGGAATATGAAAGGGCGGCAAAGAGCCTTGAATACTAGCCAAATCGCCTACACGCGGCGCATCAAGGCCAAGCGCAATGACAAGCGCAGCCACAAGCCCAATCCCTGCAAGCGGCGCTGGAATGGCAGACGTGATCTTCGGTGTGAGCCAGATGATCACCATGGTAAGCGCTGTGAGGCCCAGCATTAAATAAAGAGGCGCACCGCTCAGCCAGTCCCCGCTGGCAAGGCCTGCATCTGTTGCACTGCCGGGCACTTTAAATTGCCCAAGCTGCGCTAAGAAAATGACAATCGCCAAGCCATTCACAAACCCCAGCATCACAGGGTGCGGCACGAGCCGAATGAACTTACCAAGCCGAAACAGACCCGCAAGCAGCTGAAAAATGCCCATGAGCACCACAGCGGCAAACAGATAGTCTACGCCGTGCTGCGCCACAAGGGCTACCATGACAACAGCAAGCGCGCCCGTCGCGCCGGAGATCATACCTGGCCGTCCGCCAAGAAGGCCCGTCACCAAGCCAACAATGAACGCCGCATAGAGCCCGACTAGCGGATGCACCCCCGCGACAAACGCAAACGCCACCGCTTCAGGCACCAGAGCCAAAGCCACAGTCAATCCAGCAAGCGTTTCAATGCGAATACGCTCAGGCGTAAAGACCGGCGCACTGCCAGCCCCGCGCTTAACGCCAAGCTTGCGAGCGAATTGAGACAACGTAGCTTTCAAAATAAGGCCCTTTGACCATGGGAGAAACCGATAGGAAACGCCCTCTTACATGATAGATGCTGCAAAGCAACAAAAGGGCCAGTGCAATCGCACTAAAAATCCAGCGGCAAGCCGATGTGGTTTGTGTAAATGCGGTCGCGGTGCGCTTTTAGGGCTGGCGTGAACGCGTTCAGTATTTGCGCTGACTGACAATCATAAAGCCCGCGCAGCTGGTCCGGCATCGGGTTGTCTCTGTGCGGCAAGGGGCTGATGATCATGGAGAAAGTTGCCCAATAAAGATCAGCCGCCGTTAGACGCTCTCCGACTAAATAGCCGGACGGGTTATCTTTAAGGAGACAATCCAAGTTCCCCAGAATTTGACAGGCCCGGTCTGCGGCGCCGACGACTGCACCTTTGGTAAAGCCATAGTCGGCGCAAAGTTGCTGCTGCGCTGCTGGCAGGCCTGGATCAATGGGCGGGTCGCTATAGAGTTGCTGAAAGAGCAGCAACCGCACAGCCCAGCCGAACCCATTATGGCCGCAAATCTCGGAGGCGATGCCCAGCGCCATAAAGCGCTGCTGCGGATCTGCTGGCAACAGAGATACGCCGCTGCCGAGCCGTTCTGCCAACATGAGGATATCCAAATAGCCGGTGCGCGGCGCTTCATCGTTATAGATAGCGACAGGCGCATTGCGCACACCCGTCCACTGCGCCAATGCGGTGTTGTCCTCCCCCGCCAACTGCTCGGCGGCGACGAAATCCACATGACGCGCACGCAGCACCGCTTTAGCCGCCTCGCCCCAGGGCCCTGGCACACCGCGCGTGAGCACTAGGCGCAGGCCAGGCAAGGCTTTGGCCTCTTCAACCGATAGATATTGCATGATGAGGCTTTCCTTTGGCGCCAAGATACGAACCGCACTCATCGCATATCACCGCTGTGACATCACCTGCCGCAATGATTGGCTGGACCCCGCCTGCCTCCTTTTGATCACAAAATGGCCTCCACATCCCCGCGATCCCGGCAAGGGCACGCCATACTCACCTGCAACAAGACACTCTCACGCAGAAGGACGAGAGAGGGGATTTACGATGTCGGCGTCACATATTGTTTCCATTCATATTGCAATGGGCCGGTGGCTCTTGCGGCTATCGCTGCTGGGTGTTGCAAGCTTTGCGCTAGGCGCTTTGATTGCGGCGGCGGCCTGGGCGAACACAGACGGTCTCAAGCGGCTTGGGGAAGCTGAGAGCGGCGCTCTGATGCTCAAATCCACTACGCCGGGCCTCTATGTGGAAGCGCCGCGCGTTGCGACAGACGTTAAAATGACAGTGACCGGGCCGCTGGCGCGCACCAAGATCACCCAGCGCTTTACAAACGCCAGCGATGCTTGGGCCGAAGGCATTTATGTCTTCCCGCTGCCCGATGGCGCTGCAGTGGACACCCTAAAGATGCAAATTGGCGAGCGCTTGATTGAAGGCGAGATCGAAGAACGCCAAAAAGCCAAAGCGCTCTATGAAGCAGCAAAGCGCGAGGGCAAGAAGGCAAGCCTTCTCGAGCAGCAACGGGCGAACATGTTTACCAATGCTGTGGCCAATATCGGGCCTGGCGAGACCATTGTCATCCAGATTGAATATCAAGAAGCTGTGCGTCTTGAGAATGGAGCATTTTCCCTGCGGGTGCCGCTTGTTGTAGCCCCGCGCTACAATCCCCTGCCCGTTCAACGCCAATTGGTGGAGCTGGATGAAGCCACCGGTTGGGGCACGGTCGACCCAGTCCCCGACCGTGACGCCATAGCGCCGCCTGTGCTCCACCCTGATGCTGGGCCGATCAATCCTGTCACCCTCACTGTCGATCTTGATGCTGGCTTTCCGATATCCACCGTCACCTCCAGTTATCATGCCGTTACGTCAAAGGAGGTCTCTGATCGCAAGCGCATCATCCAGCTGGCCGAAGACAGCGTTCCGGCGGATAAAGATTTTGAGCTGGTGTGGCGCCCGCAAGATGGCGCAAGCCCAAGTGCGGCTCTCTTTAAAGAGATGGTCGATGACGAAACCTACTATCTGCTGATGATCACGCCGCAAGCAGACGAGACAAAGCCAAAGCAAATTGCCCGCGACATCACCTTTGTGATCGACACCTCTGGCTCCATGCAAGGCACATCCATTCGCCAAGCGCGCGAAAGCTTAGCTATGGCGGTTGGGCGCCTCGCGCCGCAGGACCGGTTTAACATCATTCAATTCAACTCAAGCATGAGCCAGATGTTTGCAGCTCCGATGCCCGCAAGCCAAATCAATCTCGATATTGCGACCGGCTACATCAAAGGTTTGGTGGCCAATGGCGGCACAGAAATGCTGCCAGCGCTGTCTGCAGCGCTGCACCATCAAAGTGGCTCTGACCGCTTAACCCAAGTCGTGTTTTTAACCGATGGCGCGATCGGCAATGAGCAGCAACTGTTTGAAACGATTACCCAGCAGCGCGGAGAAGCGCGGCTGTTCACAGTCGGCATTGGCTCTGCGCCCAATTCGTTCTTTATGTCGCGCGCGGCTGAACTTGGACGCGGCAGTTTCACACATATTGGCGATCTCACGCAGGTGCGTGAGCGCATGGGCGCGCTGCTTACCAAGCTAGAAACGCCGGCCATGACGAACATTGCAACCGATTGGCCAGACGGCACGGCTGCAGAAGCATGGCCAGCGCCGGTCCCTGATTTATATTTCGGCGAAACCACTGTGATTGCCGCGAAAGCGGACGCACAAACAGGTGAGGTTGCGCTGTCGGGCCAAGATGGACAGCGCGATTGGCGCGCTGACTTGTCCCTCGATCAAGCGGCGTCGCGGCCAGGTATCGGCAAACTTTGGGCACGCAAAAAGATCGCCTCCCTTGAGCTGCTGCGGGCCTATCCAAATGCGAAACCAGGCGCGATTGACGCAGGCATCTTAGATGTGGCCCTGACCCACGGTTTGGTCAGCCGCCTTACAAGCCTCGTGGCAATCGACAAGACGCCGTCACGGCCGGAGGAAAATACCCTGGTGTCAAGCGAGATGCCAACGAATTTACCCAGTGGTTGGGACTTTGAGGCTGTCTTCGGCGATGTCGATGCCGGTTTCGCACGGCCTGCAGCAGCGCCTGCAAAGACCGCGCCCATGATGCGCAAGGTTATGAACTTAAAGTCCACACGGCTCGCCTCAGCAAGCGCGCAGCCCGGACCTGGGATCGCGCTTCAAGCCACAGCGACACTGTGGGAGGTGCGCGTCTCCGCCGGACTAATCTTGGTGCTACTCGGCGTTATGGGCATCATGATGCTGCGCAGGGCTGACTAAAGTGCCTCGCTTGCGCACCCCATTGCTAGCAACGGCATTCGTCGCTGCTAGCATCCTAGGAGGGGCACTGCTGTCGGAAGGCCTTTGGATCAAAGGCAAGGCCGAAGTGGCACAATTCCTGCTCGAGCGCGCCTGGGCGAAGACGCGGATAGGAGACAGTGGGGTAAAGCCATGGCCCTGGGCTGATATGGTCCCCGCCTATGAGCTCCGCGTTCCCCGGCTAGGCGCGTCAGCTATCGTGCTCAACACGGCCAGCGGCGAAGCTCTGGCGTTTGCGCCTGGCTGGATGCCAAGCACGGCCAGGCCAGGAGAGCCAGGCCTAGCTCTCATCGCCGCTCACCGCGATACGCATTTTGCCTTTCTTAAAGACGTCTCAGAGGGCGACAAGATCGTTGTCAGAAACGCACAGGGGGCAGAAGCGCGCTTTGAGGTGGCCGCCGCGCGCATTGTCTCTGCTGCACGCTCTGGATTAAACCGGGATATGCAAGGCACATGGCTGGCCTTGAGCACATGCTGGCCTTTCGGCGCGGTGACGCAAAGTGATCAGCGCTATGTCGTGCTCGCCCGCGCGCTTTAAAGGTTTGCCCCCCGGCGGCATTCCATGCGCGGCAGTGTTTTCTCAATGAAGGCGTCAAGATCATCGCCAAAATCGGGGAAAGCAAACATGCAGGCATCAACGCCCGCCTCCAGCGCGATCCGGTCAAGATAGGCGGCAACGCTCTCATGGGAGCCAACTAATGTCGGCAGCCCCATGAACATGCTCTTCTTTTTCAACGATTCTGACATGCCCTCTGACTTATCTAGCTCTGCTTGTCCCACCAGATTAGCGATCGCGCCTTCATCTGCGCCTGCAACGATGTGATCAAAGCGCTTGTGAGCCGCCTCATCTGTGTCCGCTGCTATGACATTAAACAAGCTGATGGTGCCAACACTGCGGTTAAGCGGCTGGGCAATCTCTTGCAGCTTGGCCGTGACCCCTTTGATATAGGTCACCTCGGCATCAGGGTCATTCGTATTGCCGCCAGCGATAATGAAATTGCGGTCGCCGCATTCAGCGGTAAATTGAATACCGCGTCCTGATTGGCCTGCACAGACAAGCTCAATCGGCGTCGTAGGCTTGGGCTTTATTTCAGCATCTTTAAACGTGAAATAATCGCCCTTGAGGTTACAAGACCCGGTGTCCCAAAGGGACTTAAGCACCTTGGTATATTCCGTCGCATAGTCATAGCGCCGCTCAAAATGTTCATCGCCAGGCCAGAGACCCATTTGGTCAAATTCATCTTTATACCAGCCAGACACGATGTTCAGGCCAAAGCGGCCTGGGCATGCGGCTTCAATGGTGGCCGCCATGCGCGCCGCCAGCGCGGGGTGCATTGACAACAAGGTAACGGAAGGGATTAGCTTTATCGTTTTGGTAATCGGCGCCAGCATGGCGGTGAGCGTGAAGCTATCAAGCGCGTAATCCCAATACTCCGTCTCGCCGCCAAAGCCGCGGAACTTGACCATCGATAACGCGAAATCAAATCCAGCCGCCTCACACCGCAGCGTGACATCGCGGTTGAGCTCCCAAGTGGGCCAAGTGGGCGGAACATTGCGTGAGACGATGAACCCATTTTTCGCAATGGGTAGAAAAACACCAATTTCCATAGCGCATCTCCTGTGCCTATATCGCACTATAGCCAGAGCGCATACGACCTCACAAGCATAGCTGTGCAAGCCTTAGCCTATGAATGCCGCTACAAACACTCACACGGAATATGCCTTGTCAAAGCTGCCTTTCTTGCCAGATGACATCGCGCAGTGCCGCTTGTGCGCAGATCTACCGCGCGGGCCGCTCCCAATTGTTCAGCTTTCCCCCAAAGCCCGCATCCTGATTGCAAGCCAAGCCCCAGGCCGCATTGCACATGAAAGCGGGGTGCCATTTCAAGATCCATCTGGCCGCCGTTTGCGCCGCTGGTTGGGGCTAAATGAAGCAGCGTTTTATGATGCAGAGAAAATTGCAATCTTGCCCATGGGGTTTTGCTATCCTGGCAAAGCTGGCGGTGGGGACGCGCCGCCCAAACCGCTCTGCGCTAAAACCTGGCGCACGCAAGCGATCTCCTATTTAAAAAGTGCGTCCATATTGCTGATCATCGGCCGCCACGCGCTGGGATGGCATGCGCCGGCGAAGAAGGCTCAGCCCCTCACACGCCTGGCGAAAGAGCAGCCATTCGCGCGCAGCTGTGACACCATTGAAGGCCCTTTTACGAACCTGCAATCCACCTTCATTTTGCCGCACCCCTCGCCGCGCAATACCCAGTGGCTCAAAACCAATCCCTGGTTTGAAGGTGAGATTGTTCCAGCCCTGCAAAACAAGATTGCCGAGACGCTGGCGCTAGTCCTCTGCATCACTTTATCTGATGTGTTGCGCTTTGTTTTGTGATCTGATTCTCTCTTTCTGACATTTTCAAGGAGGGGGTCAGGTTTTGGCGAACATCAAATATGTTGTTGAGTTGACGTTGTATGAGCGTGAGGC
>JBCCAR010000054.1:0-11309 GCA_039814715.1 Pseudomonadota bacterium
CGTTCAAATCCTCTATCGTCATTGGCCGACTTGATCGGGCAATCCATGGAAAACCCAAGCTGTATGCTTAGAAATAGATACCCCGATCAAGTCGGGGTATGACGGGTCTAATTAAGTAGCAAAGGCAACAAAGTCCCAAACCTGGCTATATTAAAGCCTTAACAGCAGCCGCTAAAAGGCCGGCTCTTAAATGCAAAATGCTCTAATCACTTGCCGCTTCTACCGTTAAACTCGCGCCGTCCACTCCAACAATGCGGACCTGTGTGCCGAGCGGGAGGTCAGGGCCTTCGACGCGCCATGGGCTGTCGCCGATTTTGATGCGCCCAGAGCCGTGTTCAATCGCCTCGATCAGCACCGCCTCACGGCCGATCAGTTGATCAGCGCGGCGATTGAGTAATTGATGATCGCTGGGGGTTTCGTTTTGCTTGACGTAGCGTTTGCCTGCCCAAGTGATGACGACAGCTAAAACGGCGAAGATAGCAAGGTGCATGCTCCACCCAAGTGCCGGCAATGCAAAGGCTGCAGCGGCAGTCACTGCGGCTGCAATCGCTAGCCATAAAAAGAAAACGCCTGGAGCCAATAGCTCCAGGACAGCCAATACCAAAGCGATGACCAGCCAAGTCCAATGGTTGAGCGTTAGGTCCTCAATCATCTTCAAACAACCTAGATGCCCCCGAGCGCGGGACACTTCGGCTTGACGAGGGCGGGGTATCGCCGCCTTTGCCTGCTGCATCCTTCACAAGTTCGCCAATACCGCCGATGGCCCCAATAACGGATGAGGCTTCGAGAGGCATGAAGACCAGTTTTCCATTTGGGCTGGTCGCGAATTTTCCCAGTGCTTCAACATATTTCTGGGCAACGAAATAATTGATCGCCTGGCTGTCGCCTTGCGCGATGGCAACGGAAACGACTTCGGTCGCTTTCGCTTCGGCTTCTGCGGAGCGTTCGCGTGCTTCTGCGTCCCTGAAGGCTGCTTCGCGCCGCCCTTCGGCTTCTAGGACGAGAGATTTTTTCTCGCCTTCCGCTTTCAGAATTTCAGATGCACGCATGCCTTCGGCTTCTAAAATGGACGCACGTTTTTCCCGCTCCGCCTTCATCTGGCGGGCCATAGCGTCAACAATGTCACTGGGTGGTTCAATGTCTTTCACTTCAACACGTGTAATTTTCAGGCCCCAAACCGTTGTTGCTTCATCGAGTGTCACGAGCAGTTGGCCATTGATCTGATCGCGTTTGGACAGAGTCTCATCTAAATCCATAGACCCCATGACCGTGCGAAGATTCGTGGTCGTGAGATTTAAAATTGCGATTTCCAGATCATTGACTTCATAGGCTGCTTTCGCCGCATCAAGAACTTGGAAAAAGACAACCGCGTCAACACGCACCATCGCGTTATCTTTGGTAATAATTTCTTGAGATGGAACATCAAGCACTTGCTCCATCATGTTCATTTTTTGACCTATTCGGTCAATAAACGGGACGATGAGATGCAGCCCGGGCGTGAGTGTTTTGGTGTATCGCCCAAAACGTTCAACAGTATATTCAAAGCCTTGGCGCACTGTTTTCACCGCCATAAAGACGATGATGACAGCGAGTACAACGAGCATGATTGAAACGAAACCAGCGTTCATGAAAGAGCCCTCTTAAGTCTTGCCTGAAAGGATGCTAGCGTATGTCATAACAGTTAAGCAGCAAAAAACGCGACGGGGAGAAAAGCGCCATGTCAGATGATGCGCCCAGCTACAAATTTGAGACCAATACCATTCATGCGGGCGCGCAGCCGGACCCGGTGACAAAATCGCGGATAACGCCGATTTACCAGACGGCCTCTTATGTGTTTGATAGCTCAGAACACGCGGCCAACCTGTTCGGCCTGAATGAATTCGGCAACATCTATACGCGCCTGATGAACCCGACGACCGATGTGCTTGAGCAGCGCGTTGCAGCTCTCGAAGGCGGCGCAGCGGGGCTGGCTGTTGCCAGTGGGCACTCTGCCCAGTTGATAGCGTTCCATACCTTGATGGAGCCGGGCTGCAACATCGTCGCGGCCAAGAAGCTTTATGGCGGCTCCATCAATCAACTCGGTCAATCGTTTAAGAAGATGGATTGGCATGTCAAATTTGTGGACCAGGATAACCCGCAAGCCTTTTCGGACGCCATTGATGACAAGACGCGCTGCGTGTTTATTGAAAGCCTGGCAAATCCAGGCGGTGTGGTCACAGACATCCAGGCAATCGCCGACGCTGCGCATGCTGGCGGCGTTCCGCTCATTGTCGATAACACCATGGCGACGCCCTATTTGTGCCAACCGCTTAAACATGGCGCTGATATTGTGGTGCACTCGCTGACCAAGTTTTTAGGCGGGCAGGGCAACTCACTGGGCGGCATTATCATTGATGGCGCTGGATTTGATTGGGCGGCTTCAGATAAGTTTCCATATCTTTCTCAGCCGAATGACAGCTATCACGGCAAAGTCTTTACTGACGCCTTTGGGCCGATAGCCTTCATTCTTGCGTGCCGAGCCCTTGGACTGCGCGATCTGGGTCCAGCGATTAGCCCCATGAACGCCTTCCTCATTCTCAACGGCATTGAGACGCTGGCGCTGCGCATGGAGCGGCATTGCCTGAATGCGATGACGGTCGCCAAGTGGCTCAAGGCAAATCCGGCCGTCAGCTGGGTCAGTTATGCCGGGCTGGCAGATGATCCCTATTATGGATTGCAGCAAAAATACCTTCCTAAAGGGGCTGGGGCCGTCTTCACATTCGGTCTGAAAGGTGGGTATGAAGCTGGCGTCAAGCTGGTGAGCGACGTCAAATTGTTCAGTCATTTGGCGAATATCGGCGATACGCGGTCTCTCATCATTCACCCGTCGTCGACAACACACAGCCAGCTGGATGAAGCCGCTCAAGTCGCTGCTGGCGCAGCGCCAGATGTCGTGCGGCTATCTGTGGGCCTTGAGCACCCTGATGATCTGATTGCCGATTTGGCCCAGGCGCTTGGATAGTCCAACGACGGCTTGATGTCGGTTTTTTTACAATGCCAGGCGGGGCGATCGCCCTAGCTTCCGGCTGATTTCTTGATGGGTTTGCTATGAGACTTTTATCTGTCTGCTTTTTGCTTCTTATTTTTTCTGCGTCGGCTAAAGCCGATGCAGACGCTGAGGCCTTGTGCGCGCAATATGGTCTCACCAATGTGGATTGCAGCTGCGTTTCCAAACGCTATGACGCTTACATGATGGCGGCGAAAGAACCGCGCTATCAGCGGGTTGTTGCAGCGTCATATCGTTACGCTTTAGACGGGGATGAGGAATATCTAGATATCCTCACTGCGCAGCAACAGGACATGCAAGGGACCCTGCGCTATCAAAACCGTTTTGAATCCATCAGTGGCGGCGATCCAGGCAATATTGACGATTTTTTTGAAGGGTGCGCGATTGAGGGGGCTCCGATGACCCCGCTGCCGCCGTTATCTGCCATTCCAATCCATCAGAAGCTCTACAAGGCCTGCATGGATTTTTATCCTGATGAGCGCAGCTGCCAATGCCAAATTGCTCAAACGACTGATGCGACAACGCAGACAGAGGCAAAGGCGTATTACTATTCCTTCAACGAAAAAGGGAACGGTAGTTTTGAAGAGAATAATCGTTTGTCCGCGCAGAAAGCTGGCCTGAGTTTGGAGGCGTTTCGCGCCGCCGATACGAGAGCGCGGTCGAAGATCGGGGAAAACTATAAGGGGAAGGTGAATTGTATCGCGCTGCGCTGGGCCGATGGCAGAGCGGGCAGAACGGCTGAGCAACGCGCAGGCGTTCCGCTTGGCTTCGAAAACTATGAAGAAATTGCCTACGTCGACCCGGTTGCGCAGGCGCAGGCCGCCCGCGCAGACGGTGAAGCCATGAGAGCTGAAGCAGCAGCAGAGATCGCCGCTTTTAAATCAGGCAAATTGCCGGCTGCGGAAGACGCCCCGGCTGAAAAGGCCTCTAGAACGGTAAGCACCTCTGCTCAAGGAACGCCGCTTGAAGAGCTGCTCAATGGCTGCGAATCCGATGGAAATGATCCAAGCACCTGCGCGTGCCTCGGCGGTGTCTTTGAAAAGGCCGCAGCTGGCGCAAATGATACCGTGGCGCGCCAACTTGCCTTCATGATGTCCGGCGGGGGCGGAGAGGCCGCAGCTATGCAGCTCATGCAGCAGGCAAGTCCGCAAGATTTGGCCGCGGCGGGTCAGCTGTTTCAACAAAACATTATGTCGATAATGACCTGTCAGTAGCCGACCTGCAAGCGCTGGACGATAACCGACGCTTGCAATTATTTGCGGGCCTGCTAACTAAATATCAACTATGGCGCTCGAACAATGAGCGGTCAAAGCGAATTGAAGGACTTGGCGTGTTATTCATGTCTTGCATTTTGAGGAAACTGTCGCGCACAGCGCTGCGCGTCCTCATTGCGCGTGCCCTTCTACGACTTATCCGCGCCTAAGCGCCCTTTGATTATGGCAGCTTTTGCTGCTGGCGTTTCAGGCTTTCCTTGGTTTAAAAATTTCATCACATGCTGCTGCCACAGGCCAGCTTACGGATAAGGACGAATTTTCATGAGTGATCATATTCGCATTTTTGACACCACCATGCGTGACGGCGAACAATCGCCCGGCGCGTCCATGAACTTAGATGAAAAACTGCGCATCGCGGAAGTGCTTGAAGCATTGGGCGTCGATATTATTGAAGCCGGCTTTGCGATTGCTTCTCAAGGCGATTTTGAAGCGGTCTCAAAAGTGGCTGAATTTTGTAAAAACGCGACGGTCGCGTCCCTCGCACGGGCGCAGCGGGCTGATATCGAACGTGCTGCTGAAGCCGTGCGCAAAGGCGCAAATCCAAGGGTGCACACTTTTATCGCGACCTCGCCCCTGCATATGAAATACAAACTAAACCTGCGCGAAAATGCAGTCATTGAGCACATTCATGAAAGTGTGTCGCTGGCGCGAAATTTGGTCGATGACGTGGAATGGTCCGCTGAGGACGCCACGCGGTCGGAACTAGACTTCCTGTGCAAAGCGGTTGAAGCAGCGATCAATGCAGGGGCAACAACGATCAACCTTCCCGATACCGTGGGCTATGCAACACCAGAAGAGTATGGCGCGATGTTTAAGCGGATCATTGAGCGCGTGCCAAATGCGGATAAGGCCGTCTTCTCCACGCATGTCCATAATGATTTAGGCCTGGGTGTCGCCAATTCCCTGGCAGGTATAGCAAATGGCGCGCGCCAGGTTGAGTGCACCATCAACGGCATTGGCGAACGTGCTGGCAATGCTGCGATGGAAGAGATCGTCATGGCGATCAAAACCCGCGCGGATGTGATGCCCTATCATACCAACATCAATACGACTGAGATTACCCGGGCTTCGCGTTTGGTCTCGGCGATCACAGGCTTCACAGTGCAAAACAACAAGGCCATCGTAGGCGCCAATGCCTTTGCCCATGAAAGCGGCATTCATCAAGATGGCATGCTGAAAAATGCTGAGACCTATGAGATCATGACGCCCGAAAGTGTTGGCCTTAATAAGTCCTCCTTGGTGATGGGGAAACACTCCGGCCGCAATGCGTTTTTCACGAAGCTGCGAGAATTGGGCTATGAGCTGCCCGATGAGGAAGCACAGGCTGCCTTTAAGCGCTTTAAGGCATTGGGTGACCAGAAAAAAGAAGTCTTTGATGAAGACATTATCGCCCTTGTTGATGACAGCGTCATGCGGGCACAGGCGCGCATCAAAGTGGAAGCGCTTGAGATTTATGCTGGTTCTAAAGGCCCGCAACGCGCGGTTTTAACGCTCGATATCGATGGCGAGGAACATACCACGACCCAAACCGGTAATGGCCCTGTAGACGCTGTGTTCAACGCCATCAAAGCGCT
Source organism: Pseudomonadota bacterium (assembly GCA_039814715.1). GTDB lineage: Bacteria > Pseudomonadota > Alphaproteobacteria > Sphingomonadales > CAKZYD01 > CAKZYD01. The sequence continues at coordinate 5,895 of JBCCAR010000054.1, forward strand.
GGTCCCAGACATCAAGCCGCATTTAGAGCTGTACCAGGTCCATGCTGTGACGGCCGGAACGGACGCGCAGGCGGAAGTCACCGTTCGTTTGTCGGAAGACGGCAAGAGCGTGAACGGGCAGGGTGCAGACGCAGATACACTTGTGGCCAGCGCGCGCGCTTACATCATGGCTGTCAACAAGCTGTACCATAAGCGTGAGAAGTCGGAACCTGAGGCGTTTAAGGCGTCCTAGCCGCTTCGGCTTTAAGAGCTTTGGGGCAATTGAAGTTTAACATCAATTGCCTCATTTGCGACCGGCTCTCTTAGTTGTGAAGAGCTGTGCATAGCTTTCCCCAACAGGGCGCCGTATTTTCTGGCCAATCCATAAAACAAGGCCGAATCAATGAGACACTTTCTTAACACAGCCAGTATCGCTCTCCTGGCCGCGACTATGCTCGTTTCTAGCGCTGCGCAAGCCGCGCCCTTGTGGCTAGAGCGAAAATTTATTCCAACGCCTGAGTTAGTGGATCCTATCTTTGCTCAAAACAGCGATACGAAAACTGTAGATGTCGATCACAGTGCGTTTGATTCGCTGTTAGAGACCTATCTGGTGCCTGAGCCGGGAACGGTGTCGCGGGTAAAGTATAGCGATATCACTGCCGCAGACCGCGCAGCCCTGGGCAGCTACATCGCGTCGCTTGAAGCGCAAGACGTAACGAGGCTGACGCTTGATCAACAAAAGGCCTTTTGGATCAATCTCTACAACGCGGCGACCATTGGCCTGATTGTCGATCAGTATCCAGTTAAGTCGATAAGAAATGTAAAAGTGGATGGGAAAGGCCCGTGGGACCTTCCGCTCGTGACGGTCAATACTGTCGATTTAACCCTCAGCCAAATCGAAAACCATGTGCTGCGCGCACTGTTTGATGATCCGCGTCTTCACTATGCGCTCAACTGTGCTTCTATTGGCTGCCCCAATCTCGCCGCGCGCGCCTATACCGCGGAAACGCTTGAGACCATGCTGGAAAACGCCGCTATAGCCTATGTAAACGATCCACGCGGCGCTGCCATTGAGAAAAACCGACTTGTGATTTCCAAAATATATGGCTGGTACCGAGAAGATTTTGGCAATACGGCTGACACCGTCTTAGCGCATTTGCGCCGTTATGCCCGCGGCGACTTGGCGGCAGCATTGGCAAACGTAACAAAAATTAAAAAGCACCGCTACGACTGGGCGCTGAATGATGCCGCAAGCCGCCCGGAGGGTTAACCGTGCTCTATTTGAGGCAGATCAAGGTCGTTTTTCGCCGAATGTGATTAGATGGTGCAGTCCTCAAAACAGGAAGGATTGCAACATGGATCTCACAATTCCCGTTGATAAGCTTAGCTTCATCATCATGAAAGCGCGCGAATATGACGCCAAGGTGCCTACGGCCAGCCAAAGCCGCGGCCCGGTTGAAGACTATGAAGGGGTTGGCGATGTGCTTGAAGATCGCGGTGATGATTCCACCCGGGCAGAAGTGCACCACCTCATCGATGACCTAAATGATGACGAGGCCGTCGAACTTGTGGCCCTAAGCTGGATTGGCCGCGGGACTTATAGTTCTGATGATTGGGCGGAGGCGTGCAATACGGCCCGAGATGAAAGAGGTAGTCATTCCACGGCTGACTATCTGCTCGGCACACCTTTGATTGCAGACTATTTGGAAGAAGGCTTGGCGGCCTTCAACAAGCGGGTCGACACTATTTAGAGCACGTTTCACCCAATAGCTGAGCATCGAAACAATCAGTTAGACAAGCGCTTGCATGACGGCGGTTCGGCCCATAGCGTTCAACACGCTTGAACAGAAGGGCACCACAAGCATGCAAACCAAGACTGGCGTTTTAGTAGCCTGCACCATTGGGAATATGGTGGGCGTGACGCCCATGGTTTATACCGTCTTCGGTCTTTTCCTTATTCCCATTTCAACGGAGTTTGACTGGCCTCGGGCCGCTGTGTCTGGGGTATTATTTGTCTTGGCGGTTATGGCTGCGATTAGTTTTCCCATTGTTGGCCGCGCGATTGATCGCTATGTCCCGCGCCGCATTCTCCTTCCTGGTATCGCTGCTTTTGCTGCCTCAATCGCGCTTATCTCACAGGCGGGCGCAAGCTATTGGAAATTCTACTCCCTTTTCGCCATTTTAGGCATCGCCGCCGCCATCCCGAGCCCGGCGATGTACACCAAGGTTATCGCCGCTTGGTTTGATGCACGGCGCGGCTTTGCCCTTGGCATCGCAGGCGGGGTTGGGAACGGCATTGGCGCTGCCATATCGCCCATCATTGTTGCGGCCTTCATCGCGCAATTTGGTTGGCGCGGCGGGTTTGTCGGCGTTGGCGCGATCATTGCGACCATAGGCTTGCCCACCTTGCTCCTTTTGCTGCGCGACCCACCACGGTTGATCGGTGATCAAGCCGTAAATGCTGAGGGCATGACCCTCCGACACGCTTTGCGTACCCGGGCATTTTGGATGCTTTTGACAGCGATTGCGCTGGGCGCTGGCTGTATGACAGCTGTCTTTGCCCATGTCGTGCCAATGCTAATGGATCGCGGCATTGCGTCAGAAGACGCTGTGACCGTCCTCGTCACGTTTTCCGGCATTACTGCCGCGTGGCAGATCGGAATTGGCATCCTTCTAGACCGGATGCCCAAACCATGGATTGCCGCACCTTTTTATATAGCCGCCATCGCCGGCCTCATCCTCCTTGAAAGCAGCAATGCACAGCCAACGTTATTGCTGGCTGGTGTGCTGATGGGGCTTGGGCTCGGTACAGAATATGGCGTCTTGCCGTTTTTGCTGTCGCGCTACTTTGGCGTGGCCCATTACGGCGCCATATCCGGCGTGGCCTACGGGTCCATTGCGCTGGTCCAAGGGATCACGCCATTTCTAATGGATGTGGATTATGATCTGAACGGCTCCTATCACATCGCCGTTATCGTGATTTGTGTCATGATGCTTTTTGGCGCCGGACTGCTCGCACGCCTCCCTGCGGTGAACCCAGCACCGCTGGCACTCAAGGCCTAGCGGGAGGGAGCAGCGACCCTAAGGCCGCCGCTGACATATCAGTGGCAAGTTTTAATTGCTTTCGGCGGCTAAGTCCTCTTCCGCTGCTAAAGCCAATCCGCGCACGGCGTCCATTAAGTGGTGGTGGGCATCGCGCATTTCTTCGTGAGCGACACGCTGCGCAGCGTGTTCCTGCGCGACCATCATCATGTCGTCGCCCTCTAGGACTTTGCCGTGTTCATCGATCATTTCATCGTGCCCGGTCAAAGCGTTCTCGCTTTTGAGCTGTTTGATAATGGCGCGCAGTATAACCACGGCTTCTTCATGGTCGGCTTCCCAGCGCTCATGGTCTGCATTCCAAGCTGCATGTTCCGCCATGTACGCGGCGCGCAGCGGCATATGGCCTTTCTTTTTTGTCTTCATCTTTTTTTCAGCTGCAGCTTTTGGTGCTTCGTCCGCGCTACCATGGCCTGTTGCTTGTGCCAAAGGCGCGGCGGTGGTTGCTAGACCAATGACGATTGCAGTTGTTAGAAAACGTTTCATACCCAAATCCCTCGTTCTGGTTTTACGCTAAGCCACGACTGTCAAAACCGTGCGCTGCAAGAAAACGCATGCTCGTAGACAGTTTTATGGCACGCCCCATCGTTGCACCGCCCTCAAGCAAGCTTAAGCGGTGTTTATCGCGACGCTTTTGACATCGCACGCCCAATATGCGCAGGATTCGCTGCAAGAAAAGGAGCGGCTGGTATGACCGATTGGAGCGAAATTGAAGCGTGGGACAGGCAATATTATTTGCACAATACGCAGGCCAAGGCAGACCATGTCTTCACCGGCGTTGAAAGCCAAGACGGTAACTACTTCACATTGGCAGACGGCACGCGACTTCTGGATTTTCAAAGCCAACTCATCTCCGACAGTTTAGGCCATCGCCACCCAGGTATTTACAATGAAATTCATCGGGCCATGGAGCGCTATGGCCATGTCTTCTTTGGCATGGCGTCTGACTACCGGGCGCGCGCCGCTAAGCTGATTATTGAGGATGTGCTGGGCCAATCGACACCCAAATGGGCGGGCAGGGTGCGTATCCTTGCCTCGGGCACGGAGGCCAATGAGAATGCGATTGCCATGGCTAGGCTCTATACCGGCAAGCAAGTGATCTTAACCCAGGCTCACTCGTTTCACGGGCTGACAGTCGGCGCCAGCATGCTGCGCGGCTATCGCAACAACATGTCTCCGCAGGGCGCCATGGAAACTGTGCGCGATGTGCCGGGCTTTCCAGTCAATGGCTTCATTCCCATCCCGCCGCCAGAACGACAGGACTGGACAGGTAATCAGACGCTTCCCTCCTTAGACGCCGCCGAAGCCATGATCCGCGCCATTGGCCCGCAAAACATCGCGGGCATCCTCACCGAGCCCATGTTTGGCGCTGGCGGTCTTGCTGGCCACGACCGCTACCTGCCGGGCATCTATGATCTGTGCAAAAAATACGGTCTTTTGTGGATTGATGATGAGGTGCTGTGCGGCTTTGGCCGGCTTGGTGAATGGTTCGGCTACCAGCTCTACCCCGATATCCACCCCGACATCATTGCAGCAGGTAAATCCATCAACGCTTCAGCCTTGCCAGCGGGCGCTGTGATCGCGAGCACAGAAATCGCGGAATACTTTGAAAGCGCGCGCTGGTGGAGCGGCAGCACCTGGGATGGTCACCCCATCATCTGTGCGTCCATCGTCGGCGCTCTTGAAGCCATGCTGAACGAGAATATGCTCGAGACCATCCGCGAACGCGGCAGTTACCTCAAAGCCAAACTGGATGATCTCTCTGCCCGCCACCCCAGCGTTGGTTTCGTCGGCGGGCATGGCCTGTTTTATGCCGTCGATATCGTCAACGGCGATGGGGAGCCCGTCGTCGGAGAAGACCGATGGACAGGCTTTACTGGAGACCTCAGCAAGAGCCCAAATAACGTTATCGGCGCAGAAATGGCAAGGCGGGGCGTCTTTATGGGCGGCTTCGTCCCCAACACCGTCAAAGTTGGCCCGCCTTTCACCATTACGGAAGCGGAGATCGACATTGCGATGACCGCATTTGATGAGGCGCTTGGCGTTTCAGATGAGATGTATTGCTGCTGAGGCGCGTTGTGTCCACATTCAGTCCCAGGTGATACGCTCTTCCAGGGAGGGTGCTGAAGGCGTTAGAAGCGAAAAAAACCCATGAGCGCACGCTTACCCAAATCGTTGCAAGGCGATGAAAGACCTGGTCAAGGAACACTGCCAGCGAAAGACTAAACCAGTGACCCGCTGGTGGCGGTCAGTGGTTTAGTCGCGTCCTTAGGGCGTGCGTTTCCCGCGTGTGCGTGGCCCTGAATATGGCAGAGGAGTGCCAGCGAGCGTGGCGGC
>JBCCAR010000065.1:0-5866 GCA_039814715.1 Pseudomonadota bacterium
CAGGGTAGCTGACCCAATAAGGCGTCGGAATGAGCACTTCATCGCCTGGGTTCAATGTCGCCATCATCGCGTTGTAGATGCTGTGCTTGCCGCCGCAGCTAACGAAGATTTCATCTTGCGTATAGTCAAGCCCGTTTTGAACGCGAAACTTCTCCGCGATGGCCTCTTTAACCTCAGGCGTACCGCCCACAGCTGTATATTTCGTCTCACCGCGCTGAATGGCAGCAATTGCCGCAGCCTTAATATGGTCTGGGGTGTCAAAATCAGGCTCCCCTGCGCCAAGGCCGATCACATTCTTGCCAGCGCGTTTTAGCTCGGCGGCTTTTTGTGTGACCGCCATCGTTGGCGATGGTTTAATGCGGGAAAGGGAATCAGAGAGAATGGACACCGGCGCAGCTTTCTTTTTTTTCAAGCGAGACTGCCTCGCGTTTTAGGCGGATTGCGCTATGTTTCAAAGTATGAAAACGCTTTGCCAACAGAATTATTGCGATCAGGGCACCTGAAAATGACGGATCAACACACGCTCGTTTTATGGCAATATGCCATTTCCCCGTTTAGCGACAAGGTGCGGCGCGTGATGCATCTGAAGGGCCTGAGTTACACCGTACGTGAAGTCAAAATTTCTGAAACGGGGCGGCTTAAAAAAGTGTCACCGACTGGCAAGTTCCCTGTACTGGAAACAGCCGGCCGCTTCATTGTCGATAGTACAGATATACTTGATCATTTGGAGACGCTTGCGCCTTCCCCAGGTACCATGCCGCAAGAACCGCGCGAAGCGGCCCTCGCCGTGATTTTTGAAGATTGGGCGGATGAAAGCCTCTACTTTTATGATCTCACAATGCGCGCTTGGCCGCAAAACATTGATTGGCTTTTAGACGACCTCTTTGTCGCGGAGGCGAAAGGAATGAAGCAGTCTGTCCTGCGTTTCCTGATCCCCAAGGCGTTGCCCAAAACCACCAAGGCCCAAGGCCTGGGCCGAAAGGCACCCGAAAAGCTCAGCGCGGAGTTGCAGGTCTTGTTTGAAGGGCTCAATACGCTGGTCAGCGATGGCGGCTGGCTGGTTAGCACGCAGATGAGCCGGGCAGACATTGCAGTTCGCGCCATGACCTACGTCATCAACCGCGCGATCGAAGGCCGCGCCATCTTAGATCAGCTCCCTCATTTGCGGGCGTGGGAGACGAAAGTGGACGCCCTCACCTTGGCTGAGCCTGCAAACAATACCAGGCCATCTTAGCAGATCAGCAATCGCCAATCCGCTTTGCATCGGCCTGCATTTCCATAGTCATGTCGGCATCTGAAGCCGTAAACTTGCCATCCATGCTGTAGCTATTGGCGCCAAAACTGATGTCGTATTGACCGCTCACCGTCCCCATTTCGCCGCCTTTGCAGGTAAAGGCGAAATCCATTTTTTTGTCTGACATGTCGAGGTTTTGGATCGTACAGTCAGCGCCTGGCGCCATTTGTTCTGCGATGTCTTCCGCCTTCATGTCGGTTTGCTCTTGCGTCACACACTGCGTGTTATTGACGGGCATCCCTTGCGGCATCATCGGCATCTTCATTTTGCCCGTGATCTCGTATTTTCCCGGCTGTAGCTGAAAGCCATCGGCCACGGCAGCGCCCGCAAAGGATGCAGTCACAGCAGCGATAGCTGCCATACCAATAAGATGCTTCATGGGTGAGTTCCCTTTCTTAAACATACGCCTGTTTATACGCAGGCTTATCTGTATCTGAGTTGAACACCCTCTTGTGTCAAATCTTTGACGCTTGGCGCGCCTAGCAATGTCATTGCGCGCCCCAATTCTGATTTTAAAATGTCCAAAGCGCGCGCAACGCCCGCTTCTCCTGCGCCAGCAAGGCCGAACAAATAGGGCCGCGCAAAACTCACTGCGTCCGCGCCCAAACACAGCGCCTTTACAATATCAGTCCCGCGCCGTATCCCGCCATCCAGTACCAGCGCAGCATCTTCCCCCACGGTCTCGCGAATGGCCGGCAGGGCTCTGATGGGGGAGATATCGCTGTCCAACTGCCGCCCGCCGTGGTTGGAAATGGTGACGCCATCATAGCCGCATTCAAGCGCTTTGACGGCATCGCCGGGATGGACGATCCCCTTCACAAAGGCAGGACCATCCCACATGTCGCGAAAGGCCTGAGCATCTTTCCATTCAAAGGTGGAATCGAGTTGTTTGCTGACAAATTCAAATAAGCTCTCCCCGCCGCTATGGCCGGAAAGATTGGCATACCCAATCCTCGGCGACGTGAGATAATCCAATGTCCAACCCGGCCGAGTGAGCGCTTGTAAAACCTGCTTGGGCCGTATGACCGGCGGGATCGTCAACCCATTACGCCAATCGCGCTCACGGTTGCCATGCACCGGCAAATCAACGGTCAGCATCATAGCGTCAAAGCCTGCAGCCTTCGCCCGGGCCAGCATCTCCTTAACGAGCCCATGATCCTTCCAAACATAAAGCTGAAAGAACTTTGGCCCTTGTGTCTCCTGCGCGAAGTCTTCGATTGAAACAGAGCTAAGTGTGGATAAGGAGCACGCCGCGCCGGCGGCACTCGCGGCGCGGGCAACGGCCCTTTCCCCGTCTTTATGAAACAACCGGTTGCCTGCGCTTGGCCCGCAGAAGAAGGGGAGGGTTAAGTCGATGCCAGCCACATTAACGCTCAAATCAAGCGCGCTGCAGTCCACGAGAGATCGATGCACCAAGTCAATATCGCTAAAGTCGTTATTATTTCGGGCCAGAGTAACTTCGTCGTCCGCCGCGCCGTCGATATAGTCGAACACCATCTTATGCGCGCGGCGCTTTGCTAAACGGCGCAGATCAGCGATATTGTAGCAGTCGTCAAGTCCCATGGGCTGCAACGCTATAGCTGCGGCAAATCAGATGCAAGCAGCGCTTGTTCCCCGCTCGTTCTATGCCATATGGTAAAGCATGAGCATTCAAATCCGCACCTCGCTAGAAGACATCGATCAGTCCGCTGATTTCGTCCCCCATAAACCAGATCGGCCGGAGAAATCGGAAGGCGGGAAAGCCTTTGTGATGGATACCGAGTTCACGCCGTCAGGCGATCAACCGACCGCTATTGCTGAGCTTGTAGAAGCAGCTCAGGCGGGAGAGAGTGATCAGGTTCTGCTGGGCGTGACCGGCTCCGGCAAAACCTTCACAATGGCAAAGGTGATTGAAGAGACGCAGCGCCCTGCCCTCATCCTGGCGCACAATAAAGTCTTGGCAGCCCAGCTTTATAGTGAGTTCAAGGGCTTTTTCCCTGACAACGCTGTCGAGTATTTCGTCAGCTATTATGACTATTACCAGCCCGAAGCCTATGTGCCTCGCTCTGACACCTATATCGAGAAAGAAAGCTCGGTGAACGCACAGATCGACCGCATGCGCCACTCCGCCACTCGGTCTCTTTTAGAGCGGGACGATGTGATCATCGTTGCGTCCGTCTCATGCATTTATGGTATCGGCTCGGTCGAAACCTATGCCGCCATGACGTTCAAGGTGCTTGAAGGCGACATCATAGACAGCCGCGATCTAATCCGTAAGCTTGTGGCGCTGCAATACAAGCGCAATGACCAAGCCTTTCAGCGCGGGACCTTCCGCGTGCGTGGCGACGTGGTGGAGCTGTTCCCATCGCATTATGAAGACCGTGCCTGGCGCTTTGATTTCTTTGGCGATGAAGTGGAAAAAATCACCGAGTTTGATCCGCTGACGGGCAAAGTCTCCAACGGCATGAAGCAAGTGAAAATCTACGCCAACAGCCATTATGTGACGCCCGGCCCGACCATGGACCAGGCCATGCACGCCATCAAACACGAGCTTACCGAGACGCTCAAGCAGTATGAAGCAGAAGGCAAACTGCTGGAAGCCCAGCGCCTGGAGCAGCGCACGCAGTTTGATCTGGAGATGATTGCAGCAACGGGCTCCTGCGCCGGCGTGGAAAACTATTCGCGCTTTTTGACCGGCCGTTTGCCGGGAGAACCGCCGCCCACATTGTTTGAATATCTGCCAGACAACGCTCTATTGTTCGTGGATGAAAGCCATCAGACAGTTCCGCAAATTGGCGCCATGGAGCGCGGCGATAGACGGCGCAAGGTAACGTTGGCGGAATATGGCTTCCGCCTGCCCAGCTGCGTCGATAACCGCCCACTGAAATTCACCGAATGGAACGCCATGCGCCCGCAAAGCGTCTATGTCAGCGCCACGCCTGGCCCCTGGGAGCTGGAGCGCACAGACGGCGTCTTCACCGAGCAAGTCATCCGCCCAACGGGTCTCATTGATCCGCCAACAGAAATTCGCGATGTGGAAACGCAGGTCGACGACGTCATCCACGAAGCATTGGAGACGGCTAAGCAAGGCTACCGCAGCCTCGTTACCGTGCTAACGAAAAAGATGGCGGAGGACCTGACCGAGTACATGCACGAACAAGGCGTGCGCGTGCGCTACCTCCATTCAGACATCGACACGCTCGAACGCATCGAAATCATCCGCGACCTGCGCATTGGCGCCTTTGATGTCCTGATTGGTATTAACCTGCTGCGCGAAGGCCTCGACATCCCCGAAGTCGGCCTGGTCGCCATTCTGGATGCAGATAAAGAAGGCTTCCTGCGCTCAGAAACGTCCCTCATCCAAACCATCGGCCGCGCCGCCCGCAATGTCGATGGCCGCGTGCTGCTCTACGCTGACACTATCACCGGCTCCATGGAGCGCGCCCTGGCCGAAACCAAGCGCCGCCGCGAAAAGCAGATCGCCTATAACGAAGAACACGGCATCACGCCTACGTCTGTGAAGAAAAACATCGCCGACATCATGAAAGACGCCAGCCAAGGCGACTATCTCACCCCCGAGATTGACGACGAGAATTCCAACATGGTCGGCCACAACCTCAAAGCCTATATCGCCGACCTCGACAAGCAGATGAAAGACGCAGCGGCCGATCTGGAATTCGAAACCGCCGCCCGGCTGAGGGATGAGATTAAGCGCCTGGAAGCCTCGGAACTTGGCCTGCCCCTGGACCAGCAGATGCTGGCCGAGAAGCCGCGTTCGAAGAGCGGGATGCCTGGGACAAGTACCAAGAAGGCTAAGATGCGGCGGAAGCGGTTTTGAAGGTGATGTCAGGCGCTCTTTCTTTTTGGATTTTTTCGGATAGATATTGACTAATTTATCCTTATTGGTTATTTTCTAGATACCACTCTAGGAAATATCCTTTCATGCACTTCAAAACCCTTTCAGATTGGATGCGCGCTCCTGGCGGCGGCACCATCGACACAGAACTTCTAGGCCTGAAGCAAGAAATCGATGCGCTGCAGCTTAAGTTTGTTGCCCTTCGGCGCGAACGACAGTTCAACGACCTGATGCGTCAACTTGAGGCCGCTGAGCGTAGCGGAAAAACCCATAAACGATGGATCAGCGAACGCAGATCAACGTCCAGGCGCTCGCATGCCAGAGCGCACAATCAAGTCGTACCAATTCGCGGGTATTTTCAGGTCGGCAATGAACGTTTGTTCTTACCCGGTGACCCCAACGCCTCTTGGTCTGAGACAGCCAATTGCGGATGTACGGTTGTCTTTGAGAGGCAAATCGAGCCACGGGTAACACTAACTTCCCAAGTAAACGAGTATATCAACATTAAGCTTTCAGGCGTGTCTGACACAGGCCTAGAGCGTTTTCATATTGAGTGTTGATATCCTGCGGCTTTGAAATAGTTCTGGCATTCGGTCGGTTTGATGGTTTCGATGATCTCTGCAATGCGCTGATAGATTTGGCTGACGGTTCTTGCGGGGTTTTGTCTGAGGCAAGTTTTGAGTTTTGAGAAGGCCATCTCGATGGGGTTCATATCGGGCGAATAAGGCGGCAGGTAG
>JBCCAR010000017.1:0-76525 GCA_039814715.1 Pseudomonadota bacterium
CGAATAGAAACGCCAGGGCGTCATTGCATGGTGCAGGTGGACGGAGATTATTTTGGACTGGCGCCGGTAGACGTCTCTATTGCTCCCCATGCCATTAAATTTCTTATCCCAAATGGCGATAATCACAACAATGTGAACGCTGCGACCACGTGAAGATTATGTGAAAAGGTTGATTATCCAGAAAGAATAGTTATTTTGTTTCATGTGAGTTATCTCACATACCCGCTTTGCGGGTGTTTCCTCCCTGAACCTGGGCCGGGTCGTGAGACCCGGTCTTTTTTTATTCTGCTGCGATGGCGGTTGGGTCAGCGCGGTTCATTTCCTCCATCACATTCGCCATATGCTCGACAAAGCGCCGCATATCGCGCTGCAATGTGTCGAAGCTGGCAGTCAGCTTCAAACGACGTTCATCCATGTACAGCCGCCTATTAATTTCAAGCTGCAGGCAATGCCGGCCCATCGCTGGCCGCCCATATGTTTGGGTGGTATATCCCCCGGCATAAGGGTCGTTGCGCGAAACGGAGTAACCCATCTCCCGAAGCGTGATGACTGCTGCCTGCGTCACGCGCGGCGCGCAGGCCTGGCCATGCAGATCGCCGATCACAATATCTGTGGTTTTTCCTGCAGGCAGCTTTCGCCCCGCCGCCGAGTCCGGCATGGAATGACAATCAATGAACAAACTGGTTTTAAACGTGGCCGATACCTGCTCGGCCAGCGCTTTCACAGCGCTATGATAGGGCTGATGGAACTGATCTAGCCGGGCGCGGCCTTCTGCTAGGGTTAGCTTTTCACCATAAATCTCGACACCAGCGCCAACGACGCGCGGAATGACGCCCAGTCCATTGGCAACCCGGCGTGATATGGGGGTAGCTTTGGTGTGTTCCTTCTGCAGAAACAAGATGGGATCGAGCTCGTCCGCGCCGCGATTAACGTCGACATAACACCGCGGAAATTCAGCGCATATTATTGGAATACCGATGGACGGCGCAAAGTCGAACAGCAGATCAATGCAAAAGTCCTCTGACCGGCGAAGTGTGGCATGGTTGAGGCGGCTTTGCTCGACAAATGACGTCGGATAAGCACGGCCACTATGCGGCGACGCTAACATGATAGGCCGCGTCAGCGCGCTGGGAATAGAGCGCTGGACCGCCGGAATATCGGCAAGCTGCATTTGAAAACTCTTCATGCGATGCCTTGGCATAAAATTTTGACATAGTATTACAGTATCTTAAGGCGCATTGCCTAAAAGACAACGTTGACGGCTCAGAATCACAGTCTGATTTTGGCAAAAATGCTTGAAGTGAGTGAAGTTGCATGGCGACGATCATCCTAGCTGAAGACGATAGTTCAATGCGCAGTTTCTTGCAGCGTGCTTTGGAAAAAGCAGGCCACGTTGTCTCGTCGGTAGATCGCGGCACAGCGGCGCTTCCCTTGATTGCCACCGGTGACTATGAGCTATTGTTAACCGATATCGTGATGCCCGAAATGGACGGCATCGAATTAGCGCAGCGTGCGTCGACCTTAGCGCCGGAAATGCGCGTCATGTTTATTACTGGATTTGCCGCCGTCGCTTTGAACGGTCGCTCAAAAGCGCCCAAAGGTGCGAAAGTGCTCTCCAAGCCGTTTCACTTGCGTGAGCTTGTTGGCGAGATTGATCGGCTATTTGCTGCTTAGGCCAGCATCTATGGCGACATGAAACGCCTGTACAGCCGCAGCAGGGCCATCCACATGGCTCCAAATAGCATGACTGACAGCCAAGAAATCAGTGCCTGCCTGCACTAGCGGCGTGCAATTTTCAGGCGTTATTCCCCCGATGGCAACACTCGGTAACTCTGCCAATTGGGACCACCATTCTAAAATATCTGGCGCGGCCATGGTCGGCGGTTCTTTGGTTTTTGAGGGGTAAAACGCACCAAAGGCAACATAATCCGCGCCTTGCTCTCCAGCCATCATAGCCAGGTGGCGCGATCCGTGGCAGGTGACGCCAATAGCAGTATCAAATCCAAGGAGGTCGCGCGCTTCATGAACAAGCCCATCAGATTGGCCCAGATGCAGAGCGTCAGCCTCGCACATTTTTGCCAAATCAGCGCGGTCGTTCATCACGAAGGCGATGTCATGGTCGCGGCAAATCGGGATTAAAGTGTCTGCGGCTGCCAACACATCCCGGTCGTCCACCCCCTTGAGGCGCAACTGCAGGCATGCAATTTGGCCGCCATCAATCGCTTTTTTCAGCTCTTGAGAGAAAGCCGCCGTATCGATCTGCGGCGGCGTAATCAGATATAGCTGGCAGGGAGGATTGTCTTCACTGTCGGTCATACGGCCTCATTTAAGGCCGCATGGCCGCAGGGTAAATGCTTATTCCTTGCCGAGATAGATGTTGATGATCTTTTGCAGCATGGCCAGCGCGTCTTCACGCGGGCGCTGGAAGGTGTTGCGGCCAATGATGGAGCCATTGCCGCCGCCATCGCGAATAGCGCGTGCATCGTCATAAACGGAGTCTGCACCTTTTTTCGCGCCGCCGGAGAAAACGACCAACCGCTTGCCGTTAAAGCACGAGCGCACAACATCACGCACGCGCGCTGCTTGCGTTGAAATGTCTATGTTTTCGCCCTCATAGACTTTTTTCGCATCAGGCTGCTCAAGGTGGTCGGTTGAGAGCTTCACTTTAATAATGTGGGCGCCTAGAAGAGCGGCCATATGCGCGGCGTAGGCGCCAACGTCAGCAGCCGTTTCGCCCGCTTTAGAGATCGCGCCACCACGGGGATAGGACCAAATTACGGTCGCAATGCCAACGGACTTTGCTTCTTCCGACATCTCTCGGATTTGCTCCATCATATCGAAGCAGTATTCCGAGCCTGGATAAATCGTAAACCCAATGGCCGCGCACCCGAGGCGCAGCGCGTCGTCAACAGAGCCGGTAATGGCTTGGTTTTTCTCGCCAGCCCAGGAGTTGGCCGAATTGACTTTCAAGATCAGCGGGATTTGACCGGCGAAACTATCGGCAATGGCTTCCATCATACCCAGCGGCGTTGCATAGGCGTTCAGGCCGGCGTCGATGGCGAGTTTCGGATGGTAGCTGGGGTCATACGAATCTGGGTTTGGTGCAAACGAGCGGGCAGGGCCGTGTTCAAAGCCTTGGTCCACTGGCAGGATCACCATCTTGCCTGTACCGGCCAGCTTGCCGGTTGAAAGAATGCGCGCAAGATTAGCCTTCGTGCCTGGATTATCACTTTGATAATGGCTGAGAATGTCTTTAACTTTTTTGGTAACGCGCATGGAGAAAGTCCCGCCTCTTTAAGATGTGTTCGAACGCGCGCAGAGATAGCCCGCGCCACTCTCGCTTGCAATGGCAGGAATGTGTGAAAACTGTGTTTAAATGTGGAGAAGTGTGGCTAAGGCTGCTATTTAGCGCACTTGAACGGCGTTCAAATTACTTTTATGACAAATCATCAAATGTTAGCCCAGCGTGGGCCTCGAGCCGCTGTATCAGTGCCTCGCCCATAGCGGGCGCAGGGGTGTAAATACCGCCGGGCGTATCAGCTTTGTCTTTCACAAGACATATAGCGCTTTCGGCGATCATTTTAGACGTAGATCCGTAGCCTGGGTCTTTATCGCCTGACACGCTCACCGTGATGCGCTTGTCAGCATCACCCTCGCCAACAAACACGATTTCATACAGGCCTTGTTCGCGCTCTTCCTTTGATGGTCCTTCGCCAGGCTTAGGGTCGTTTTCCGTCCCGATCTGCTTTGTGGTCGCCAGGAAATTGGCCACCTGCTCGCCCTTCTCGCCAGGCCCTGTGAGCATCATTTCATCATAGACAAAGTCGGCGCCATAGGCATGGTCCATTAGAAAGTTTGAGCGGTGGATATTACGCAAATTGATGGCGGCCATGATGAAGGGAGCGGACCAACTGCCCAAATCTTCCTCAAAAATCGGCTTGTTGCCGCTGGGTTGCTTAGGCCCTTCAAACCCAGGTGCGAGCGCAAAAGGGTTGCGCAAGACCGACAGGACCTCTGGGTCTTCTGCCGCAGCAGCGAGTGTTGCCTTCAAGCTTGCTGCCGTTCCGCCGGAAAAGCCGCCTTTCATCGCTTTTACGCGGCCGCGAACGCGGGGCAGGGTTTGCCCTAGCTGGGTTCGCGCGCGCTGCTGCAGGTAAAAGACCCCCAAATCAAAGGGAATAGAATCAAAGCCGCAGGAGAACACAATGCGCGCGCCCGACTGTTTGGCCGTGGCTTCATGCTGCTTAATCATTTCATGCATCCAGGCCGGTTCGCCGCATAGGTCAACGTAGTCGGTTCCACTGTGTGCGCAGGCTTCGACCAGGGCGCTACCATAGAGTTGGTAGGGCCCGACCGTGGTTAGCATGCAGCGCGCTTTGCTGGTCATTGCGTCCAGACTTGCAGGGTCATTTGCATCCGCCGGCACAAGCGGTGTGTCACCGGGCGCGCCGATTTCATCGCGTACAGCGGCGAGTTTTTCCAAATTGCGGCCAGCCATAGCCCAGCGGACATCGCCGTGGGTACCATATTGCTGAGCGAGATATTCCGCGACCAAGCGCCCAGTAAAGCCAGAAGCTCCGTAAACGACAACGTCAAAGTCTTTGCTCATGCGGCTTTTTCCTGTGATGCGCTCGCCATCTCCATCAGGCGATGAGTATGATCATCCTTATCGCCCAATTGATGATCCAGCATCACCAAGCGTTTTGCATAGTGCGAACCGGCATATTCCCAGGTCATACCGATACCGCCATGCATTTGAATGCATTCTTCCGCAACTAACGTCGCCGCTCTACCAACCAGGTTTTTCGCCATGGCCACATGTTTTGCCCGCGCCGGGGTCGTCATCTCTGAGGCCGCAAGAATGGTGATCGAGCGTGCTTGCTCAATTTCAATCCCTAGATCGACTATCCGGTGCTGCAATGCCTGGAACGTTGCAATAGGTCGCCCAAACTGAACGCGCTGTTTGAGATAATCGACTGTTGTCGCATGGAGCCAATCCATGGCGCCCACGGCCTCTGCGCACAATGCCAATCGGCCCCAGTCGAGAACTGCTTCTATGGGTTCTTCTGCTGTTTCAGACAAGCAGATCGCAGGGGTTTCATCGAGCAAAAATTCGGCGGCCCCGCCACCATCGATCATGGCATAGGCGGTGCGGCTAAAGTCCGTGACTTCAAATAGTCCGATGCCATTGCCATGTCTGGCCGCGACCAGCGCAACGTCTGCACTCGCGCCGCCATAGATTATGGATTTGCGCCCGTTTAGCGTCCAACCGTCGCCGCTCTTCGTAGCCTGCGTTTGAATGTCATCTAATGTGGAAAATGCGTCGACTTCATAAACCGCCAACGCCGCCTTTTTGTCACCACTGATGATCGCCTCAATCGCCGCATTCGCGCCTATGGTTTCCAGCGCTTTAAGCGCCATCAAAGTGCCAAGCATTGGCTCTGGGCAAAGGCCGCGGCCAATTTCCTCAAAGATCACGGTGATATCAAAGGCATCTCCGCCATAGCCGCCAGCATCCTCACCAACGAGGGCGCCAAGAATACCAAGCTCAGCAAGCTTGGCCCATTTGTTAGTGCTGTGAAAGGGCGCGTTATAGGCGACTTGGTTGCGCTCTTCGATCCCATAGTCCTCGCGGAAAAAGCGGCGGAGCATGTCCGAGAGCATACGGCGGTCGTCTGTCAGGTTAAAATCCATGGTGCTTAACCCGCAAAGAGTTGTTTGGCGATGATATTGCGCTGGATTTCATTGGATCCACCAAAGATCGAAAGCTTGCGGTTGTTGAAGTAATCTGCCGCAGCGGCCGCCGTTTCTTCCGGCGCTACGGAAAGATTTCCAGCCAGTGCTTCGGCCGGGAAGGGGGCTGCGGCTGGGCCAATGGCGCTTTTAAATAAACTATTGAGTCGCTGGCGAATGACCGTGCCTTTGATTTTAAGCATGGAGCTTTCCATGCTGCCTGCAGCTCCAGAATCTGCTTCAGACAAGACGCGCAAATTAGTGACACGCATCGCTTCTAAGTCGACTTCCACCTCCGTCAGCTTGGCCATGAAGAGCGGATCCTTTGAAAGCGGTTTGCCGCGGCGAGAGACTTTTTTCACCAAGTCTTTAAGCTGGCCCAGTGCAGTGGTGGAAGCGCCAACGCCCGCGATGCCAGTGCGCTCGTGGGTCAGAAGGTATTTCGCAATCGTCCAGCCTTTGTTTTCTTCCCCGACGAGGTTATCAACTGGAACCCGAACATCGGAAAAGAAGACCTCGTTGACTTCATATCCGCCTTCTATGAGGCGAATAGGGCGCATCTCAATACCGGGGGTATCAATATCCACAAGGATGAAGCTGATGCCTTCTTGCGGTTTTCCTTCGCTTGATGTGCGCACCAAGCAGAAAATCTTGTCGGCATGCTGTCCCAGCGTGGTCCAGGTCTTTTGACCGTTGATAATATAATCGTCCCCATCACGGACTGCTTTGGTTTTTAGGGAGGCGAGATCAGAGCCTGCACCGGGCTCAGAATAGCCCTGACACCACCAATGCGTCCCGTCCAAAATTTTGGGCAGGATATCGGCCTTTTGCTCGTCCGTGCCGAATTTAATGAGCACTGGCCCAAGCATGTTTAGGCCAAAGGGTACAATTCGCGGCGCAAAAGCGAGCGCGCATTCTTCATCAAAAATGTCGCGCTGTACGGCGTTCCAGCCCGGGCCGCCATGATTTTGCGGCCATGTGACGGCAAGCCACCCGCGCTCTTTTAAAAGCGCATGCCATTGCTCCATATCCGCCTTCTCAAGCTCAACGCCCAAGCGTACTTTTTCTGCGATTTTGCTCGGCAGTTTGTCTTTTAAAAACGTTTGTACGTCCGCGCGAAAGGCTTGCTCTTCAGCAGTGTAGCTTAGGTCCATGATCGGCGATCCCCACTTTTTGTTTTAATCTATGGTAGAAGAATGCCGGGTGCCTTGGCAATGCGGCCTTTTAGAAAGTAGCAGATGCAGATTTTGCTAATGTGGCATCTGCGCCGCTTGTGCCAGCTGATTGTGTTTCCTCGCCGCATGATGCCAGCAGTGCGGCACTCAACGTAAACGCTACCAGTACTCTCATGGCCCTATGCCTCCGTAAAAGCGCTTATCTAAAATAGCGGGACTTTATGAAAGTGCAGCGACGCCCGGCAACTCTTTGCCTTCCATCCATTCCAAAAATGCGCCGCCAGCTGTTGAAATGTGGCTAAACTGGGCGGCGACGCCTGCGTGGTTGAGAGCGGCAACCGTGTCCCCGCCGCCAGCGACACTGAGCAGGCTACCATCGCTGGTGAGCGCTGCAGCGGCCCTTGCCAGTTGGACCGTGCCGGCATCAAAGGGCGCGATTTCAAAGGCGCCCATAGGGCCATTCCATATTAGTGTGCGGCAAATCTTCAGCGCATCGGCACAAGCTTCCACAGCCGCAGGACCGACATCAAGCACCATTTCATCTTCTGCAATCTCATGCACATTCGCTGTTTTGCTGTCTGCCCCAGCGGCAAATTCACGTGCGACTACCACTTCATAAGGCAGATGGATTGTGCAGCCGCTTGCCCCTGCCTTTTCTATGATGACAGTCGCTGTTTGAGTTAGGTCGTGCTCGCACAAAGACTTGCCGACATTTACACCTTTTGCGGCGAGGAACGTGTTGGCCATGCCTCCGCCAATGATGAGATGGTCAACCTTCTCAACCAGGTTCGTCAAAACATCGAGCTTAGAAGATACCTTAGCGCCGCCAACAACAGCCGCAACGGGGCGTTTGGGGTCACCAAGGGCAGCTTCAAGTGCGGTTAATTCGCGTTCCATCGAGCGCCCGGCATAAGCGGGCAAGATGCCTGCGATGGCATGCGTTGAAGCGTGCGCCCTGTGCGCGGCTGAAAAGGCATCATTGATATAAATGTCTCCTAGCGCAGCAAGCGCTTGAGCAAAATCGGCATCATTGCCTTCTTCCCCAGCATAAAAGCGGGTGTTTTCTAATACGGCTATGTCGCCGGTTCCTAGAGCTTTACTTAAGCGCACCGCCTTCTCGCCGCGGCAGTCTGGAATGAAGCTGACGGAGGAACCAATCACGTCCTCCAAGGCCTTGGCGACCGGCTCGAGCGTCATTTCAGGCACACGCTCGCCCTTGGGGCGTCCAAAGTGCGATAAAATCAAGCATGCTGCGCCTTTCGCTTTCAGGTCTTCAAGCGTTGGCTTCAGCGCTTCCAGGCGTGTGACATCGCCCACGGCGCCTTCTTTAAAGGGGACATTCAAATCCGCACGGACAAGCACGCGCTTTCCGGTGAGGTCTTCAAGATCATCAATCGTTTTAAAAGCGGGCATTTTGAATTCCTGATTGGAAGGTGTCTGTTTAGCGTCGCTTTTATCCAATCTTAGCCCAGGGTTCCAACCTATTTGATCTTTTGCGTTTTATTCGGCAAAATTTGCATCGTTCGTATTCTAAAAGGGGCTTTTCCATGGGTTTGAAATTTAAGGTTTCCGCTGTTTTGGCGGCCATTGGCTTGGTCTGCAGCGTTGGATCGGCGTCCGCGCAGCAGGCTCCGCGCATTACCTGGCAGTCGATTCTTGATTTACCGATGTATGGCAGTGGCCTAGCGCGCTTCCACGACGTTGATATTGCATTTGCCCCAAAACAGCCGGGCCCAATGATGCTCTATCTTAAAAACGCAAAAGGCGAGACGCTCGGTAAGTACAACTTCTATGACACTTACCGGATGACCGATACGGTCTTTGCGCGGCAAGCCATTGATCCGTCGTCGCAATATAACTTCACGCCAGGTGTCTATGCCCTGCAATATGCAGTCAATAATAAGGCGGCGACTCAATTTGTGTTCAAGGTTGATACGCTAGAAGTCAGCGACGACCCCTTCGACCCGAAAACGACCTACCAGTTTATCGGGCCATGGCAGCAATATGGCTATTTAACATTTCCAGACACCCGTGATTTCGACACGGGCGAGGATGTCCCTACTCTTAGTTTGCATTTTTGGGCAGGCCAGCAAGACAAGCCGTCAACTATAAAGAAGGGGAATTTGTTCGCAACGCTGCTGAAGGACGGAAAAATCATTGCCCATTCCAAGCAAACGCTAGGCTACCTAGGCAATAAATGGCTACAGGAGAGCAAAGTCCGCTTTTACGTTCCACATGAAAGAGGCAAGGAAGTCAATGCGCGCCCATTTTACAAAGCAGACCTCTTAGCGCAGGACGGCCGGTACCTCTTTGGGATTTATCGCCGCGAAGATAATAAAATTATCCGCGGGTACGAACTCATTGTGAAGGACGGCAAGATGGTGCCGCTTCCTGAGACAGCCCTAACATACGAAAAAGGGCATCAAATCGTTATTCCGCGTGCCCACCCCAAAGGTAAACAGAACTTTGGACCTGAAGCTGCCTTCTGGATCAAACGTCCAAAAACCGGCTGATTTTTTGGTTAGTCGCTTTCACAAGACCAGTCATCGACAGTGAAATAGCTGCGTGGATAGACCCGCGCTTCCGTTATTTCAGCCACGGACTTTTCATCGTAGCGATTGACATAGTCCCAAACACGTTCGCGCTGAGCATTGACCTCAAACACACGGCCAGCAGCGAACTCTGTCACCAACATGTTCCCATTGGCCAGTAGCTCTACTTTACCTCGAATAACCGATAGGAACGACTCTCCAGGATTATCGCCATAGATAATCTGTGTCTCATTGGTCACCGGATCAACGGCGATGATATTTGTTAGGCTTTTGCCATCGAGTTGATTTGGCTCGCCTATGTTATCACCGCCAAAATAGACATTATTGTTAAAAATGTAGATGCGTCCGTCTGTGCCGAATTCAGGATCGTGCTGACGCCGCCATGGGCCAAAGCTCGACCACTTGACAATCCAATCGTCTGGATCGACCACGACGATGAGATTGTATGTTGGCATCGAAAGAGCCAAATCGCCCGCTTCAAACATTGGGAATGCGTTAGCTAGGCTAGAGGGTAGCTCCGCAATCTTATTTAAGTGTACGATTTCTGAATCGCCGCCTGCACTTCCTGGCCTGCGAAAATGATCACCTGTGGCTGTAAGTTTCGTTTCAAAACCATTGTCAAATAGAAGCTCTGGCACTGACTTTGAGAGAATGATCTCACCGTCGTCACTGACTTTCAAAATCAAATCTTCGTTTACACCAGACACATTTCCTTCAATCGCGAAGGGAGCGAATCGATTGTCTGTTTTGTCGGTAATCGTATTACGGCCGGGGATCCAATAGCCGCCACTTTCTGAGTGCTCGATCGAATGATGGACCCGGTGCTTAATGTCCCAGACAAGGTCGCCGCAGCGATCTATTTTAGCGCCAGCGTTGTATTCATAATTGAAGACGATAGACCCGTCTGGTTCGATCAGCGCTCCATGCATGTCGACATAGCGGTTCGTTGTTGGTGCAATGCGCAGATAGGAGACATCTGAAATGTAATCATAAAATGGCACCGGCCAACGTCGTACAATTGTACCGTCCCGCTCAATCAGGCGAAGTTCATTTTCGTTATCGAAAAAGCCGGACATGAAAATAAGGTTGTCATCTTGGGCTGTGTTGGTAACCACTCCGGCCACGTCGTTTCGAGCGTCTTGCAGTGATTCTGATGGACGATCAGCAACAATTGAAAGCGCGTCATACTCCGAAAAAAAACGTTCAAAGGTATCTTGTACACCTTTTACAACCCTGTAAGCTGCGTTCTTTTTGCTCGCGGAATATAGACCTGCGCCAAATATGATTAGGACAAAGACAATCACAAGAGCTGCAAAATAGAGCAAATCTCCAAGGCTGCGCTTCTCTTTCATGGTGGTAATCCTTCGCGTGTGGCACGAGCCAGTGTTATAAGATCGGCGTTGCGCGGCTCATCACATTTTTGGCATTGGACATCTCGCTCCATTGATACATCCAATGCAGCGCATTGGCCTTTTTTTTAAAGAGTTTTTCACAAAGAAAACGTTAAATACCTCAAGAGACATAAACCAGTTAAACCGTCTGGAGCGATCATGTTACGCCGATATGCAAATCACCAAAAAGCCTTCTCTGGAGTTTTGTTAAGCGCTTTGTTTGCGCTGACTGCAACACCCGCGCACGCATATATTGGGCCAGGGCTTGGTGCTGGTGCCATCATCACAGTGGTTGGTGTCACACTCGCCGTCTTTCTGGTAGCCTTCGCCTTGATTTACTACCCGATTAAGCGGCGCATGAAGGCTCGGCGTGCACAGAAAGCTGAGCCTAGTAACACTGCAGACGCCTCCCAGGACAGCTAAGAGTGACTTGGCTTTGGGCCCTCAATGCAGCCCTAACCATATGCAGTTGTGAATTGTTGCTGCGCTCGCAGCTGCAGCGGCGTGTGCGCGAAACTGTTTTCTTCGCCTTTCGGCCACTTGCAATTATGAGCAAATCCAAGGTCTCCGACCATTGGAAAGAAAAGGCGATTTTAGGCTACGCCCTACGTCTTTTTGGGTCCACGTTTCGGGTCCTTGCTAATTTAGCGCTATTCCTTGCTCCCTTCGGTTGCCTTTTCTTAGTCGCTTATCTGTTGAAGCGGCCTGACGTGACCGAGCCGTTGTTCGGCCTTGCCGGCATTGCAGCGATAACCGCCATCGCCGTTGTTTATGTATCTGTGCGTGGGCGCGTCGTGAAGCCGAGCAAGCGGGAAGACGACAGCGAGAGCAGTTATTCCGCGACAGATCAGATGCTTCATCGCCTCGCCCTTGAAAACCAGTTTGTCATGCGCCGCGGCTTAGCGTTGGAGGCACGCCGCTTGAGCGATGAGCATTTGTCTGCAGCGCAAAACGGCGCGCATGTCTTCGTGGCTGGATTAGCGCGGGCCGGCACGACGGCGTTGACGCGCGGTTTATTTTCGACCGGGGCCTTTGCCTCCTTGACCTATCGAGACATGCCCTTTGTCTTAGCACCTAACATCTGGGCCAAGTGGGGGAGGCGCGATAAAGCGTCTATTGCCCTTCGCGAGCGTGCGCATGGCGATGGTATTCTGGTTGATCTTGATAGTCCTGAAAGCTTGGAAGAGCCTTTTTGGCAATTCAAGCTTGGCAGCGACTATATAAAGGGCGACCGCTTGGTGCCGCATGCGGTATCAGATGACATAGGCGCGGCATATCAAGCCTATGTTGGCTCGATCTTAAAGCGATATTCGAAGACGCGTTATCTGGCGAAAAACAATAATGCTGTTTTGCGTACAGATGCGCTCTTGGGGCAATTTTCTAACGCTCATGTGCTTGTCCCATTTCGCCATCCAGTAGATCATGCACAGTCGCTGTTGAAACAGCACAAGCGGTTTCGCGCCCACACTGATCCTTTCACCACCGATTACATGAAGATG
Source organism: Pseudomonadota bacterium (assembly GCA_039814715.1). Lineage (GTDB taxonomy): Bacteria > Pseudomonadota > Alphaproteobacteria > Sphingomonadales > CAKZYD01 > CAKZYD01. Next base: position 12,351 of record JBCCAR010000017.1, read on the forward strand.
CTGGCGCACTACGAATTTGGGGCGCGGATGAAGCCCTTTGTTATTGATGGCGACGTGCCGCAGGGAGACCCTGATACGCTTGAATACTGGCTGCATCAGTGGCTGATTGTTTATTCCTATTTAGGGCAGAAGGTGGAGCAGGATAAAACAGGCCGGATGCATTTACTGTGTTACGAGGATGTCTGTGATCCAAGCGCTGAGACGTGGACACGGTTGCTCACAGAATTAGACCTCGGCGCGCCGGAGTTCCCTTTCAAGAACAAAAACAACCCGTCAAAAACTGCGGCGGAACCCTTGCGCCATGCAGATGACGCGTTTGCGTTATATGATCGGATGCGAAATCGATCTTGTGGTCACGACGCACAAGTAACCAAAGAGATACCTGCTTAAGGTCGGTAGGCTGTGACGTCGATGTCCACTTTAATCTCTGGTCGATAGAGCTCTGCGATCATCAATGTCACGGCTGGGCGTATGTCGCCGAAATAGTGTCCGCAGACGTCTAAAAAGGGGTCTGCATAGTCGCGATCGGCAACAATGTAAGTTGCTTTGATCACGTGTTTTAAAGCAAAACCGTGTTGCTGCAGGGTTTCTTGCAACGTCTTAAATATGTTGTGGGTCTGTGTTTCCACATCATCTGGCATCACCATCGTTTGGTAGTCATAGCCTGCTGTGCCAGAAACAAAGCACCAAGGCCCGTCTATGACAGCGCGAGAGAAGCCCGCCTTTTTCTCAAAAGGCGAGCCGCTCGAAACCCGGTCTCGAGGCATGCAGGGCCCTACAGAAACTTGCCCATCGCAACGGCTGTATCAGCCATGCGGTTGGAAAAGCCCCATTCATTGTCATACCAGCTAACAACACGGACCAAGTTGCCGCCCATGACGCTTGTTTGGGTGGCATCGAAGCTGGATGAGTGGCTGTCGTGGTTATAATCAATCGAGACAGTTGGCTCGTCGACATAGGCAAGAATGCCTTTCATCGGTCCATCTGACGCAGCTTTCATGGCCGCGTTGACGTCCTCTACGCTGGTATTCTTGCCAGGCACAAACTTCAAGTCGACCACAGACACGTTTGGTGTGGGCACCCGAATAGCCGATCCGTCTAGTTTGCCTTGCAGCTCGGGCAGAACCAAGCCAACTGCTTTGGCAGCGCCCGTGGATGTTGGAATCATGCTAAGGCCAGCAGCGCGCGCGCGGCGGCGGTCGCTGTGGATCGAATCGAGGATGCGTTGATCGCCGGTATAGGCGTGAATGGTGGTCATATAGCCCTGGGTAATGCCAAAGGTGTCATTCATGACTTTGGCAACCGGCGCGAGGCAGTTGGTCGTGCACGAAGCATTGGAGACGATATCGTGACCTGCTTCCAGTTTGTCGTGGTTCACACCATAGACCACAGTGAGATCGACCTCCTTGCCAGGCGCAGAAATCAGCACTTTTTTAGCGCCCGCTTTAAGGTGCGCCGCAGCTTTATCACGCTGCGTAAACAGGCCTGTACACTCAAGGGCAATATCCACGTCCAGCGCGCTCCATGGCAGCGCAGCTGGGTCACGCTCAGCGCTGACTTTAATGGATTTTCCGTTCACGAGAATGGCATCGCCTTCTGCAGACACGTCCGCTTTCAAAGGACCATGCACACTGTCACGGCGCAGCAAATAACTGTTGAAATCTGCATCACCAAGGTCGTTGATGCCAACCACCTCAATGTCCGTGCGGCCGCTTTCGATGATACCGCGCAGAACCAAACGGCCAATACGGCCAAAACCATTGATGGCAACTTTTGTTGTCATGGGGGAATTCTCCTTCAGGGCACCTATTGTGATGCTTTTTGTGTCTCTACGGCGAGGTCTTTAAAGATTTGCTTTCACCGCTTCAACTATTGCCTTCACAGAAAAGCCAAAGTGCGGAAAGAGGTCGCTCGCTGGCGCTGATGCTCCAAAGCTATCGATGCCGATATTTAGGCCTGTCATGCCGGTATATTTATGCCAGCCAAAGGTTGTTCCCGCTTCTACAGAAACCCTCAGTCCGGACCCAAGTACTTCGTCCTTATAGGCTTCATCTTGCTCATCAAACAGCTCTAGACATGGCGCTGACACAACCGCTGCGCTCGTGCCTGCCGCGTTGAGGGCCTCTGCGGCCTGCGCAGCTAAATGCACTTCCGATCCCGTTGCAATGAAGGTGACAGCATCATGCGTTGATCCTGAAAGTCTGTATGCCCCTTTGGCACACAAATTCTCTTCAACATGCTCCGTGCGCATCGCCGGTAAGCCTTGGCGCGATAAGGCTAGCACCGATGGCCGCGTCGTCTGCTGCATCGCGATTTGCCAACACTCCATGGTTTCAATGACGTCCGCAGGCCGCATCACCAGCATGTTCGGCATGGCGCGCAGAGAGGCGACATGCTCGACGGGCTGATGCGTTGGACCATCTTCGCCCAGTCCGATACTATCGTGTGTCATCACATAGACAACGCGTTGGTTCATGAGGGCGGAGAGCCGCATTGCCGGGCGGGCATAGTCCGAGAACACCAAGAATGTGCCGCCATACGGCACTGTGCCGCCGTGCAGCGCCAGGCCGTTCATGGCAGCGCCCATGCCGAATTCGCGGATGCCGTAGTGGATATAGCGGCCGCTGAAATCATCGGACGAAACAATGCCAAGGCCTTTGGTTTTGGTGTTGTTCGACCCGGTCAAATCAGCAGACCCGCCGACTGTTTCCGGCATATGCGCATTGATGACTTCCAGCGCCATTTCAGAGGCTTTGCGTGTTGCGACCTTCGGCGCTGCGGCGGCTTGCTCTTTTTTGTAGGCAATAACGGCCTCATCAAGGCTTAGAGGAAGCGCTTTTGCAAGCACGCGGTTGAAGTTTTCCTGGCTGTCGCCAGGCAGAGTGTCAAAGCGCGACTTCCATGCAGAAGAGGCTTCAACACCGCGCCGACCAGCATCGCGCCACGCCGACAGGACATCGTCTGGAATATCAAAAGGCTCAGCGCTCCATCCCAGCGCGTCGCGCGTTAAGGCAATTTCGTCTGGGCCCAGCGGCGCGCCGTGTGTGGCGGCAGTGCCTTGCTTGTTGGGGGAGCCGTATCCGATCACAGTTTTGCAGGCGATGAGGGAAGGGCGCTCTTCCATTTTTGCTTGCTCTATGGCGGCATCGATTAAATCAGTATCGTGGCCGTCGATACTCGCCACATGCCAACCCGCCGCTTCAAAGCGTGCACCTTGATCGTCAGACGTTGAGAGACTCACTGGCCCATCAATAGAGATGCCATTGTCATCGAATAACACGATGAGCTTGCCGAGCTTCAAGTGCCCTGCCAGTGTGATAGCTTCCTGGCTAACGCCTTCCATGAGGCAGCCGTCACCAGCAATGACATAGGTATGGTGGTCAACGATGTTATCGCCGTGCCGTGCATTGTCTAAGCGTTCGCCAAGCGCCATGCCGACAGCCATTGCCAGGCCTTGGCCGAGCGGGCCAGTGGTTGTCTCAATCCCCGGCGCCTCACCAAATTCCGGATGCCCTGCGCAAGGGCTATGAAGTTGGCGGAAATTCTTGATGTCGTCCAGCGTTGGCTTTGCATATCCGGTAAGATGCAGCAGGCTATACAGCAGCATCGAGCCATGGCCGGCTGAGAGAACGAACCTGTCGCGGTCAGGCCAATGCGGCCAGGCTGCGTCGTATTTCAGGTGTTTTTGAAACAAGACCGTTGCAACATCGGCCATTCCCATGGGCATGCCGGGGTGGCCTGAGTTGGCTGCCTGCACAGCGTCCATTGAAAGTGCGCGAATGGCGTTCGCCAAATCTTTGAAATCTACTGTCATTGCCCTGTTCCAATTCGCTTTAATTCTAGTGCAGCTGCGCGACTCACTTGCCTAATCGGCGCGACCATGGCGGCGTGGCTGAGATACGTCAACAACAGCAAATTTTACGCCTTATTCACCAAAGCTGCTGTCTAGTGTTGACGAGTGTCATTTCCGCTTCCTACAGTGGGCACATCAACCGACAATACAGGCACAAAAAGGTATGTCTGACAGTTATTTGCCAAAGGTCTTCGAAGGTTTTCCTGAACTTGCTGACAAGGCCGCAGCCTTGGAGGCCGGTCTGGCTGATTTACGTGCTGCCGTTGATACCGCCAAGGCCGCCGCCGCGCAGCAACCCGCCGTCGACCATGGCGCTCTTGAGGCTTTGGAACAAGAACGCGATGCGCTTCAGGCGCAAATTGCGTCTTTAGAGCCTGCCGAGCCAGCACAGGCGCCGAGCGCAAGCGAGGACCTGGCTGCCGCCCAAGATGAAGTCGCGCATTGGAAAGAGAAATATGACGCCCTCGCGGGTCGCTTCGACACGGAGCTTGAAGCCGCGAAGACCGGCGGCGTCGATCCAGAAGAGCTCAATCAGAAGAATACTCTGATCGCATCGCTGGAAGACGGCAAGGATAAAGCCGCAAGCGAGATCGCCCGGCTGGCAGCGGAATTGGCGTCCAGTAGAAGCAAGGCAGAGGCCGCCGAGCAACAACTAACGTCGCTAAATGACCAGCTGGCTGCCGTGCAGACAGATCTCAGCCAAGCAAGTGAGACGCGCGAGGCTGCAGACGTGCCTGACCTGACAGAAACGCTCGCGGCACTGGAAAACCAAGTTGCAGATCTTAATGCAGCCCTTAATGCGAAAAACGAAGAGTTGGCGCAGGCCATCGCGACTGCCGACGCATCAGAAACTGCGCGCGTTAAAGCTGCAGCGCGCCTAAATGCGCTAATAGACAGCCTCAATGCAGCGCGGAGTTCAGGTGCTGCGTAACCGGAGTAAGGAGTAGAAAATGGCACAAGTCGTTGTTCATGTCGGAGGGCACGATTACCGCCTTGCTTGCCGCGATGGTGAAGAATCGCGGCTGGAAAAGCTTGGCCAATACCTCGACCGGAAGGCTGAGGACCTCCAGCAATCGCTTGGTCAAGTAACGGAAACGCGCTTGTTGCTCATGGCGGCCATTTTGGTAGTTGATGAGTTGCTTGAATTGCGCGAGCGTCAAGTCGAGAAGGAAGACGAAGAGGCAGATAGCGTTTTAGCAGCGCCCGCCCCATCGCCCGAACCAGAAGACATTGGCGTCAATCCAGACCAAGTCGATCAGCTGCTGAGTGATACCTTGGAAAAGATCACCGAGATGACGCAAACACTCTCTCAAGCTGCTGCTTAAGCACTCTGGCTTGTTATTGCGGCCTCTAAAGCTTACGTATTGAAACGACGGGTACTGCCCGGTGCGCGGACACGATATCCCTGAGGCGATAAACACTACTACGGGAGCTGTCCCTGCCCAGACCCTGGTTTGTGGTACACGGCGCCCACCTGACGTTCTTGGCGTCAGAGGACTCACGTCCAACCGGCCTCGGCGGTCCCGTCACCCTCTCTTATTGCGTCAAACATCATGACCATTGCCGATGATAAAGCAGCGTTAAGGGCGCAGATGCGCGCTGAGCGTCAAGTGCTTCTGCGCTCCGGGGCTGCGCCGGAGTTGGCTTGCCAGATTGGCCAGCATATTCTCGCATGGACAACCAAGCAAACCCCGCAGACACTTGCGAGCTATTGCGCCATTGGCTCAGAGCCAGACATTACGTCGACACATACACAGATCGCAGGCCAAAACGGTTGGAGCTTAGCGTTGCCTGTCGTGCAGCCCGGTGAGGAATTGATGGTGTTCAAGGCATGGCGTGGTGGTGATGCAATTGTCCAAGGCCCGCATAAAACCCTTCAACCCGAGAGCAAGGCTCTAGAGGTACGCCCCCATACAGTTCTAATGCCGTTGCTGGCATTTGACCGCGCCGGCAGCAGGCTTGGCCAAGGCGGTGGCTATTATGACAGAGCGCTTACAGCCCTGCGCCAGACCCAGCCAGTGCTGGCCATAGGCGTTGCTTTTGCGTGCCAAGAAGTGACACAGGTGCCCACCGAGGCGCATGATGCAGCGCTGGACGCGGTGGTCACGGAGCACGGACTGCAGTATTCAACATAAGGTTTTCGAGAAAGAAGCTGTATGCGAGTATTGTTTTTAGGGGATGTGGTGGGCCGTTCTGGCCGTATGGCGGCGGTAGACGCCATCCCAGACCTACGCCGCAACATGGCATTAGACTTTGTGGTTGTTAACGCTGAAAACGCAGCCGGCGGTTTTGGTCTGACACAGGATATCTGTGAAGAGCTTTTCAGCGCGGGGGTCGATGTAATCACCAGCGGAAATCACATTTGGGATCAAAAGCAGTCTCACACCTATATCGAAGACGAACCACGGGTCTTGCGGCCCATCAATTACCCAAGCTCAGCGCCTGGGCGCGGGCAGGGGATGTATGAAAGCAAAGCAGGACACCGTGTTTTAGTGATCAACGCTATGGCCCGTGTGTTTATGGAGCCTTTGGAAGACCCTTTTGCAGGCATAGAGGCGGCGCTCGAAAGTGCACAAATCGGGGAAGACTGTGACTTTGCCTTAGTAGATTTTCATGGTGAAGCCACGTCCGAGAAAATGGCGATGGGGCACTTTGTAGATGGCCGCGCAACTTTGTGTGTGGGCACCCATTCCCATGTACCGACCGCCGATGCGCAGATTTTAGACGGCGGCACGGCCTATCAAACAGATGCGGGCATGTGCGGGGATTACAATTCCGTCATCGGCATGGACCCGCAGGAGCCGCTGCAGCGCTTCACGAAGAAAATTTCCAGCGGGCGCTTCATCCCAGCCCAGGGTCCTGCCACGCTGTGCGGTGTCTTGGTGGAAAGTGATAATCGCACTGGGCTGGCCCAATCGATTGAGCCTGTGCGCGTTGGCGGGCGCCTTAAACAAAGCTATCCTGCATATTCTGCGTGATCGAGGCTTGGCAAAACCTTCGCCAAGGCGCTAAGACACAGCGCAACGTTCTCACCTCGTTCTAAAAACATATGGAGGCGACCCCATGGCGGGCCATTCCAAATTTAAAAACATTATGCACCGCAAAGGCGCGCAGGATGCCAAGCGCTCTAAGATTTTTTCAAAGCTCGCGCGCGAAGTCACGGTTGCCGCAAAGCTCGGCGGCCCTGATTCGGACGCCAACCCGCGGCTACGCTCAGCGATTGCGGCCGCTAAGGCGCAGTCCATGCCGAAAGATAACATCGAGCGCGCCATTGCGAAGTCGCAAAGCGGGGATGACGAAAACTATGAAGAAATGCGCTATGAGGGCTTTGGACCTGGCGGCGTGTCTTTGATTGTAGAAGCGCTAACAGATAACCGCAATCGCACCGCGTCTGATGTGCGGACCATTTTCTCAAAGAATGGTGGGAATTTGGGTGAGACCGGCTCTGTGAACTATCTCTTTGAGCGCGTGGGCGAGATCGTTTTTCCAGCGTCAGCGGGCGATGCAGATACGGTCTTTGAAGCGGCGCTTGAAGCGGGTGCGGAGAATGTAGAATCCGATGAAGACTCGCATTTTATTTATACTGAAATGACGACTCTCAACGAGGTCACAAAGGCTTTGACCGATGCCCTTGAAGAGCCTGAAGGCTCAAAGCTGATCTGGAAGGCTGCGACGTTGATAGACGTCAATGCAGATCAAGCTGGGACACTCATGAAGCTGATTGATGCGCTTGAAGACAATGATGATGTTCAAGTCGTCTTCGGAAACTATGACGTCTCTGAGGATGTCATGGCGCAGTTGGAGACATAGACCCATTGGCTCATCGGCGCATCATCGGGCTTGATCCTGGCCTCCAAGCGACGGGCTGGGGCATTGTTGAAAGCGATGGACTGCGCCTGCGCCATATTGCTCATGGGACGGTGCGCTCAGAAGCGTCCGATGATTTGGCTGATCGCCTGCTAATGCTGCATGATGGCCTGGCCGCAATCCTTGCCGAGCACGCGCCGGATGAAGCCGCGGTTGAAGAGACTTTTGTCAACAAAAACCCTGTGAGTACGCTCAAGCTCGGCCAGGCGCGCGGCGTGTGCCTTTTGGTTCCAGCCCTTGCCGGGCTCAGCGTCGCGGAATATGCGCCGAACCATATTAAGAAGGCGGTGGTGGGCGTGGGGCATGCCGGCAAGCAGCAAGTCGCCGCTATGATTGCGACACTGCTGCCAGCAGTTCCGGTTTCCGGTGCAGACGCGATCGATGCCCTCGCGGTTGCCATATGCCATGCTCACCAGCGGGGTCCAGGTGCGCAGCGCCTCAAAAAAGCGGCAGGAGCGCATCGATGATCGCATGGCTCAGCGGGCGCTTACAGTCCGTTCGCGATGACAGCTTGGTTTTGGATGTGAACGGAGTCGGCTATCATGTGTTCGTCTCTGGAAAGGTCCTCGCCTCGCTTCCTGCTGTCGGAGAGCGACTTGCCTTAGAAATCGAAACCCAGGTGCGCGAAGATCACATCCACTTGTTTGGATTCGTAAGCGCAGCCGAGCTCAGCTGCTTTCAAATGCTCCTCTCCGTTCAAGGGGTTGGAGCCAAAGTTGGTCTTGCTATTTTGACCATCTTTAAACCAGATGAGTTGCTGATGGCGCTGTCCGCGAAAGACGCGAAAGCCTTGTCACGGGCAAATGGTGTTGGGCCAAAGCTAGCAAACCGCATTGCAAATGAGCTTTCAGATAAAGCTGGGGCATTGGCGCTGCCGCAACACAAGCCCCACCAATCAACGCCTGCGAATATGCCGGCGAAAGACAAGACAGAGGCCACGAGCGCCGGGGACGCCGTCTCGGCGCTAACGAACTTAGGCTATGATCGCAGTCAAGCCTTCGCGGCGGTTCGCGGCGCGCAAGAAGCGCTTGGCGAGGGCGCCGATTTGAATGCCCTCATAACCGCCGCTCTTAAAACATTGGCGACCTAGATGGATGAGAGCCCGCTCAATCCTATGCTGAACGCTGATGCAGGCGAAAGCGACACTGGCGAAACGTCGCTGCGGCCGCTGTATCTGCAAGATTTTACAGGCCAGCAGCAAGCCCGCGAGAACTTACGAATTTTCATTGAAGCAGCCCGCGCTAGGGCGGAAGCGATGGACCATGTTTTGTTTCACGGTCCGCCTGGTCTTGGCAAGACGACCCTGGCGCAGATTGTTGCGCGCGAGCTCGGCGTGAATTTTAAAGCGACCTCTGGTCCTGTAATTGCCAAATCAGGCGATCTGGCAGCTTTGCTAACGAACCTAGAAGAGCGCGATGTCCTCTTTATCGATGAAATTCACCGGCTCAATCCTGCGGTTGAAGAAATCCTCTATCCAGCGATGGAAGATTATCAGCTCGATTTGATCATCGGGGAGGGCCCCGCCGCGCGGTCAGTACGTATTGATCTGCCGCCCTTTACGCTCATTGGCGCGACCACACGCTCAGGCCTCCTCACAACGCCGCTACGGGACCGGTTTGGTATTCCTGTGCGGCTGAATTTTTACACGGTCGATGAACTGGAGCGAGTCGTTTTACGCGGCGCGACCGTTCTCGATGTTGAGATGACCAAAGATGGAGCCCGCGAAATTGCCCGCCGGGCGCGCGGGACGCCCCGTATTGCTGGTCGATTGCTGAGGCGGGTCCGCGATTTTGCTGCGGTGTCAAGCGCGGGTAAAGTCAACGCAGACGTTGCCGATAGCGCGCTCACCCGGCTGGAGGTGGATCGCAACGGCCTCGATGCCATGGACCATCGCTACATGCGCTGCATTGGCGAGACCTATACAGGTGGTCCTGTGGGCATTGAAACATTGGCGGCTGCCCTAGCAGAGCCAAGGGATGCGATTGAAGATATTATTGAGCCATATTTGCTCCAAAACGCGTTTGTGCAGCGTACCCCGCGCGGGCGGATGCTTGGTCCGCGAGGTTGGTCAGCCATAGGGCTTGTGCCACCCAAGCAGCCGGTTGAGCAATCTGATCTTTTTGGCGGAGAGGGTGATGACGGATAGTGCTCAAGAAGGATGGATAGACGATAAAATCCACCATTTCCCTCTGCGCATCTACTATCAAGATACCGATGTGTCTGGGATCGTTTATCACGCGCAATACCTGCATTTTTTTGAACGCGCACGGACCGAGTACCTGCGCTGTATTGGCATTAGCCAAAAGACGCTGGATCGTCGTGACCCAGACACTTACGCCGCTTTCGCCGTCCGTGATTTAAGCATGGAGTTCTTCCGGCCTGCGCAGCTCGACGATGCCCTCGTTGTTAAAACCAGCTTGCGACAATTAAAGGGCGTGAGTTGCACTTTGGAACAAGAAGTATGGCGCCAAAACGATCTTTTGGTGACGGGGCGGCTGCGTTTGGTCTTCCTGAGCGTTGACTTGCGTCCCAAACGCGTGCCAGTGCACATGCACCGCCTTTTTCGGGCCACATTAGTGGGGGACCAACCCACGCTTTAAAGACGCACCAGATTAATCATTTTTGCGGGGCAGAATGCAGCAAACACTTCAAAGCACATCACCAGCTGAAACAGCCGTCGTTGTCACTGACAATTTAGGCGGCGCCGTGCATGATATGACGCCCTGGGGCCTGTTCTTGCAGGCAGATATTGTGGTTCAGGTGGTCATGGTTTTGTTGCTGCTTGCTTCAGTCTGGTCATGGGGCATTATTTTAGATAAATGGCTTCGCTACGGGCGCCTGCGCAGGCTTGCTGGCAAATTTGAAGATCAGTTTTACACGACTGAAACGCTGGATGAATTCAATCGGGCGATTTCTCGCCAAAAAACGCACCCTTTTACAGAAGCGTTTGCTGCCGCGATGGAAGAATGGCAGCGCTCGGGCCAGGCTAAGGTGAATTTGGCGCAGGGCGGTGTTGGCATGCGCCTGGATACAATTATGCGCGTGACAGTCCAGCGTGAAATGCAGCGGCTGGAAAAGGGGTTAGGCTTTCTCGCGACAGTCGGATCCGTCGCGCCTTTCATCGGCTTGTTTGGAACCGTCTGGGGCATCATGAATGCCTTTACGTCCATTGCTGCCAGCCAGAATACCTCGCTTGCTGTTGTGGCCCCCGGCATTGCAGAAGCTCTTTTTGCAACAGCGCTCGGTCTGGTCGCGGCTATACCGGCTGTGACCGCTTATAATAAATTCAGTGCCGACCTGGATCGCTACGGGCAACGGCTCGATGGGTTTTGTGATGAACTGGCCGCCATCTTTTCGCGCCAACTTGACGCGCGCACTTGAGCCATGGGGGCTTCCTTAAGACAATCAGGCGGGCGCGGTAAGGGAAGGCGCTATCGGCCTGTCGCGGAGATTAACGTGACGCCCTTTGTGGACGTTATGTTGGTGTTGCTCATCGTTTTCATGGTGACAGCGCCTTTGTTGACGCTCGCCGTGCCCCTCGATCTGCCGAAGGCCGACGCGCAATCCATGCCGGATGATTCCAAACCGCTGACCATCAGTATTGATGACGAAGGCTCAGTGTTTATTGAGGATGAAGCTGTGGAGATGGATGACCTGATACCCAAACTCACCGCCATTTTGGAAACCCGCAAAGGTGATGAGCGCATCTATGTGCGCGGCGATGAGGCCATTGATTACGGCCGCATCATTGACGTTGTTTCGAGGGTGAATAAGAGCGGCTTTAACAAAGTCGCTTTGGTGACAAAGCCGGTGAACAGCCCATCCGAGACTGCGGGGCCTTGATGAACCCCGGCGCGCTGTTTGGCTCCCTGACGCTGCACGCGCTCATCGTATTGGCGCTGTCGATCACACTCCCTTTGATGAACCCACCTGAGGCTTTTGACATGCCGCCGGTGATTGCCGTCGACCTTGTCGCCATTGGGTCTGAAACAATCGTCAAAACCCCAGAGCCCGAAGAGCCTGCGCAAGAGGTGATTGACGAGGCACCTGTCGTACAGCCCAAAAAGGAGGCGCCGCCCGAGGACGTGGACGTAGCCGAACCCACGCTTAAAGAAGACGCGGCAGTGGCACCTCAGGAAGCGGCGAAGCCAGAGCCTAAGGTAGAGGCCAAACCCGAGCCTGCAAAGAAAGAGACCCCCAAACCTGAACCAGAAGAAAAAGTGAATGAAAAAGAGACGTTGGCTGATCTTGCGCGGCTCATAGACCGCAGCAAAGAAGAAAAGGCTACGCCAGAAGACCTTGAAAACGATCTGTTTGCCAGCTTTGGCAAGACACGGCGTGCAAAAAGCCGTGATAGCCGCGAGCAAAGCATCAGCCTGACCGACGCTGCGCGCTCTCAGGTCGCAAAATGCTGGAATCTGCCCCTCGGCGGCAAGGATGTTCAATCCATGCGCGTGACGGTCAATGTCTTGCTCGCGCCCGATGGCGGGGTTGTTGGCGCTCCAACTCTGGACCCGGCCGATAAGCGGCGTATGCAGCGCTCTGATGAGACAACGTTCAATGCTTTTGCACTCAGCGCCTTGCGCGCGGTGCGGCGCTGTGCACCTTATAGCCTTCCCAAGGAGCGTTATGAGGAATGGAAATCGCTTCGCCTTAATTTTGACCCGAGCCAGATGCTCAATTGATTTGGCAAGGATGGACCACGACCCTTATGCAAGTAGGTAAGATGCACCGTTTAATTCTTTCACTCGTTAGTCTGATCACGTTTCTGGCCGCCGTTAGTGCAGCGCATGCACAACTCGAAATTGACATTACAGAAGGGACGGCTGATCCCATTAATATTGCGATACCCGCCTTTACAACCAGCAGCGTAGTTGAGACGGCAGAAGGGACGGCGCCAGAGGTTGGCGCAAAGATCGCCTCGGTTATAAGCCGAAATCTGAAACGCTCTGGCCTCTTTGGTCCAATCCGTGAGGAGAGTTTTATTCGCTCTCTTCGTCCTGGCGAAGTTCGACCTGAAATGAGCGTGTGGCGCGCCATTAATGCAGAAGCGCTGGTTGCCGGCACTTTGAATGTAGCCGCGGATGGCAGTTTAACGGTTGAGTTTCGCTTATGGGATGTGTTTTCCGAAAGTCAGCTCACCGGCCTTCGCTATAATCTGCCGGTGCGCAATTGGAGGCGCGTTGCGCATTTGATTTCCGATGCTGTTTATAAACGACTCACAGGCGAAGCGGGCTATTTCGATAGCCGGATCGTCTATATATCTGAAAGCGGGATTAAAACCGAAAGAGTGAAACGTCTTGCGATCATGGACCAAGATGGCGCTAATCACCGGTTTTTAACCAGCGGTGCTGATCTCGTCCTGACGCCGCGTTTCTCGCCCTCGCAGCAAGAAATCACCTATATGGCGTATTACAACGACCGCCCGCGGGTGTACCTCTATAATCTTGAGAGCGGCAACCACGAAGTTCTCGGCGATTTTCCCAACATGACCTTTGCGCCGCGTTTTTCGCCTGATGGTAACAAGATTATCATGAGCTTATCGCGAGACGGCAATTCCGATATTTTCGTAATGGATTTACGCACGCGCCAAGTGCGCCAAATGACAGATCATCCAGCGATCGACACCTCTGGCTCTTATGCCCCCTCTGGTGATCAGATCGTCTTTAATTCTGACCGAGGCGGCTCCCAGCAACTGTATGTGATGGATGCGAAAGGCGGAAACGTTCGGCGTATATCCTTTGGTAATGGCCGTTACGGTACGCCAGTTTGGTCGCCGCGCGGTGATTTGATCGCGTTCACAAAAATCGACCCAAAAAGCCGCCAATTTCGCATTGGAGTGATGCGGCCAGATGGAAAGGGTGAGCGGATGCTCACCGCCTCCTATCAGGATGAAGGGCCCACATGGTCGCCTAACGGACGCGTTCTGCTTTTTTTCCGCACCGAACCCTATAAGGCGAACGGCGAGGGCGGCGCGGTATCGCTTTGGTCTGTGGATTTAACCGGGCGCAATGAGCGGCAAATATTGACGCCCTCACAGGCATCAGATCCGGCGTGGTCGCCGCTAATTCAATAGCCAAGGGCCGCCAAGCCTGCAAAGCGCCACAGAATAGTCACACCAAATAATAGTCATTTGGCGCTATTCGCCCAGTGGCTACGTATCGACCAGGTAGGAGCGAGGCATTGCAAGACTGCGAAAAAGCCGTTGATTTTTCTGATGTTTCGTGCTCCGTTTCAACCGCTTGGGGCAACTGGTACGCACCCGAACAGACAAAGACTTGAAGCAGCAAAAAAATTGAGGGCACACCTTCCATGGGGACTTTAAATTCCGCGAAATTTTTCTTACCGGCGCTGTTGTGTGTTGCCGTTACCGCCGCCTGCGCACGTGAGGAAGCCCCTGTGGCAGCCCCGCAGCAAGATACTGCGCCTGTGACCCGGACTGAACCGGTGTATCAGGAGCCGGTGGACCGTGTCGTGCCTGGCTCCCTTCAAGACATGATCCGCTCTGCTGGAGGCGACCGAGTTTTCTTCGCCTTTGATAGCTCTGCCTTATCGGCAGACGCACGCGAAACTCTAACCCGTCAAGCCAACTGGCTGCGCAGCTACCCCGCCGTTTCGATCCGCGTGGAAGGTCATGCTGATGAGCGCGGAACCCGCGAATATAACCTTGCGCTAAGTTCGCGCCGCGCTGTTGCCGTGAAGAACTATCTCGTTGCCCTCGGCGTCAGCGCTGGCAGGGTGGATACCATCAGCTACGGGAAAGAGCGTCCAGCGGTGCTAGGCTCTGGTCCAAGCGTTTGGTCTAAAAACCGCCGTGGGGTAACGACGCTGACCAACGTCAGCAATTAATCCTTCAGTGCCTGGTAGATAATGCCTGCCGTGCATTATGATCTAGACATTTCAGCGAGGCGACTTGAAGGGCTTTGTCCTTAAAGTGGCCTTGTTGTGGTTATAGCGTCCTCGTTCCGCTTGGTTTGTAAGGGTATATTGCGAATGATTTTTTCAGCGCGCCTCTCTGCCTTTGGTCTGTGTGTTGCATTGCTGTTTGGCTCAAGTGCGGCGAGTGCGCAAAGTGCCCAGCAACTTCAGCGCGACATCAGCCGGCTTGAAAAGCAAGTCAAAGCCCTTCAGCGCAACGTGTTCAAGGGCGACACCACCTATTTTCAGCAAGACAACGAGCCGGCAGGACAGTCCGCTGTTGACGCAGCTGGCATGCTGGTTCGCTTGGACCAATTGGAAGAAAGTTTGCGTGCGCTGACGGGCCGCGCGGAGGAAATGGCATATTCCCAGCGCCAACTCCAAGCTGCTTTCACAGACTTTCGCGCACAAACCAATTATCGCTTAGATGCTCTGGACGGCGCTAATTCCAGCGAGGGCGCCAGTGCAGTCACTGCTGCTGCGAATAGCTCGGTCTCTACGGTCAACACTGCCGTTGCAGCGACAACTGCAGATGTTGCTCAGCCAGCTGCCGCAAAGCAGGACGTTGCAAGCAATGACCAAGCCAGGGCGCCTGCGACTGCAGACGAGGCGTTTTCGCAGGCGTTTGACTTGGCCAAGCGGGATCAGTTCGATTCAGCAGAGCAGGCTTTTTTGCTCTTTATCACGGATTATTCAGACGACCCTTTAGCGTCAAATGGGCATTATTGGCTAGGCCGGGTCTATACAGCCAAAAAACAGCTGGACGACGCCGCTGATGCGTTTTTCAATGGTTATTATAAGTATCCAGACGGCAATAAGGCGCCGGAGAACCTCCTCGCGCTCGCCTCAACACTGCGCGTTATGGATAGCCGAGAAGATGCATGCAAAGCGGTGGCACTGTTACAATCGCGCATCGCTGACAAGAAATACCCCTCGATCAGTAACCGTGTCTTGCAGGGGATTGACAATGAGAGCAGCATTCTCGGTTGCCAATAAGCTTTGTAGGGCGCGGTGTGCTCGTAGACCAAATCAAAGAATGGTTCTCCCAACAACCCCTTGCCGCGCCGACATCTGAGCAGCCGCTTTTGCTTGCCGTGAGTGGCGGCGCTGACTCGATGGCGCTTGCTTTTTTAATGCGGGACGCGTTTGGGCTATCTGCGCTCGCTATTATGACCGTTGATCATGGATTGCGCTCTGGCGGCTACGCAGAAGCGCGCTGGACCAAGGCGCAGCTAGATAGACATGGCTTTCAAGTCTTTCTCCAGCGATTGGAGCTTCAACCGGCATCAGGCAACACACAAGCTCGCGCTAGATTGGCGCGCTATGTTGCTTTAAGGCGGCGCGCACAGGAACTCGGCGCTTACGCCATCGCGACGGCGCATACGCTAGAAGATCAAGCAGAGACAGTGTTCGCGCGGTTGGCGCGGGCGAGTGGAACGCGCGGTCTTTCCGCTATGCGCGGCGTTGCGTCCATCCCCGGCGAGACACAAGAGGATGGCATTGTACTGGCCAGGCCGCTGCTGGGTGTCAGCCGAGACGCGCTTCGTGATTACTTACGTGCGCGTGATTTACGCTGGGCTGAGGACCCATCCAATCGCCTGCGGACCTATGACCGAGTGCGCTTTCGCCGGCTTTTAGAGCAATGGACCCAGGCAGGCTTTGATATCTCCAGGATTGCAAAAAGTGCTGAACACTTGGGGCGCAGTGACGATGCGCTGGAATACTATGCTGATCGCGCGGTTCGCACCATAGTCACTACTCATGACGATGGGTCCGTGGATATTCTGCGCGGTGACTTCTGCGTTCTGCCTGACGATGTACAGCTTAGGGTGTTAAGGCGCTTTCTGTGCGCAGTTTCGCGCGTCGATAGCCCTATTCGGTTTGAAAAGTTGGAGCGGGCGCGGACAGCTATTTTACGTGGCAAGCGCGATATCTTCACGCTCCATCACACGAAAATCACCGTCGAAACCGAGCGCTTTTTGATACAAGCAGAATAATCTCTGTTAAACTGCGTTATGGTAGGGCCTGTGACACCATAGCCTAGACGCAATTTAGCGCTAGGAGTTGTTTGTTTAAGGATTATACTTACCTTCAACAGTATGCGAGAGCTGCATGCGCTATGCAGCCGTTGAATTCATGAGGACTGTTTTGTGAATAATATAGGCCGATCCTTACTCCTTTGGGGCTTTGTCATTTTGTTGATCATCTTGCTTGTGCAGATGCTTCAAGGCGGCAGTACAAGCGACCCGGACGATTATGCTTACACTGACTTTCTCCGGCAGGTTGATGCTGGGCAAGTGCAGGAAGTCCGAGCGCGCGGTAGAGAGCTGCAAGTTCAGCTCGCGGATGGCAAAGTCATCACCACCTACGCGCCAGACAATGCCAACTATGTTGAACGCTTGGAACAATCGGGCGTACGCCTAGAAGTCGAACGCGAAAGCAATGGGCTACTAGCGTCGATTTTAATTAACGCACTGCCGATTTTGATCATTGTTGGCATTTGGATTTTCTTCATGCGCCAGATGCAGGGCGGTGGCCGCGGCGGCGCTATGGGGTTTGGCAAATCGCGCGCCAAAATGCTGACGGAAAAAACAGGCCGCAAAACCTTTGGCGACGTCGCCGGTATTGATGAAGCAAAAGAAGAGCTTGAGGAGATCGTCGAGTTTCTGCGCGACCCGGAGAAATTCCAGCGCTTGGGCGGTAAAATCCCGAAAGGGTGCCTGCTCGTTGGCCCTCCAGGAACGGGTAAAACGCTCCTTGCCCGGGCCATTGCTGGGGAAGCGAACGTCCCCTTCTTCACAATTTCAGGCTCTGACTTTGTGGAAATGTTTGTTGGCGTTGGCGCCAGCCGTGTCCGCGACATGTTTGAGCAAGCAAAAAAACACGCCCCGTGCATTGTCTTTATCGACGAAATTGACGCCGTTGGACGTCACCGCGGCGCTGGCCTCGGCGGCGGCAATGATGAACGCGAACAAACGCTCAATCAGCTGCTGGTAGAAATGGATGGCTTTGAAGCTAACGAAGGCATCATCTTGATTGCAGCCACCAACCGCCCTGATGTTCTTGATCCGGCGTTGCTGCGCCCTGGCCGGTTTGACCGCCAGGTTGTTGTGCCGAACCCAGACATCGTAGGCCGCGAGAAAATTCTGCAAGTGCATCTGCGCACGATCCCAGAATCGCGCCGCGCTGGGGATATCGATGCCCGCACGATTGCACGCGGAACGCCTGGCTTCTCGGGGGCTGATCTGGCTAACCTGGTGAATGAGGCCGCCCTGCTTGCCGCGCGCAAGGGCAAGCGCATGGTCACCATGCAAGACCTGGAAGAAGCCAAAGACAAAGTCATGATGGGCACTGAACGGCGCTCCATGGTGATGTCGGAAGAAGAGAAGACACTGACGGCCTATCACGAAGGCGGCCACGCCCTTGTTGCGCTCCATTGCCCGGCGTCTGATCCGGTGCATAAGGCAACAATCATTCCACGTGGACGCGCGCTTGGCATGGTAATGCGCTTGCCCGAACGTGATCAGTATTCGATCACGCGCGAGAAGTTGCATGACAACCTGGCAATCGCCATGGGCGGGCGCGTGGCAGAAGAAATCATCTTTGGCCACGATAAAGTGACCTCAGGTGCATCGTCTGACATCAGCTATGCGACCCGCACAGCGCGCGCGATGGTGACACAATATGGCTTGTCTGACGAACTGGGCCCGCTTGAATATGGCGAGAACCAGGAAGAAGTCTTCTTAGGCCATTCTGTAACCAAGTCGCAGAATATTTCAGAGGATACGGCCAATAAAATTGACGCCGAAGTGCGGACGTTTGTGGACTCAGCCTATCAGCGGGCGACGCAGATTTTGCAAGATAACATTGACGATTTGCATGCCATTGCGAACGCATTGCTTGAATATGAGACGCTGTCTGGTGATGAAATCAAAGGCATAATGAAGGGCGAGGGCGTGACCCGTCCTGATCCCAACGAGCCGACCAATAAGCCCGGCGGCACCGTGTCTGCAGTGCCCAAAGCGGGCAAGCGGCGCACGTCTGATGGCGGCGTTCCGCCTATTGGTCCTGAGCCGCAGCCTGAAGGCTAAGTCTCGCATTTGCAAATCTAGCTTCTAAGCCGGGCCCATGGTCATCATGAGCCCGGCTTTTTCATTGGGGCAGCCTTGCTCACGGTCATAAAGCAGCTTATTGAGCACACATGAATTTGCTCTCCGAGGTATCAACTGGCGCGCAGCTGTATTTGCAGCCCGCCTCGTTTTGTGCCCCTCAATTAACTGATCCGAATAAGACAGTTCAAATCGCTGGATTGCCGGTCTGGGCAAGCGCGTGTCGCATCATTGCGCGTGGATATGACGGCCGTGTGCTTGATCACCAGGTGGATGTGCCTGAATTAATGAGACTTATGGAAGGTGAGCCCGGTCTTGCCCTAAAGCCGCAGTTTGCAAGATTAACCCGGCCTGCAGGTGTTTGGCAAATGGGTGGCAAAGCCCTGCGTTTGAGTGAACCGCGCTTAATGGCTGTTTTGAATGTGACGCCGGATAGTTTCTCTGATGGGGGAGACATGGTGGATGCGGCAACAGCGATAGAGGCAGGTGAGCGCTTTGCGGCTGCGGGCGCCGATATCATCGATATAGGCGGCGAATCCACCAGGCCTGGAGCAACGACTGTCTGGGAGGGCGAAGAGCTGGACCGAGTGATCCCCGTCGTGAGCGCTCTTGCCGGTAGCGCCGCAGCGGTCTCCATCGATACGCGCAAGGCAGCGGTTATGGAAACTGCGCTAGAGAGCGGCGCGAACATCATCAACGATGTCTCAGCTCTGCGTTTTGATGAGGCCGCGCTCCCAATGCTAGCAAAACGTGATTGTCCAATTATCTTGATGCACGCCCAGGGCGACCCTCAAACCATGCAAAACGCGCCGCGCTATGATGATGCTGTTTTGGACGTCTATGACGCTCTTGAGGCGCGAATTGAGGCTTGCGAAGCAGCAGGTATCAAGCGAAGCCGCTTGGCCATTGATCCGGGTATAGGGTTTGGGAAGTTGGTACAACATAATCTGTCGTTGATCAATAATTTGGGCCTGTTTCACAGCCTTGGCTGCCCGGTCGTTCTAGGGGTGTCGCGCAAACGATTTATCGGCGCTTTAGCGGATGTGGAAGAGGCAAAGGAGCGCTTTCCCGGCTCCCTTGCTGCAGCTTTGAAAGGGATGATGCAAGGCGTGCACATCGTGCGGGTTCATGATATTTCGCAAACACGCCAAGCGCTGGACATTTGGCGCGCTTTGACAGACGAAATGCAAATGCCGCCTGCCATATCTTAACCAAAATGCTATTCAATCCTTATAGTGCTTTAAGGCCTGGCGGCTAAAGCCGTTGGAAACAGTGGGAGACGACACGCCATGAGCCGAAAATACTTCGGAACGGACGGTATCCGCGGCACAACGAACCAGGGCTTCATGACCGCTGAAACTGCGCTGCGGCTCGGCATGGCAGCCGGTCGCTATTTTGTGCGCGGAGACCACCGTCACCGCGTTGTGATTGGCAAAGATACGCGTCTTTCAGGCTACATGATCGAATCAGCGCTAACGGCGGGTTTTACCTCGGTTGGCATGGATGTGGTGCTCGTTGGCCCGATGCCAACGCCGGCCGTCGGCATGCTCACAAAGTCTCTGCGCGCTGATTTAGGCGTCATGATCTCTGCGTCCCACAATCCCTATCATGACAACGGCATGAAGCTTTTTGGGCCTGACGGCTTTAAGCTCTCAGACGCTGTTGAACTGGAAATTGAAGAGCGCATGGAGCGCCCGATAGAAGGATTGTTGGTCAAACCAGCTGATTTGGGGCGCGCCAAGCGGCTGGAAGATGCACGCGGGCGTTATATTGAATTCGCCAAGAGCACTTTTCCATCCGATTTGCGCTTAGATGGTCTCAAAATCGTGATCGATTGCGCCAATGGTGCTGCCTATAATGTTGCACCTACCGTACTGTGGGAACTTGGCGCGGAGGTTATTACGCTCGGCGTTTCTCCCAACGGGTTTAATATCAATCAAGACGTTGGTTCGACTGCGCCAGAGACCATGTGCCAGAAGGTTCTTGAAACCGGCGCAGACCTAGGCATTGCTCTTGATGGCGATGCAGACCGTGTTATCATTTCCAACGAGCATGGCCAAGTTGTAGACGGCGATCAGCTGATGGCGGTGATTGCCACAACGCTGAAAGAAGCGGGCGGCTTAAAAGGCGATTGCCTGGTGACCACCGTGATGTCGAACTTGGGGCTTGAGCGGTATCTTCAGAGCCAAGGCATCTCGATGGTGCGTACCAAGGTGGGAGATCGCTATGTGGTCGAGCATATGCGCGCCAGTGGAGGCAACTTGGGCGGCGAGCAGTCCGGCCACATCATTTTAAGCGACTTTGCCACGACGGGCGACGGCCTACTCGCTGGCCTGCAAATCCTTGCAGCGCTCGTTGGCAGCGGCAAAACAGCGAGCCAAGTGTGTCACCGATTTGACCCTGTGCCGCAGTTGCTGAAGAACGCACGCTACGCGAATGCTGATATTCTTGACGGAAACCAAGTCCGAGAAGCGATTGCGTCCGCAGAAGAGGCACTCAAAGGAAATGGACGCCTGGTCATCCGTAAATCGGGTACCGAGCCTGTCGTACGCGTGATGGCCGAGGGTGATGATCCCTCGCTTGTCGAGAGCTTAGTCAACCAGATCATAGAAACGGTTGAAGACGCTGCCTAAAGCTGTGAGCGCACGCATTTTAAGTATTGCAGGCTCAGACTCAGGGGGCGGAGCCGGCATCCAGGCTGATATTAAGACAGCATGTGCGTTTGGCGTTTACGCCAGTACGGCCATCACAGCGGTAACGGCTCAGAATACGCTCACTGTTACGCGCGTTGAGGCGCTTGCTCCTACCATAGTCTCAGCGCAGATCGATGCGGTGCTTAGCGATATCGGCGCCGATGCCATCAAGATAGGGATGTTGGCCAACGTAGACATCTGCAAAGCCGTTGGATCTATTCTGGAAGGCGTGAGCGTCCCAATCGTGCTCGACCCAGTTATGATTTCTACTTCCGGTAGCAAATTGCTTGATGAAAAGGCCATCAATATTGTCCGGGATCATCTTGTCCCTCGCGCAACACTGGTGACACCAAACTTGCCCGAAATGGATGTTTTAGGTGGCCTGTCAGACCCCTCTCGAAATGATCGACTGGCTCGTGCAACCGAGTTTGCCAAGAGATTTGATATCGCCGTCTTGCTGAAAGATGGCCATGGAAATGGCGAGATGGTGGAGGACGCTCTGATCACGCAAAGTGATGTAGAATGGTTTTCCTCTCCGCGCCTTGCCAGCATCAATACCCACGGTACGGGCTGCGCGCTGTCCACCGCTGTCGCATGCGGGCTCGCGAAGGGTGAGACACTTCGCAATGCCGTAAAAGCCGGACGTGATTTCGTGTATCAGGGGATAAAATCAGCTCCAGGACTTGGCGCAGGACATGGTCCGCTGAATTTCATTCATAAAAATACTAAATAAAAACAATATAGTAGATGGTTTTTTCCGTGGTCCTCCAAAACACCAATTGACAATAGGTGGTCGTTCAACGAAACAGCGCGTGGGCCACGCATCCCCAACGATGCGCGAGCTCTCTGGAAGGAGAGAATACATGCCAGATATACCAGAAATCCGTCCATCCCGACCGGAGTTTTCGTCAGGGCCATGCGCGAAGCCGCCAACATGGTCCATTCAATCTCTCAAAATAGATGCGCTTGGGCGGTCGCACCGTTCTAAGGTCGGTAAAGCACGCCTCAAGGCCGCCATTGATGAAACGCGGGCGTTACTCGGTGTTCCCGATGATTACCGGATCGGTATTGTTCCTGCCTCCGACACCGGCGCGTTCGAGATGGCCATGTGGACCATGCTCGGCGAGCGGCCAGTTACAGTGGCCGCTTGGGAGAGTTTTGGCAAAGGATGGGTCACAGACGCTGTAAAACAGCTTAAGATTGATCCAGTGGTTCTGGAAGCGGATTATGGCGCGCTGCCTGATTTAAACGCGATCGATCCGGCACACGACGTGGTCTTTACATGGAACGGCACAACGTCAGGCGTCAAAGTGCCTGATGGAGATTGGATCAGTGATCATCGGGAAGGCTTGACCTTCTGCGACGCAACGTCAGCTGTTTTTGCGATGGACTTGCCTTGGACCAAGCTCGATGTAACGACATACAGCTGGCAGAAAGTCCTCGGCGGCGAAGCCGCGCACGGCGTCATTATTCTGTCGCCGCGGGCTGTTGCCCGGCTTGAAAACTACACACCGGCGTGGCCGCTGCCTAAGATTTTCCGCCTCACGAAAGGCGGCAAGCTGATCGAAGGTATCTTTACAGGTGCCACGATCAACACGCCATCTATGCTATGCGTTGAAGATTGTCTGTTCAGTCTAGAGTGGGCCCGCTCCATTGGCGGCCTTGAGGGTATGATCGCTCGATCTGAGGCGAACCTTGTAGCGATTGAGCAGTGGATTTCTAGCTCATCATGGGCTGCCTTCCTTGCTGAAGATGCTGGTATTCGCTCAAACACTTCTGTCTGCTTGAAGGTGGTAGATAGCGAAATCGCCATTTGGGACGCTGATAAGCAGGCCGCCGTGCCTAAGCGCATCTCGGCGCTGCTTGACGCTGAGGGTGTTGCTTTTGATATAGGCGGCTACCGCGATGCGCCTCCAGGTCTTCGGATTTGGTGCGGCGCGACGGTTGATACAGCTGACGTAGAGGCCTTACTGCCTTGGCTCGATTGGGCCTTTGAAACGGCAAAAGCTGAGCTGTCTGAGTAGCATAGCTAATGATGCAGCCAGCAAGCGTTGGCCGCCTTTTAAACAACTCGATTTTTATGAGGAGACCATGACCATGGTCAAGGTACTTATTTCTGACAAGATGTCGCCCAAAGCGGCTGAGATTTTCCGTGAGCGCGGTGTCGATGTTGACGAAAAACCAGGGATGACGAAAGAAGAGCTGATCGCTGTGATCGGCGATTATGACGGCTTAGCCATCCGCTCGGCTACAAAAGTGACACCAGATGTGCTGGATGCGGCGACGAACCTGAAGGTGGTTGGGCGCGCAGGGATCGGCGTTGACAACGTGAATATCCCCGTTGCCAGTCAAAAGGGCGTGGTTGTCATGAACACGCCGTTCGGCAATTCAATCACGACCGCGGAACACGCCATTTCCATGATGATGGCCTTGGCGCGCCAGATACCTGAAGCCAATGCCTCCACCCAGCAAGGCAAATGGGAGAAATCCCGGTTTATGGGCGTTGAGTTATTCAACAAAACCCTCGGCCTGATTGGCTGCGGCAACATTGGCTCAATTGTAGCCTCGCGTGCGCAAGGCCTCGCTATGAAGGTCATCGCCTATGATCCGTTTTTAACCGAAGATCGCGCGGTTGATCTGGGCGTTGAGAAGGTTGACCTTGACGATCTTTTTAAGCGTGCGGACTTCATTAGCTTGCACACACCGCTAACAGACAAAACTCGCGGTATTGTGGGCGCAGATGCCTTTTCGTTGATGAAGCCAACGTGCCGCCTTGTCAACTGCGCACGCGGTGGATTGGTGGATGAAGCTGCTTTGGCTGACGCGCTGAACAACAAGAAAATTGCCGGCGCGGCGCTCGATGTGTTCGCTGAAGAGCCAGCAAAAGAGAATGCGCTTTTCGGCCTTGATAACTTTATCGCAACGCCGCACCTAGGCGCCTCGACGACCGAAGCGCAGGTCAATGTGGCCATTCAAGTGGCTGAACAGTTGTCAGACTTTCTTCTCTCCGGAGCTGTCGTAAACGCGCTGAATATGCCGTCATTGTCGGCGGAAGAAGCACCGCGCGTGAAACCCTATCTTGAGCTTGCCGAGCAGCTCGGCAGTTTCGCAGGGCAAATCACTGAAAACGCAATCGAAGCCGTCACGATCGAGTATGAAGGACTGGTGTGCGAGGTCGATACAAAGCCAATCACGTCTGCTATTTTGGCTGGTTTGTTGAGCCCCTTGATGGACAGCGTGAACATGATCAATGCGCCCTTGCTGCTTAAGGACCGCGATATTGAACTGTCAGAAGTCAAGCATGAGCGTGACAGTAGTTATCAAACACTGATCACTCTGACGGTTGCAACGCCCAATGGGACGCGGTCGGTCGCAGGCACGCTATCTGCGCGCAACCAGCCGCGCATTGTCGATATCAACGGCGTTGAAATTGAAGCAGAACTTGGCCCGAATGTACTCTATATCATTAACGCGGATAAACCTGGGTTCATCGGATCTTTAGGGACACTGCTTGGGAAGGAAGGCATGAACATCGCAACCTTTGCTTTGGGCCGAAAGACCCCTGGCGAAGACGCCCTTGCAATCGTAACGGTTGACAGCGCCATCACTGGTGACTTCTTGGCCGAAGTCGGCGCGCTTGAGAACGTTCTAAAAGTCAAAGCACTTTCCTTTTGAGTTCGGCTGCAAAAGCGCTCTAATTCGCTTGACCTGACTAGCTGCCAAGGGCATCACCCGGCCTATGGATGATGCTTTGAAAAATGGGCTCCTGCCTGAAGGCCTGCGGGACGGCTTGCCGCCCCGCGCGCATGGCCGCGAAATGATTGTCCGGCAATTGCAAGATTGCTTTCATGCCAATGGCTACGAGCTTGTCGCGCCTCCTTTAGTAGAGTTTGAAGCGGGCCAACGCGGCCGCCTAGATGCGGGGCAGGGGAACTCGTCCGACGCGTTTCGCTTGCTTGATCCGGCAAGCCAAAAAACGCTTATTGTTCGCTCAGATATTACGCGGCAAGTCGCACGGATTGCCACGACCCGGCTTTCTGACACCTTGAGGCCGCTTCGCTTGGCGTATACCGGCAGCGCGCTGCGCACACGCGGGACGCAGCTACAGCCATCGCGCCAAGTCCGCCAAGTGGGCATTGAGCTTATCGGGCCAGAAGGTCCGGCGGCTGCAAGGGAACTTGCCCAGGTCATCGCCATGGCCTTTGACTTGGTTGGCGTGGAAGACCTGACCTTTGATCTCGCCTTTCCAGGCTTTATTCCAACGCTATGCACTGACCTGGCATTATCAAAAGAGCAAAGCGCGCAGGTCACAGCAGCGCTCGATGATAAAGACGCGGCGGGTCTATCCGATTTGCCTGGCGAGGCGCAGCAGCTGTTCCAGAATTTGTTGCAAGCGGTAGGGTCTCCCGCGCAGGTGTTATCTGCCGTTGGGGTTTTAAAACTGCCGTCAAAGGCTTCAGCGCTGTGGACGAAGGCGGCGCAGTTGGTAGAGGTTTTTAGCGCTGTGGTGGGCGCCGAGCGTCTCCATATTGATCCAGGCGAAGTGCATGGCTTTTCCTACCAGGCTGGCTGGGCGCTAAGTGTTTTTTCCAGCGGAACACGCGGCGAGCTCGGCAAAGGCGGCGCCTATGTCTTGTCCGGGCCTGGCACGCAAGAAGCAGCGCAAGGCTTTACGTTCTATCCAGATGTTTTTGCAGACAAGGCACCGCTATCCGCTCCACGGCAAAAAATCTGCGTGCCATCAAAGGTAGAGACACATGAAATCCTAGCGCTTCAAACCGAAGGCTATGTTGTTGTGCGGGCTCTGGACGCAAATGAAACGCTGGAAGATCAAGCCGCACAAATGGGATGCCAAGCTTTGTATAAAGACGGGGCAGTGACAGCCCTGAAGACACTGGCCTAGCGGGCTCATAAAGGACAGATCATATGGGGAACGTTGTTGTCGTGGGCTCGCAATGGGGCGATGAAGGCAAAGGCAAAATCGTCGATTGGCTGTCTGAGCGCGCTGACGTCGTTGTGCGGTTTCAAGGCGGCCATAACGCTGGCCACACGCTTGTTGTTGACGGGACTGTGTATAAACTTTCGCTATTGCCGTCCGGCATCGTGCGCCCTGGCAAGCGGTCCTACATTGGCAACGGCGTGGTTGTTGATCCCTGGGCGCTCATAAAAGAAATCGCAAAGCTGGAGGCCCAAGGCATTTCTATCACGCCTGACCGGTTTGCGATTGCAGAGCAGGCAACACTTATCTTACCTTTTCACCGTGAGCTTGACGCGCTGCGCGAAGATGCGACCGAAGGCCTGAAGATCGGCACGACCAGGCGCGGAATCGGTCCAGCTTATGAGGATAAAGTGGGCCGCCGGGCGATGCGTATGAGTGACCTGGTGAGCGAAGAGACTATTTCAAACCGCCTCGATGTGATGCTAACGCACCACAACGCGCTGCGAAGGGGATTGGGTGCTGCGTTAATCTCCAAGCAAGAGACGCTAGATGCGCTGATGCAGATTGCGCCGCAATTGACGCCGTTCAGGGCGCCGATTTGGAAGCTGCTGCGCGATAGTCAGCGCAGCGGCGAGCGCATCTTGTTTGAAGGCGCGCAAGGCACGCTTCTGGATGTGGACATGGGTACCTATCCCTTCGTCACATCCAGTCAAACGGTGTCCGGTCAAGCCGCTGCTGGCGCGGGTGTGGGCCCTGGCACGCTTGATTATATTCTGGGCATTACAAAAGCTTACACCACACGCGTGGGGTCTGGGCCTTTTCCCACCGAACTGCTGGATGACGTTGGCCAACGCTTGGGTGAGCGCGGCCATGAATTTGGAACGGTAACTGGCCGCGGCCGCCGGTGCGGTTGGTTTGATGCGGTACTGGTGCGCCAAAGCGCGGCGCTGAACGGCCTCTCGGGGATCGCCTTTACAAAACTTGACGTGCTCGATGGCTTTGAGACCTTGGATATCTGTGTCGGCTATGACATTGGCGGCGTGCGCTATGATTACTTGCCAGGCGGGATGAATGAGCAAGCCAATGTCAGGCCTATTTACGAAACGCTGCCAGGATGGAGCGAGAGCACAGAAGGCTGCCGAAGCTTTGCTGAATTGCCAGCTGCAGCCGTGAAATACATCCGCAGGGTCGAGGAGCTCATCGAATGCCCAATTTCGCTGCTCTCAACATCGCCCGAACGCGATGACACTATTTTGGTACGTGATCCGTTCTCTAACGTTTAAGCCAAGCCTTAACTTTTCTTTGGCATGATAAAAGTGTTGCAGCGTTCGATATTTGCGCGTTGTGCGTTTTTTTTAGCAAAGCAAGGCATTTGGGCACATGGGTGCTGTTGCGCAAAAACAAGAGCCAGACAATGGCCGGACGGCGCCGAGCGGTGCCTACGCTGAGATCTTCGGCGAATCCCTTCCTGAGTTCGACACCGTTGGCGGGTCGGCCTATGCGCACTTAGAAGACGAGAAGTTCTATATTCTTGTTCAAGACCGTAATGTCCCATTCCGCAAAACGATCATTGATGGCTACAATCGCATTAAAGCGTCCAGCCTGTCTGACCTTCGCGATACCAAAATCCTTAATACGCCCCAAGGGCCGGCAGCTTGCTACATAATGCAGCGCCCTAAAGGCGGGAAAGTCTTCAACGGTCGCCCGCTTGGGGATCGCTTGCTGAGAAGCGTTTTGCTTCCGAGCATTTTGTCGACGTTTAAATCGCTGCACGATGAAGGCTTGTCGTACCGGTTTTTATCGCCTGACCGCATCTATTACGAAACAGATCAGCAGGACGAAATCATGCTGCTGGAGAGTTTCTCAGTGCCGCCTGGCCTGCAAATGCCATTCAGTTATGAAAGCATTGCGCACGGGATGGTCGAGCCGGCTGCACGCGGGGAAGGTACTGAGAGTGACGATTATTACGCGCTGGGTGTGTTGATCACACATTTGCTGACCGGGCGCGATCCAATCGGTGCGCGCAGTGAGCAATCCTACCAACAAGCGCGAATGACGCAGGGTTCGTTTGCCGCCTGTCTTTCAGGCAATGGCATAACCGGCGCGGTCTCAGCCTTATTGCGGGGTTTACTGCAAGATGATGTTGAGCAACGCTGGGGCCACCGCGACGTGATGAATTGGCTCAACGGCGAGCTGCGGCGGGCGGCGCCAACAAACAATACGTGGTTTATGCCGCAGCCTGTTTCAATGGCTGGGCGAACCATTACGGATCGCCGCGCTTTAGCGGCCGCGCTGCAAGCCAATCCTGACGCAGCCGATAGTCTCTACAAACGCAAAACCACAATCCAGTGGGTTGCTCAAATAGCGCCAGGCTCTGAAGCGCATCAGGCGCTCGCAAATCTGATGGACTTTGGCAATACAACCAAGCGTGTTGATACAACCGTCAACGGCCAAGATGCTGTTCTGTCTCGCTTTTGCAGTCTGCTAGACCCGCAAGGTCCGGTTCGCTTTCGCAGTTTGTGTTTGATGCCGGACGGTGTAGGCCCATTTTTCGCCGCTAACTATCTGCAAGGCAATAAAGAACAATTGGCCGATCTTAAAACACTGATGTCGGGCAATATCTGGCACGGTCTGATGGAGATCAGAGCCTTGATGGCTGGGCCGGAAAGCCAAGTCGATCAAATGAATGCGAAGGTGAATTGGCTTAAGGATGCTCAACATATCAACGATGGCTTGGAGCGGGCTTTTTATGCGCTTAATGAAGGTCTTCCATGCCGCACGAAAGAGGTTGGAGATGCGTTCGTTCTGACGCCGCCCCAGCTGATGCGCGCGATTGACAAACGTTGTTTGCAAACCACAGAAGGTATTAAGCTCGATGACAAAGATTTACTTGCATTCTTAGCGGCGCGCTCGCCCAATGTGCGCCGATATATACTGTCTTTGGCAAACATGAAGCCCGATCAAAAAAATGGTATCCTATTAAAGCTGTTTGGAGAGCTTCACCTGCATTATGGGTCTCCGCGCTTAAAAGGCTTGGCGAAACTGTTTCAAAACCGGTTTCGCAAGCGCATCAATGAACTCCGTAGCAAAACAAGACGTGACTTACTCATCAAACGGGTAGGAGAAGTTGTCGAAGAGGGCGACGTCTCGACGCTAGCAAAGCTTGTGAATATTGATCGCTTGATGGCAGCAGATGAGCGAGGCCTAGCCCAAGCGAGACAAAAAATAAAAAAGCTGGACCGCGCCATGGCGTTTGCGTCGCGCAGTATATCGCCTGCTGACCCAACGGCGATTGCAAAAGCAGCGCAGATAAGCTGCTATTTAGGCGGCTTTGTCGTTATTGGCTCTTTGATGTTCAGGTTTTTGTAATGGCGCGCAAACAAAGCGGTGGAATGTCTTCAGGAGGCGCGAGCTGGATTTGGTATGTCTTGCTCATATCCATGGGTTTAGCGGTTAGTCCAGGCGCTTGCATGGTTTTCGCAGCCGGTATGGCGCCAACTATGGTAGCGACGATCGGTTTATCAGGCCCAAGCGCAGGCCAGCGCCTTTTAACGATGGCCTGCTTTAACTTGGCCGGGGTCATCCCCTTTGTTTTCAATGTCTTCAACGGAGACGATAGCGCTGGAACAGTTTTGGTTGATGTATTCAGCTGGGGTGTGATGCTGGGGGCCGCTGGCTGCGGCGCTATGGTCAACTATGTTGGCCCAATCATCGCTGCGCAGGTGCTCACGAATATGTCGATGTCAGACCGTGAAAATATCGACAAGATACGTAAAAAACTAATTGCTGAG
This sequence comes from Pseudomonadota bacterium, assembly GCA_039814715.1. Lineage (GTDB taxonomy): Bacteria > Pseudomonadota > Alphaproteobacteria > Sphingomonadales > CAKZYD01 > CAKZYD01. The sequence goes on from JBCCAR010000017.1 coordinate 42,521, forward strand.
TGGGGCGACGCTATTACCAAATAGTGCAGCAGGCCGCCCCAATCATATGATTATTCTGCGTCGGCTGTTTCCAGTAGTAGACGTTTGCTCTTCGCATTTTCAAGCATCGCCTTTTGCACTTTCTCAAAAGCGCGCACTTCAATCTGGCGAATACGCTCGCGGCTGACGTCATAGACCTGTGACAGGTCTTCTAACGTCGAAGGATCATCCGACAATCGCCGTTCTTCAAAGATATGGCGTTCCCGGTCGTTGAGCACGTCCATCGCTTGACGCAGCATTTGCTGGCGAACATCGAGCTCTTGTGCTTCTGCAACGATCTCGTCTTGGCCGGGCCCGTCATCGGTCAGCCAGTCTTGCCACTCGCCTTCGCCGTCCATTCTCAGCGGCGCATTCAAGCTCGAATCTGGACCGGTCATCCGGCGGTTCATCGAGATCACGTCGTCCTCACTTACCGACAATCGTGTCGCGATCTCAGTCACATTCTCTGGATGCAGATCGCCTTCTTCGATAGCTTGTAATTTGCCCTTGAGCTTTCGCAAGTTGAAGAAGAGCTTCTTCTGCGCTGACGTCGTGCCGATTTTCACCAACGACCAACTGCGCAAGATGTATTCTTGGATTGACGCTCTAATCCACCACATGGCGTATGTTGCCAGGCGAAACCCTTTGTCAGCATCAAAGCGTTTGACCGCTTGCATCATGCCAACATTGCCTTCCGATACAAGTTCGGACACGGGGAGGCCGTAGCCGCGGTAGCCCATAGCAATTTTTGCCACGAGGCGCAGATGGCTTGTCACCAGCTTATGCGCCGCGTCGCGGTCATCATAATCCTCATACCGCTTTGCCAGCATATATTCCTCGTCTGGCGTCAGCATGGGGAATTTTCGCACCTCAGCCAAATAACGGCTCAGGCCTGCATCTGAGGACAGCGTTGGTATCGATGATGCCATTGCGTTCTAATCTCCTATTATTCGAAACCATTCTACACTCTTTATACGCATGAAACAGCAGATGGTTTACGAATGCATTGTTTCCATTGCGGAAACAAGGCCTCCAATATCAGCTGGGTATTCAGCCTCAAATGTCAATAGCTTGCCTGTATCCGGGTGTATGAAGCCCAATTTGGCAGCATGGAGCGCGTGCCGGGGAAAACTATTGATTGGGCTAAAGCGCGATTGTCTACCCTTTGAATAGGTTTTATCTCCAACCAATGGATGCCCCAGCGCTGTTAGGTGCACTCTGATTTGATGGGTGCGCCCGGTTTCCAGCTGGCATTCGACCACGCTCGCTACTGCGTCCTGCGCATTAGGGTGGGCTGCGCGCACTTTATAATGCGTGACCGCATGTTTGCCGCCACGTGTTTCTTGGCGAATGGTCATGATCGTCCGATGCTGTGGGTGCCGACCGATCGGCTTATCGATAGAGCCAACGAGCGGCATTGGGCAGCCGAAGACAACGGCTTGATAAACACGCTCAATACTGTGGTCGGCAAACTGTACGACAAGGCCGTCATAGGCTTTTTGGCTTTTGGCCACGACGAGCAGCCCTGAGGTGTCTTTATCAATCCGGTGAACGATGCCGGGACGTTCTACGCCGCCAATGCCGGTTAAACTTTCCCCGCAATGCGCTAAAAGGCCATTGACGAGCGTGCCGCTACGCACGCCAGCACCTGGGTGGACGACGAGGCCAGCGGGCTTGTTGAGCACCAGCAAATGCGCATCTTCAAACACGATGTCCAGCGCCATAGGTTCTGGCTTAAGGTACCAGGCCTTCGTCGGCGCTGCAGAAATATGCAGCGTTTGCCCCTGCGCTGCCTTATGGGTTTGAGTTGTAACGCGCTTGCCATCTAAGATGACATGTCCTTCTGCTATAAGTTTTTGCGCGCGCACACGTGATAGATCAGGCACAGCAGCGCTCACGGCTTTATCCAAACGGCCAGAGAGCGGGCAGGGCCCATCAAATAGAGTTTCAAGAGTGTCCATGAAGCAGCAACATATACACAGCCCGGCGTCGTTCCCATCGCAAATCGTGCTACCGGCGTGTTTGGGAGATGATATTCGTGCGCACTGCAGTCGCTGTTATCCTCATGAAGCCTGCGGCCTAGTACTTGGGCTGCGCAGCGATGATCATCTAAGGGCATGCGCCCTGGTTCACTGCGATAACGCTGCGACAGCTGATAAAGAAACCCGCTTTGAAATTGCGCCGTCTGCGTTGTTTGCCGCGCATCGTAAAGCCCGCGCACAGGGGCTGCATGTTCTAGGCCATTATCACTCTCACCCCAATGGCACAGCACAGCCATCTCAAATCGATGCAGCTTCGATTGCGGATGTTGGCGCTGTTTGGATCATCATATCTGTTCAACAGGGCGCAGTTGGAGATATGGCTGCATTTTACCCTCAGGCTGATGGAGACGGGTTCAAACCCCTTGCGCTCCTTGAGCAGCATCCATAGCTAAGGCGTTGAAAAAACGGATGTGAGGACAACGCTGTGGCGCAAGGGACAGTCAAATGGTTCAACAATGAAAAAGGCTATGGCTTCATTACGCCTGACCAAGGTGCGCGCGATGTGTTCGTCCACATAAGTGCGATACGCGCTTCTGGGTTAGAAGCCATTACAGAAGGCGAACGATTTGAATTTGAATTGACGCAGAACCAAGACGGCAAAACCAAAGCGACCGGCCTGCGCCAAATTGAGGGTGAAGAACCGGCCTCTTAGGGCTTAACTGTAGAAGTTCAGACTTGATCTGACGGTTAGCCGTTTTGTTGGCGGCGATCTGTCAGGTCAGATTTGATCTACGTCCTTTTCCTTCCAGATATGTTTGCCCTCAATCATAGTTTCGAGGGGCGTTTTTCCGCAACACATTTTGCCCTGATGGGTGCGCTGCGTGTTGTAATGCTGCATCCATTGATCCAGATCGGCCTGCAGTTGGTCGAGGCTTTCATACAGGTTTTTCCTGAATGCGATCTGGTAGAACTCTTGCAGGATGGTCTTGTGGAAACGCTCACAGATGCCGTTGGTCTGCGGGTGTTTGACCTTGGTTTTGGTGTGGTCGATGTCGTTGATAGCCAGGAAGAGCTGATAGTCGTGCTTGTCTGGCCTGCCGCAATATTCGGTGCCGCGGTCCGTCATGATGCGCAGGACCGGTAGGTCATGCTCCTCATGGAAGGGCAGCACCTGATCATTCAGCAGGTCCGCAGCGGTGATCGGCGTTTTGGTGGTGTAGAGCTTGGCGTGGGCAACCTTGCAATAGGTGTCGATATAGGTCTGTTGATAGACGCGCCCGACGCCCTTCATGGTGCCGACATAGAAGGTGTCCTGTGATCCCAGATAACCAGGATGGGCAGTGTCGATTTCGCCGCAGGCTTCATCGTCATGCTTTTTCTTTTCAAGCGCCTGGACCTGCGCCTCGGTGAGGATGAGGCTATTGTCATTGGCCACCTTGGCTTCCAGAGCCTTCAGCCGGCTTTTGAAGTTGGCCAGATCGTGACGTAGCCAGATGGAACGCACACCCGATGGTGAAACAAATACGCCGCGCTTGCGCAGCTCATTGGAGGTGCGCGCCTGGCCATAGGCGGGATAGTCCAGAGCGGAAGCAATGACCGCCTGCTCGGTGGCGTCATCAACCCGGTTGGCCATATTCGGCTTGCGGCGGGTGCGCTCCAGCAAGGCTTCAATCCCGCCGTCCTCGACGGCTGATTTATAGCGGTAAAATGTATCACGCGAATAGCCCATCACCTGGCAGGCTTTCGACACATTGCCCAGTTCTTCAGCCAGATTGAGCAGTCCGGTTTTGTGTTTGATGATTTTGTCGGTAGACTTCAACATGTGGTTCTCTTTCGTTTCGTGGGTTGGTTCGCACCCCCATCAAAACGTAAACCCACGCTCTCGTTCAAGAGACGCACCGGTCTGTTTCCCGCGCGCGGAAAACAGACCGGTGTCAGATTAAATCGAGTCTTCTACAGCTTAACGAAGCTCAGCGTCACGGAGCCAAGATCAAATCCCCAGCGCGTAATGTAGGCGCGGTTTAGCAAAACGCCGTCTGGCTGCAAGATCATCCAGTCGTCAAATCCAACCTTCCACGTGTCATCGCCGACCTTCAGGTTCATTTTATACGTCCAATTGAGTGCGTTGCCGGATTGGACACCGACGGCTTCTCCAATGATATCGCCAAACGTGCCGACATAGGTTCCGTCGGTTTTTTTGTTGATCCGCCAGATGCGCTGCTCTGTCTCTCCATCATCGTAGACAAAGTCTTCCACCAAGACGAGTGTGTCGCCCTCCATTCGCCCATCAATATCAACCACGAAGGTGCGGCGGTATTTGCCAAACCGGTCTTCGAAAAGACCGTAAGCCTTGGTCTTGCCGAGGAAGTAGTCTTCCAAAACAAATTCCGGGCTCTTGCCTTGAAACTCTTCAATCTTTGCGCCAGCGCAGGCGCTGATACCAAGAGCGAGCAGCGCCAATATGAGCGTCTTAAATGTGGTCATAGCGATCTCCTTTGTGGCTTGTTTACGTAAGACAAGGGCCAGCGGTTTCACCCTTTCTTGCCAAAAGCTGGACTCGGCTCGCTGCCCGCCCTAATCAAACAGGCTTGGTAGCTGCTCTTCGTTTGGATTTTTGCGCATGGTTCCTTCTGAACACATTCTCATTTTGGATTTTGGCAGTCAGGTCACGCAGCTGATCGCCCGCCGTGTGCGCGAGGCTGGAGTTTATTGTGAGGTTGTTCCGTTTCACGATGGGGAGAGCGCAATTTCCGCCAAGCCGGGGCTCAAAGGCATCATTCTGTCGGGTGGCCCAGCCAGTGTCACCAGCGATATGACGCCGCGCGCGCCGGATGCTGTTTGGCAAAGCGGCCTCCCTGTTCTTGGTATTTGTTATGGCCAGCAGACAATGGTCGCGCAGCTTGGGGGAAGCGTTGATACCTCTGAGCATCACGAATTCGGCCGCGCAATGCTGGGCATCCAAACGAAGTGCGCCTTGTTTGATGGGCTTTGGCAAACCGGGGAGACTCATCAAGTTTGGATGAGCCACGGCGATAGAGTCACGTCCCTTCCAGATGGATTTGATGTCGTTGCGACCAGTGAACACGCGCCTTATGCCGCAATTGGGGATGAAGCGCGCGGCTATTACGGCCTCCAATTCCATCCAGAAGTGGTGCACACGCCGGACGGCGCCAAACTGCTGGAACGTTTTGTGCGTAATATTTGCGATTGCCGCGCGCAGTGGTCCATGGCCAAATTTCGGGATGTAAAAATCGAAGAAATTCGCGCGCAGGTTGGTGATGGCCAGGTCATTTGCGGATTGTCTGGCGGTGTTGACTCAGCAGTTGCAGCCGTGTTGATCCACGAGGCCATTGGCGATCAACTTACCTGCGTGTTTGTGGATCACGGCCTTATGCGCGAGGGTGAGGCAGATGAAGTCGTCTCGCTGTTTCGCGGCCATTATAATATTCCGCTTGTCCATGTTGATGCCGAAGCGCTTTTCCTGGGCAAGCTGGACGGCGTGTCTGACCCTGAGAAAAAGCGCAAAATCATCGGCGCGACGTTTATTGATGTGTTTGAAGACGAAGCGCGCAAGGTTGGCGGCGCCGATTTCCTGGCCCAAGGCACGTTGTATCCTGACGTCATCGAAAGCGTGTCTTTCACCGGCGGTCCAAGCGTGACCATCAAATCCCATCACAATGTCGGCGGTCTGCCAGAACGCATGAACATGAAGCTCGTTGAGCCGCTGCGCGAGTTGTTTAAGGATGAGGTTCGTGATTTAGGCCGTGAGCTGGGTTTGCCTGATGTCTTTGTCGGCCGTCATCCTTTTCCGGGCCCCGGGCTAGCCATCCGCATTCCCGGCGCCGTTAGTAAAGACAAATGCGATATTCTGCGCAAGGCAGATAGCATCTATCTCGATGAGATCCGCAAGGCCGGCCTTTATGATGCGATTTGGCAGGCTTTTGCCGTGCTGCTGCCTGTCCGCTCTGTCGGCGTGATGGGGGATGGGCGCACCTATGATCATGTGCTTGCGCTTCGAGCTGTCACATCTACCGACGGTATGACGGCGGACTTTTATCCATACGACATGCAGTTCCTTGGCCGCGTAGCGACGAGAATTATCAATGAAGTGCGCGGCATAAACCGGGTGACTTATGACATCACGTCAAAACCACCTGGAACGATCGAATGGGAATAGACGAAACCGCTGTCATATCAGGAGCGGGGCCATGCGGCTTGGCCGCGGCCCTTATGCTGCATCAGCGCGGTTGGAAGAACATCCACGTCATTGAGCGCAATCCCTCTGCCACAGTCTTCGATAAGAACAAGGGCTTCAACTACCTCATTGATGCGCGCGGGCAAAAGCTTCTGAAGTCGCTTGGGATTGCTGAACGGTTGCGGACTTACGGCGTTGAAAATCGCCGCAATGTGATGACGATGGTCACAGCGGAGGGAACCCATAAAACGTTCAAGTCTCCCTTTTGGGACCCAAAGCGAGACAGCGCCTTCTGGTCTCGGCGCGAGCGGCTTCAGGCTTTGCTTTTTGACCGGATTGCCGAGCTTGATGACGACCGGATCACCTTTCACTTCAATCATAGCTTTGTCGGTGTTGACGGCGCCAATCCAGAAGCCACGACTATTATCGCTGCGGAGCTGACTTCCGGCACGGAGCAACGATTTCAGGCAGACCTGTTGCTGGGGTGTGATGGACTGAGATCAGCCGTCCGCGACGCGATGATAACGCATTCGGGCCTTGCAGAAGAGGCGTTTGCCCGCGAGAAGTTTCCGTCGCCATCCTCTCAGCTATATTACAAGGTACTGCAGACCCCGGCGCATGTTCCTTTGAAAGGGGAGCTTCAAGCAGCAGATGATCATAAGATGGCTTATGCCTTTCTCGCACGGCATAAAGAACGCGAAAAAGCGATGGCGTTGGTCGCTTATCCCGTCGCGCGCCCTGATGAGCCGCGCACTGTTAATGTCATTCGGTTGCCGGATCACGATATTTGGAAAATCAAGGACGCAGACGCGCTCTTTGATTTTCTGGAAGATGGGTTTCCCCAATTGCCCATCCGCGATGTGTTCTCTCGCCAAGAGGCAGAGGATTTCATCTCCATAGATCCGCCGCGCTTTCCCGCCCCGCAATACACGAAAACCACCTATGCAGCTCTGGGCATGCTGCCCACCTTGCTTATTGGGGATGCTGCGCATGCGTTTCCGCCAGACCTTGGCCTCGGCGTGAATACAGCCATGGAAGATGTGTGGCGTTTGTCGGCCTTTCTGGGCGACAATGACGATGACCCATCTCTTGCAGGCGCCGCCTTTGACAAGGACCAGGCGCGCGAGCGTCGCTCACTAGCGAAGCTGGTGCAAACAGTCGCGCCATATCAATACAACCAGTCCCCTGGAAAATTGAAGCTTTGGGCGCTAAAGTTCTTTGCCGTCAAAGGCCTCAATACAGTTCTGCCGTTCTTCATCGACAAGCCTGCTGTCCTTCTTGCGCAGCAAGATGACCTGCCGTTCTCCACCATCCGGCGCCGGCAAGTGCGCAACCGCTGGAAGATTGGTGCATTCGTAACCGCTCTCTTGGGCGCGGCTGTGCTTGCCTTTTAAAAACTGTAGCGCGCGGACAGCAGGGCCTGCGTTACATCCTGGGATATCAAGAGAACGCCTTGCTCATTGATTTGCGCATCAGCGTGGTTGAGACCCAGATTGAGCGACAGTCCGCGCGCAACGTCAAATTGAACGCCTAAAGCCGCTGACACTTCGCTATCGCCGGCAGTTTCGCCGTAGTGGCCCTCCAGGGATGCCGTCCAAGCGCCGATCTTGTAGCGTGCGCCTGTTGACATATACCAGCGCTCAATGTCAATGCCGCCGCCGGAAAGCTTTTCATAGCCGATACCAAAGTCATAAAGACCGCTGCCGTAGATAAATTCGGCAATCCCGACAGCGCCGTCTGAGGTCAGATTGAAGCGGCCATCGGCCGTTAAAAAGTCGCCAGAGGAATAGCGCAGCGTAAAGCGCCAATCGCGCGTGCCCAGGGGCCTGGACCAAGAGGCGCCAATGTCAAAATCGCCTTCGCCATCGACAACAAAGGAAAGCCGCGCAGGGCCGAATTGGCCGACATAGCCGCCGCTCCAATTGCCCATCTGTCCAAAGCTGTTGTCAAAGGCGAGCGCGCCATTGCCAACCCCGCGCAAGCGCCGGGTCTCTTCGCGCACAAGATTTGTTGTGTTGCCGCCAATCAGGCTGCCCCATGCGCCGCTGATGATACCAGCGACATTGTCAACATAGTCGTCAGCTGTCGGAAGATTGCTAGCAGCAAGTACGTTAGTCATATCGGTCTGATATTGCCCGAAATAGCGAATTTGCACGTTCCAGCGATTTGGGAGCTGGGTTGTTGCCGCTACTTCAACATTCCCAACAAAGGCGGCGTCTGTGCGATTTTGAACGCCGCTGGAAAGATCATTGTTAAAAGCTGCATCTAACAGCCCCGTGGCTGTCAACGTCACATTGCCGATGGCTTGGGCCAACGGTTCTTCTAGGGAAGCAAGCCGGTCATAATTAATGGAGATGTCCTGCGCATGTCCGGCGGACGCACACGATAACCCAGAGGCTACAACCATGAAAAGGGAACGCATGGTCATCAGGTCCGCTGAGGGAAGGTTTCAGCAAACGCTTGGCGCGCGATGGCGCGTCCCGCAGCCATGGCAGCGGTATGGTCTGCGAGCCAGTGCACGCCGCCATAGAGACGGCTAAGGCCGTTTTCATCCGCAGCCTGCTCTAAGTCCGTCCAATATCGACGTCTCCCTTTGAGCTGCGGCCACAGCACCTGGTCCGGCGATTCATGTGAGAAGGAAACCTGTGACGGGCCTAAGAAGAGCTTGGTCATTTCAACGCCTGCCGCCCCAAAGGTTGAATGCCCGGAGGTGTAGGCCGGAAACTCAGGCGTTGGAATATAGCTGCGCCAGCGCTTATCGGTTTTCACGCGCGGGTCTGAATTGCCAAACGCGGGCGCGCGTGTCCGGATCGCCGTTTCCGGGCGAATAATATCGTAGTGGTATTTGTTGTCCCAAGCGTTGCAAGCGGCATCTGCCTGCGTCATGCCGAGCAAAGCGAACGCGCGCGCTTGCTCCAAAAAGGTCATCGGTTTGTCCTGCAGCACCTGAATAGCGATCAGGAGGAAGTGCCCAGGCGGCGTGATACCCCATGGGCCATCCTCCCAGAACAAAGCAATCTCAGCTTGATCGTCGGTCCGAACTTCGCTCACAGCGCCGCCAAGCGTCCTGATGGTCTCAAATTCCGCAGCAAATTCGGGGCTTTTGGGATCGTAGAATTCCGGGCTACGGAACTGGTCGGAACGCTTCATGGTCCATGGCGTAACGTCGCCCGCACCTGGGAAAAGAGGGCGTGAATAGGTATCGAAGGCCGGGCCGGGCACCGCGCTGTAAAAGGGTCCAGTCGGTGTCCATTTCAGCGAATCGGTACGCCGAGGATAGCGCCCCAGGTAGAAGTTTACTCTGTTAGGTTCGGCGCCGTCATTGGTGCGCATGCGCACAACATGTTTGCCGACTTCTCGGCCATAAGCGATGCCAAGCCGCTTTGCTTCGCCATCGGCAAAGCGCCGCCGAAAGGCCGTACGTTCTGCTATAAATGGTTGCTGGAAGACCTCTGCGGCGGCAATGCCATAGGCGGTGGCGTATGCCACTTCCGGGTCGGCCTCGCTGGGCCCTTCGGCAACGCCAAAAGGTGTGGTGTAGCCTTTTAAAATTCCATTTGCTGCAAGGAACCCAGCAGCGAGCGGCATGGCAAAATTATAGGCAGCACGCGGCGGCGGCACGCGCTGATCGCGCACTTGCTGCATCAGAACGTCAAGCCAGTAAAAAACCGTATTCTGATTCTCCGGTTTTAGAATTGGCGTGAGATATGAGCTGCGGCTACCGTAGCGCGCTGCACAGCCTGATAATGTTGCCACGCCTGCCGCGCCGACCAGCGCAGCAGCTGCTCTCCTGCGAGTAAACATAAAGCCCCCTATATGCCGCGCGCGTCCGCCCAAGACGCAAGGCACCTATTTGGAAATAGTCTCAAATGCCCTGGACGCTCTTAGCTGCGCAAACAGCAGCCGTGTTTGCGGACAGGAAAAGAACAGGTTTGCTATCTTCAAAGCGCTTTTCCCAACCAAGACGTTTCCATCCCGCTGGCTGCCAATACTGCCGGGCTGATGGTGTTTCACAATGCAATACTCCTGCAACGCCTTTAGGAAAGTGCCGAGAAAACGGTAAAGATGCGTAAACGACCGCGGTTATTGCGTAATTTTGGGCTTTAAATCGTCACAAAGTCCCACTAGCAGGCTTTGACAGGGTGATTTGGCCTTGTGAAACCGCTCTGTTCGGCTAAACACAGGCAGCGATTGGGACTAATTTTGGGGGACGCGCGGGCGTGTCTGATTTTTTACGCGAAGTTGATGAGGATTACCGCCGCGATCAGCTGCTGGGGTTTTGGCGCCGTTATGGCTGGCTACTCTTGCTCACCGCGGGGCTAATTATCCTTGGTGTTGCCGGCTACACCTATTACCAAACCGCTCGGCAAACCGCACTTGAAGAGCAGGCAACCCGCTTCATGCTTGCTCAGCAGCTTATTCTTGCCGAGCGCGAGCAAGAAGGCCTAGATGAGCTTGATGCGTTGCTGGCTGGGAAAACAAGCCCAGGGTACCGCGCGCTTTCTGCATTGTCGCGCGCCCAGTATTTGCAAAAAGACGGCAAGACTGATGCCGCGGTGAAAGCGTATGAGGCGATTGCTGCCGATGCAGGCGTACCTGTAAGCTTTCAATCCTTAGCGACACTGACTGCTGTTAGCTTAACGCATAATCAGCGCACAGCGCAGGAAATTGAAGCGTCTCTTAGCGCACTAATCAGCGGCGGCGAGTTTCAATATAGCGCGGAGGAGCTGGTTGCAGCTGCCTATTTGCGTGAAGGAAATACTGAGCAAGCGCTGCCCTTTCTGCGCCGCATACGTCAAGCTGAACAAGCGCCGACCACGCTGCGTGCTAGAGCGCAGACCCTGCTAGATGCGCTGGATGATGACACACTGCCCGATGTTACAGGCGCGGTGATTGAAGCGCCCGCCACGGACGCAGCCGCTGCGGAAGAGGATGCGCCATGACCCAAGCGGGAAAGCTTTTCGTCTGCGCCCTCCTTATGAGCGTCCTCGCCGCTTGCTCTAGCACCACAGATGATGAGCCAGAAACGCCGTTGACCGGGGAACGCATTCCCGTCTTGACCTTTGATGATCGGCTTGAAGCGGCCAGTGAAATTGCCGATCAACGTATCTTATTGCCCCCGCCATATCGCAACCTTTACTGGACGCAAATGAGCGGCAACTCGCAGAAGGTGATGTACCATCTGAGCGTTGGAGATGTGCTCAGCAAACAATGGTCTAAAAAGGTCGGTAAAGGCGGCGACCGCGACCGCAAGATCACGTCTAGTCCCGTTGTGGTTGATGGCGTTATTTATACCCAGGACAGCCAGGCCACGGTTACTGCGCTAGATGCAACAACCGGCGCACAGTTTTGGCGCAATGAATTTGAAATCGAAGATGAGAATAAGTCGCTGGCGTTTGGTGGCGGCCTCGCCATTGGCGGGGGCCGATTGTATGTGAACAATGGCTACGGCGTTGTGCGCGCGCTTGAAGTTAAATCAGGTGTTGAACTTTGGCGCTATGATGTCGGCATACCCTTCAGAGCGCCGCCGTCCTATTCTGATGGCCGTGTCTTCGTCGTCACCCATGACAACCAATTGCTCGCGCTGGATGCGACGGATGGGATCGAGCTTTGGAGCCATGTTGGTATTGCCGAAAATGCAGGCTTGATGAGTGCTGCGAGTCCTTCTGTTTCTGAAGGGGTGGTTGTCGCGCCTTATTCCTCTGGCGAGCTGTTCGCGCTGCGCGTTGAAAATGGCCGCGTCGCCTGGACCGACACGCTCTCGCGCGCTGGCCGTCTGACAGCTTTGGCTAGCCTAAATGATATCGATGGCGGCGCTGTGATTGATCGCGGCACTGTCTACGCGCTTAGCCATTCGGGGCGTATGGTCGCTATCGACTATTCAACCGGCGGGCGCATTTGGGAAGCCAATGTGGGCGGTCTATCCACCCCATGGGTGGCCGGCGATTATATTTACGCCGTGACCGAAGAAGCCCAGCTTGTCTGCATTCTGCGCCGCAATGGCCAGGTCCGCTGGGTGACCCAGCTGCAACGCTTTGACGATCCCGATGACCGCGAAGATGTGATCCACTGGGTTGGTCCTATCTTGGCGGGTGATCGGCTGATCATTGGGTCTTCCAACGGTTTTCTAGTCTCACTGTCCCCTTACACGGGCGATGTCCTATCAGGCCGCTCAATTGGGTCAGGTATCTCCGTATCGCCGCTGGTTGCCAATGAGACACTTTATGTGCTGCAAGACGATGGCAGCTTAACGGCGTATCGCTAGAGCTTCCGCCTCTAGCGATACCACTGTCATGTTTACTGTAGCAATCATCGGCCGCCCAAATGTAGGCAAGTCCACCTTGTTCAACCGCCTTGTTGGCCGCCGCATTGCCTTGGTGGATGACCAGCCAGGCGTAACCCGTGATCGCAGAGAAGCGGTTGGGCAGATCGGGGACCTGCAGTTCAACATTGTCGATACAGCTGGCCTTGAAACGGACGAAGCCCACGCACTGTCGTCGCGAATGCGGGCACAGACCAAAGCCGCCGTTGAGAGTTCTGATCTTGTCCTGTTCGTTATTGATGCGCGCGCAGGCCTTATGCCGCTAGACAGCTATTTTGCTGACTGGCTTCGGACCACCGGGCGGCCAATCGCTTTGATTGCCAACAAGGCAGAAGGCAGGCTCGCACAGACGGCGCTTTTTGAGGCTTATTCTTTGGGATTTGGCGATCCAGTCGCAATCTCAGCTGAGCACGGGGAGGGACTGACGGACCTTTTCGATGCCATTCAGTCTCATATTCCTGTTGCTGAGGAAGACGAAGAGCAAGCCGAAGACCGGCCGCTTCATTTGGCTATCATTGGCAGGCCGAATGCAGGGAAATCTACGCTGATCAATCGCATGATTGGCGAAGACCGCTTGGTCACGGGCCCTGAAGCCGGCATCACGCGCGACAGCATCTCGATTGATTGGCTGATGCATGATCGGCCTGTACGTCTGTTTGATACGGCCGGCATGCGAAAGCGGGCGAAGGTCACTCAGAAGCTTGAAAAAATGTCTGTCAGTGATGGTCTGCGCGCTATTCGCTTTGCCGACATCGTTCTGGTTTTGCTCGATGCGACTTTAGGCGCGGAACAACAAGACTTACGCTTGGCGTCTCTGGTGGCGCAAGAAGGTCGGGGGCTCATTATCGGCCTCAATAAGTGGGACTTAGCGGACAATCGCCAAGCGCTCATGGAAGACATCCGCTATCAGCTAAGCTTGTCCCTAAGCCAGATTCGCAACGTTCCCATCATTGCTTTTTCTGCTGCAACCGGGCAGGGGCTTAACCGCATCGCTCCAGCCGTTGAGCAAGTCTATACCAAGTGGAATAGACGTATCCCAACAGCAAAACTCAATGATTGGCTACAATTTGCCGTGGCCGAAAATCCGCCGCCGGCGCCTTCTGGGCGCCGATTGAAAATACGCTATGCCACCCAAACGACCGCTAGACCGCCCAGTTTTGCCGTGTTTTGCAATCGGCCAGATGCAGTGCCGAAATCCTATGTTCGCTATCTCACCAATGATCTTCGTGATGCGTTTGATCTCGACGGCGTGACGTTAAGAGTATTTATGCGCGGGGGCGAAAACCCCTATGTTTCTAAAGACAATTAACATCATGACCAGCGGTCAGTAGAAGCAATATCAGAGTCTCGTTCGTCGACCCACGTGGCCTCTTGGTCTGCAAGTTCTTCTTTTTTCCAAAAGGGCGCTTTGGTTTTAAGCCAGTCCATTAGAAATTCGGCCGCTTCAAAAGCGGCATGGCGATGCTTTGAGCCGGTCATGACGAGCACGATGTTATCGCCGGGATAAAGGCGGCCATGACGGTGAATGATCAGGCCAGCTTCCAGCGGCCATTGCTCCCTCGCTTTATCCAGAAGACCGCCGAGTTGCTGCTGGGCCATACCAGGATAGTGTTCAAGCGTCATTGCTTTGAGCGGTTTGCCATTCACAAGGGGCCTTACGATACCGGTAAACGTAACTACCGCGCCGACACCAGCTTCATCGTGGAGCAGTGTTGCGGTTTCCGCCTTGATGTCGAAATCGGCCTCTTGCACGCGCGCAGAGAACACAGCTTATCCTCCTGTAACGGGCGGAAACACAGCCAGCTCGTCGCTTGGCTTCAACACTGTTGCCCAATCCGCATGCTCTTGGTTGATCGCCAAGTTTAGTTTGTCTTGCCGCACGCTTAGGCCTGGGTAAGCACTCAAGAGATGGGCTTTTAGATCATTTCCTGTTGCACCAGCCTCCAAGTGAATTTGCTCTTCATCAACGCCGGCAGCTTCACGCACCCACGCAAAGTATAACACAGTATAAGCTGTCGTATCAGGCATGAACGCGCCCCTTTGCTATCGGATTAAGTCATGTGGCGCAGGCCAGCGCGCAGATAGTCATAACCGGTCACGATCGTGAGTGCGGCGGCGAGCCATAGCGACAGCAGGCCGACTTCTAAGGCTGGCAGTATGTCAATCCCTGCACCTTCGAGTATGAGGGCACCCAGAGCAATCATTTGCAGGGTCGTTTTCCATTTCGCAAGCTGCGTGACTGGAACGGAGACTTTCAATTGCGCTAGGAACTCGCGCAGGCCAGACACAAGAATTTCCCTGCACATGATGATGACAGCTGCGATGACATGGATGCCAGAAATACGCCCAATACCCACGAGCATAATGATCACGGCAGCAATCATGAGCTTATCTGCGATGGGGTCTAAAAACTGACCGAGCTTTGAGGTTAAGCCCTGTGCGCGGGCCAAATACCCATCAAAAAAGTCGGTGATTCCGGCAATGCAGAATACGACAAAGGCTGTGAGGCTGGCCGCTGGATCATTGAAATAAAACGCGCCAACAATCAGCGGTACGGCGCCAATCCGCGATAAAGTGAGAATGTTTGGAAGATTAAAAAGCATGGGAGGGGAGATAGCCGATGACTGCTGAAAACGTCTAGCCAGCATGATAGTGATCATAAATGATCTGGGCGACCTTTTTCGATATCCCATCGACTGCTTCTAAGTCTTTTAACCCAGCGCGCGAGACAGCCTTTGCAGTCCCAAAATGGCTCAGCAGCGCACGCTTGCGGTTCGGCCCAACACCCTGAACGTCGTCCAGACTAGATGTTTTCATGGATTTGGCGCGGCGCGCCTTGTGGCTGCCAATGGCGAAACGGTGGGATTCATCGCGTAGCCGCTGAAGAAAATACAGCGTTCCTGAACCCGGCTCCAACATCATGGAAGGCCTACCAGGGCGGTGAAACTCTTCACGCCCCGCATTGCGGTCCGGGCCCTTCGAGATGGCGACCACAGGGATATCCTCCGACAGCCCCAGATCGTCAAGAACCGACATAACGCTCGATAGCTGTCCCTTACCGCCATCAATCAAAAGCAAATCCGGCCAGTTGCCGTGTTTGTTGTCTGGGTCTTCTTTGAGCATTCGGCTAAAGCGGCGCGTCATGACTTCGCGCATCATGCCAAAGTCATCGCCGGGCGTGAGCTCTTGTGAGCGGATGTTGAACTTACGGTATGCGTTTTTCATGAAGCCCTCTGGCCCAGCCACAACCATTGCGCCAACCGCATTGGTACCCATGATGTGGCTGTTATCGTAGACTTCAATGCGTTTTGGCGCGTCGTCTAGTTCGAAGAGGTCGGCAAGCCCGCGCAGCAGTTTTGCCTGTGTGCCTGTTTCGGCAAGCCTGCGGTCAAGTGCGTCTCGCGCGTTTTTAAGAACGGAGTCGAGCAAGTCTTTCTTGCCCCCGCGTTGCGGCGTGAACAGCCGGACCTTGCGTTCTGATCTAGCGCTCAGAGCTTCTTCAATGAGGGCTTGGTCGGGCAGCGTATGCGTTACATACAGGCCCTGAGGGGCGCTCTTATTTTCATAGAACTGCGCGATGAAGGCCGACAGAATTGTTTGTTCGCTATCATCTTTCTGGTGGCGCGGAAAGAAGGCCCGGTGGCCCCAGTTTTGGCCGTTACGGTAAAAGAAAACCTGAATGCAGGTTACGCCGCCCTTGCGGGCCAGAGCGATGATGTCCGCATCGTCTATACCTTCTGTATGCACCGTTTGGTGCGATTGAATATGCGCCAGCGCACGCAGCCGGTCGCGCAGGCCAGCGGCACGTTCGAAATCCATATTGTCCGATGCCTTGTGCATCTCTACAGAGAGACGCTTTTGGATCGCTGAACTTTTGCCTTCTAAGAAGCTTTGCGCATCCTCCACGAGGCCAGCATAGCCCTCTCTATCAACGCGCCCCACGCAAGGCGCGCTGCAGCGCTTGATTTGGTAGAGGAGGCAAGGTCGTGTGCGGTTGTTAAACACGCTGTCGCGGCATGAGCGCAGCAAAAACACACGCTGCAAGCTGTTAAGCGTGCGGTCCACAGCGCCCGCGCTCGCAAAAGGACCGTAATAGCGTCCTTCTCGCCGCTGCGCGCCGCGATGTTTGGTGAGCTGAGGCCAAGGCGTGTCCTGCCGCAAAAGGATGTAAGGAAAGCTCTTATCGTCTCGCAGCAGCACATTAAAGCGTGTGCGGTGCTTCTTGATGAGGTTGGCTTCAAGCAATAGTGCTTCGGCCTCGGTATGGGTCGTTACGATCCGCATAGAGCGGGTTTCAGCAACCATTCGCATGAGGCGGGCGGTTAAGCGGTTCGGGTGGGTATAGCTTGTCACCCGCGCTTTGAGATTTCGCGCTTTACCCACGTAGATAACATCGCCGGCCTTGTCGACCATGTGATACACACCTGGTCCGGCGGGCAAGTTCCTCGCAGTCGCTTTGATCGCGGCAATTCCGACCTTTAAATCGGCCGCATTACTAATGCCTTTGCCAGATGTTGGAAGCCGGTCTTGGTCATCATCTGGACGTTTCGCGCGGCTAGCTTTTTCTGTCATTGCTGTAATTTAAGCGCCGCCAAGGGGGACTGCAAGAGCGTGTATCTGCGGCATGGCGCACCTGCGAATCACGGCGTTCTAGCGCTCCTCAAACTGCGCGAGATTCTTTTCAACACTCCTGTGGAAAACTCTGTGGACGAAAAGCCTGCACCCCTTGTATTACAAGGTTAACACAGCTGTCACATAACAGTGGTCAAAATATAGGCAAATCATCTATCATATTGAAAGGTATAGATTAAAGTCCTGTCAATATACAACACAGAGCAGCGCGAAAGAAACTGATCTCGTGTATCGAAGCTTTCAAATGCCAGTTTTTTGCGGTGTGCAAAAAAGCTCGTTTTTATAACTCTAAAAAACTGTTCTGCGCCAAGGTCTTATAGAATTCGCATCACGCGCGGTGCCTAGAGAGAAGGTCCTTCAACATCTGGTGTACGCCAGCTCAGGTGCTGCCCGCTATCCACAGCTATCATCTGACCAGTCACTTTTTTAGCTGTCAGCAGGTATAGGCACGCCTGCGCAACTTCGTCTGGCTCGACCGATTGCCTTAAGGGTGTGTTGTCAGCCTCATGGGCGAAGACGGCTTGGTCTTGGTGAATACTCTGGAGGACAGGCCCAGGCCCCACACCATTCACCCTGACCATGGGCGCTAGGGCTTGCGCTAGAGTTCGTGTCATTGTCCAAAACGCTGACTTTGACAGCGTATAGGAAAAGAAGGTTGGGTTAAGGCGCCACACCCTTTGGTCAACCAAATTCACAATGGCGCCTTGCTGGTCTGGCGGTATTTGTTTTGCCAGAGCGCGGCTCAAAATATAAGGCGCGCGCAGATTCACGGCAAAATGCGTGTTCCACAAGGTTTCATTTTCTGCGCTATCCCAATCGTCTTCCAGGAATACGGAAGCATTGTTGACGAGCGCAGTCATCGGCGTACCCAGCGCGCTCGATGCGGCTGCAATCAGGGATTTTGTTTCAGTTTCTAAGGATAAGTCTGCTTGAACACAGATAGCTTTTACGCCCAAGGCCTCAAGGCTGCTTGCCAGCGTAGCTGCTTCCTTGCCAGAGCGGCTATAGTGAATAGCGACATGATAGCCGGCGCGCGCGCAGGCAAGTGCAACGGCGCGGCCGATACGCTTGCTCGCACCTGTAATGAGGACGGCTTTGTTGCTCATAGCGTTGCAGCTTTGGCTTGATTGACGGCGATGCCGGTGGGCAACGGCTTTTGGTCGAGTGCGGCTTGCGCGGTCGCCCAAATATAAGCGCAATAGCAGGAAAACATGATGAAGCCCGCAATGCGCCCGATTGGAATTTTAGCCACGCAGAATGGCAGGAGGACCAAGCTGGCGGCAACCATAACCCAAAAGTCAAAAGCCCAGAAGTCCGCCGGTACAGGGATGTCCCCCACTAAGGCGCTGGCGCCAATGATGCCAAACAAATTGAAGATATTGGAGCCGATAATATTGCCGATAGCGACATCCCCATGCCCTTTAAAAGCAGCGATAAGGGCAGTCGCTAGTTCGGGAAGAGATGTCCCAATCGCAACAAGCGTTAAGCCAATTACTGCTTCAGACACACCAAATTTCATAGCAATTGATACCGCGCCGCGAACCAAAAAATCAGCGCCGACGATCACACCAACGAGACCGCCGAGGAGAAATGCAGCTGTAGCCAGGCCGCCAAGTTTCTGAGCATCTTCAAGATCAATCTCATCATCCAGAACGCCAGGCGCAGTGTCGGTTTGTAAAGCGCTTTTGCGGGAAGACCGGATGGAATCTGATACGAAGAGGCCTAAAAGAACGAGAAAGATAATCCCAGTGGGCCAGCGGTAGACGTCCGTCATACCAGCAATCAAGACGACGGCTGTGGCAGCGAGCATGACCATGGTGGTTCTCGCCATGCCAGTTGCAGCCGTTGATATGGGCAGAATTATCGCTGGAAGCCCAAGCGCTAAAAGAATATTGGCAATATTGCTGCCGACAACATTTCCGAGAGCCAGTGTCGGTGCGCCTTTTAAAACAGCATCAACGCCAACAAAGAGTTCAGGCGCGCTTGTGCCCACGGCGACGATGGTGGCACCGATCAGCAGTGGCGACATATCGAATTTCAGCGCTGCCGCAACAGCGCCGCGCACCATGGCGTCCCCGGCAAAGACAAGCAAGAGGAGGCCGACAACGACCAGAACATAATCCATTGCGGCGTTTTTCCCTGTTGCGGCGGTGTGCAATTGTATCTGTATGAGGCCCAGCGCGTTGATGCCTATATAGGCGGCTATTGCGACACTGCAAGAAATTGTCCCGAAACAGATCAAGCATGTGTCACCTGTGTCAGGTCCGAGCACATTTTGGCAGCTCAAGGGCTCGATGGCCTTGAAGATGCTTTGATTTTAAACAGTTTTTTGGTTTGGCCTCGAAATTGCTCTTACGTCCATGCTGCTACTTTGGAGACATGAAATGAAAGCTATTTTGACCCTTATCGCAATCGGTGCCTTTGGCGGATATGCATTGGCTGATGTGTCTGACCCCATTTCCCCACGCTCTCCAGTCGCTGCTGCGACCAGCCCAGCATATCAGGCCATCAGCTAGCCACGCCGTTGTCTAAAGCTGGCTGCGTTCTGAACTATTTTAGTCTGTCGTTGCATCTCGTTCTAAGCCTGTGCGTATATTAGAGGCCGTATTCGCGCAGGAGATTTCCCTTGGACCCTCGATTACAACCTGGTTCGTATACTCTATGGCAGCGCATCCTTGCGATTGGCGTTGCTATCTTATCCTTGATCGGCGCAGCTGTTGCCGGGGTTTTTCTCCTCTACATCATTCTAACGCTAGTCGCTTTGGTCGTGATCGCCGCAGCGATATTCACAATCTGGCGGCGGTTTTTCGTTGCTGGGCCAAGTCGTCCGCCAGGGCATGAAAATATGGAAATCAAAGAAGATGCCCAGGGTGTTATCATAGACGTTGAGCCCGAAGCGCCGCGCAGAGATGAGAAGAGATAAGAGATGAGCACGCAGATCAGTATGCCTCAGTGGGCTATCATCTATCTTATTGCCGTTGCCGCTTTTTTGATAATCGACGGGGCGTGGCTCACAGTCGTTATGAAGCCGCTGTTTACCGATATGTTGGGTGACATGCTGCGCTCCCCCATTAGTCTAGCGCCTGCAGCCGGGTTTTATGTCTTGTACGTCGCTGGTATTTTGTTTCTGGCCGTTGCGCCGGCTTTGGCCTCAGGCAATTGGGTTGATGCTGCTGTGCGCGGTGCTGCCTTAGGGTTGTTGGCTTATGGCACATACGATATGACCAATTTAGCGACGCTAAAAGGCTACAAGGTGAGCGTCGCCTTCCTTGATACAGGCTGGGGCGGCGCGGTGACCGCGTTTACAGCAAGCGTTGGCTTTTTTGCTGCGCGCTGGGTTACGAGCTGAGCTTTGTTCACGTGCCGGGCAATTCCGGCAGGGTTTCATGGCAGGCCTAAATTTAGAGTACCGTTTGACCATGTTTTCTGAAGTTAAAGGAAAGTCGACATGATGGATCGCCGCCACGGATTAAAGACACTCTTGGCCGGGACGGGCGCAGCGGTTGCGACCTCTCAAGGCTCTGCCTTGGCGCAAGCACCCTCTCAATTGCAGCTCAAAACGCCGTCTGAACAATTTAAAACGCGCATCAAAGTGATTGGTTCTCTCGCCAATGAACCGGTTTATACATTTATGCGGCTCAACGTGTTTGGCGATCCGCACAACGGCAATTTCTTGCCCATGTTCACTATGAATAACTTGCTCATCGATCACTGGGAAAAAACCGGTGAAGATGAATACGTTATGACGAAGTTTGAAGCGGCCTACTTCACTGAGTTCGACAGCGATAATCCCATTGAAACATGGGATAATCCGTTTACCGGTGAGACCATTGAGATCTTTAATTTCCAGCTTGGCCCTGTGCAGCGCGAATATCGACCAGGCGAGGTGACTGCCATGGCGTATGCGCCGACCTTTGTGCCGATTGAAGTGATTGGAGAGCGGGTGTTTGTTGCGTCGCACTCTATCGACGAGGGCGCCAATTTCTTTACAGCCGACGAATATCCAATTGAGGCCTCAGGCAGCCCCGTCAGCTATCTCAATAGTTTCATGACCTGGTCAGCCAATGTTGAAGATGTTGCTAATCCCGAGATTATGTCCGCACCTGCGCATGTACAGATTCAAAATAAAGTGCCGTGGGCGCCTTGGATGCGCATGCGCGGGCGCCCTGGCGGCACCAGTCTTCGTGGGTTTGGCGCTAAAATATCTGGTCTGGATGCGTTGCCAGATCACGTGATCGCTGGGTTTGAGACATATGTTCCTGATATTCTCAAAGAAAACCAATGGGAGGAAATGATTTTTGAGACCACCCATTACCTGCAGTACCTCGAAGAAAAGAAGGCCGCTGAAAACAAATAGCCAGCTGCTTGCGCGGTGCTTTGAGCGTGGTATCACTATATCGGTGGCAGAGCCGTATCAAAGGGAATGCAGCATGATCTGGGTTGGACTTGAATGGGGCGCGCCTATGGCGTGCGGAGCAGCCTGCATTGCCATCCACAAGTTTGCGGTACAACTGGTCTCTAATCGTCTGACGGTGCGCGGATATCGCAGCAATGCGAACGGTCTGATGCGTGCGCTCGTTTTTCTTCTACTTGCTCATCTCATTGAGATTGCTTTGTTCGCGGGCGCTATTTTTCTGCTAGACCGGGCCATTCCCGGTGCCTCCCTTACAGGAGCCTTTCAGGGCAGTATCGAAGACTATTTGTATTTTTCATCTACGACCTACTCATCGCTTGGTTTCGGCGACATCGTCCCCAATGGGGGCCTGCGCCTGCTTGTCGGTGTCGAAGCCCTGGTTGGACTGATCATGATTGCCTGGACGGCGGCCTTTTTATTTGCAGAAACCGACCAGCAAGGCCGCGGTAGCTGATCAGCGCTGCGCGATACACTCGATTTCAATGCGCGCGCCAAGTGCGAGGCCAGACGCGCCGAAGGCTGAGCGGGCGGGGTAGTTATCTTGGAAGTACGTTTTATAGACGCTGTTGAAAGCTGGCCATTCAGCCATATCTGCCAGCATAGCGGTGCATTTAACGATATCGTCCATCTCCGCGCCAATGGTTGCCAAGGTTGCTTTGATGTTGTCCATCGTTTGGCGTGTTTCAGCTTTAATACCGCCTTCAATGAGTTTGGTCGTTCCTGGCAGCGTTCCAAGTGTACCAGATAGGAAGATTAGCCCATCCGCCTCGACAGCAGCTGAAAACGGGTATCCCGCATCGCGGTAGGCTTCTTCAGAATGGAACACTATGGGTTCATGTGCTTGCGCCCAAGCTGAGAAGACTAAAAGCGACAAAGCGATCGCAAGGAACCGCATGAAAACCTCTCCTTAAATCAAAGCCCCGCCATTGCAGAGAATATGCTGCCCTGTAATCCAGCGGCTATCGTCACTGGCTAAAAACGCGCAGGCATCTGCCACATCTTGCGGTGTGCCAAGCCGCTTAAAGGGTGATGAGTTGATTGCAAAGTCCCGGTGTTCTTTAGGCGCGGTCTCAAACATACCAGGCTCCACCGGGCCAGGCATGAGGTCATTGACTGTGATACCGCGCTCGCCGAGTTCCTTGGCGGCGACATCTGTTAAACCGCGGACCGCATGTTTAGAGGCCGCGTAAATCCCAAGGCCAGCATTGTTGAACTCCGTAACGGAGGAGGCGATATTCACAATGCGTCCATTGTCGGCCATATGATATGCGGCATGCTTCATGGCAAACAGTACCGCCTTAACGTTGATCGAAAAGACTTTATCAAACTGTTTTTCCACCACGTCTTTAATCGGTGCCGCCGTGGCGACGCCAGCGTTGTTGATTAAGATATCATAACTATCAAGCTTTGCGCTCGCATCGCCTAAAAAGGCTGTTAAGGCCTCTACGCTGCGCACATCGCCTTGCATTGCGCTAGCCTTTCCGCCAGCCGCTTTAATTCGCTCAACGGCGGCCTCTGCCGCATCTGCGCTTGATCCGTAATGGACAATGACGTCCGCGCCTTCTGCGGCTAGCTTTTCAGCAATCGCAGCGCCGATGCCGCCCGACCCCCCCGTTACTATTGCGCCTTTGCCGATCAAGCGTTTCGTCATGTCAGTGTCTTTCTGTTTTCACCGCGTTGGTGAATTGGTTTAGCTGCCCATGGCCGGGCGCGATATGCGCATATTGCAAAAAAAGGGGCTAGCGGTCTGTACTGTCATTTTGGCCGATTTCTACGAGGGTCACTTTATCAGCGTAGAACGCTGCATACCCCCCGATTGCCTTCGCAAAAGGCAGCGGCTCATCATAGACCCAGGCCACAGGCTGTGTTTCACCGGACAGAGAAAAATAGTGCGCATTGCCTTTAAGCGGACAGTGCGTGGATTTATCGCCCATGGATTGAAGCGCATCTGTCGTATCTTCGAGCGGCAGATAGACGACTGGATCATAGATGTCCTTACCCACTTCAATAAGTCGTATCGCGCGATCGCTGCGCCCAAGGATGGAACCACCTGCGCGCACTTCTACCGTGGCTTTGATCGGCTTGAGGCGCATATAATGCGCGTTGTTGGCGGGATTATAGATCGTCGTATCCGTCATGATTGCCCCTAATCATCTAACGCCGCGACGGCTTCGACCTCGATTAACAAATCGGGCAGGGCGAGGGCTTGGACGCCAAGTAGGGTCTGCGCGCTCGGTTCCGCATCGCCAAAGAAATCAGCAATTGCGCCGCTCACAATGTCAAGCTTGCTGACATCATAGTTCGTGACATATGTCCGCAGCGAGACGACATTTTCAGGCCCCGCGCCCTGGTCGGCCAAGACAGCTCTTAAGTTGTCAAACGCTTGCGCCGCCTGCGCGGCAAGATCATTCGCGCCTACCGTTTGGGAGTCTTTGTTAAATGCGACCTGGCCAGAACAATGGAGATATGTTCCTCCTTGCGATCTTGTCGCGTGAACGAAGCCATATTGGCCTGCGTCATAAAGTGTTCTTGGATTAACCGACCTGCGATGCATGCCATTCTCCTTGCAATTGCGTGCTAGGATGATGGGGTTTGTCGGCGGCGTCAAATGTTCACACGAGAAGTTGTAGGACAGAGCAATCAGACCCTATAAAACGTCCTTTAACGCAACACTGCGCGCTCATAGAGGTGCCAAGTTGCGTGGCCTAGGATTGGGAATACGATCAAAAGCCCCAAGAAGCCCGTGGCCATACCAAATAGTGCCAAAAACGTGACAACGATGCCCCAGCTCAGCATGACGACTGGGCTCTCGAGCACTGTTTTGATGCTCACAATGATAGCGGACATGAAATCAATCTCCCGATCCAGGAGCAAGGGGATGGAAATCACGGTGATGGAATAGAGCGCCAGAGACATAAAAGCACCAACTGTGGTTCCAACAGCTAAAAATGCATAGCCATTGGTCGATGCAAACAAGAAATCTGTGAAACTCTGTACGGTCGAAAATGGATTAAGGCCAGCGAACAACGCGACAAGCGTGCGGACCTGATACATCCAAATCCAAAACACGAACATGACGATGAAAGCCATGGTCGGCAGTTGTCGCTTACGCTCATTAACGGCTGCTGACAGCACGCCGCCCCACGATAGGGTTTCATTGCCGCGCAGTCTCCGGCTGACCTCATAAAGACCGACGGCGGCGAAGGGTCCTATAATAGGAAAGCCAAACGCCATTGGCATTATCCACCAGGGCTGTTTGTAGCTTGCTAGCATATACAGCAAAAAGAACCCGCCAATTGCAAAGAAGCCGCCAAAGAACAAGCCATAGAGCGGCGCGCGCATGAAGTCCTTCACGCCTGCTTTCAAGGCGCCAAGGATGTCTTCCTTGGTCATGTGCCTGATGGAAGGAAGCGGCGCTGGTAATACGTCGATATCGTCTTGGCTTTTGTCCGTCATTTGGGCTCGCCTTGGCTCGTTAAACGTCCGCGAAGCCTGCTTTCAGGCTACGCTGAAAAAACGATTCAATTAGTGCGACAGTTTGACTCGCTAGCTCTTGCGGGTCAAACTCATTCTACTGTAGCCGAGTGAGTGGCTACAGGTTTACCCGCAGAGGAGAACTTTATGTCGGTAGCACGCGTAACAGAAATTATCGCTTCATCCAAAAAAGGCTTAGAAGATGCCGTGGAGAAAGGCGTGAAGCGCGCGAACAAAACACTGAAAAATGTTCAGGGCGCCTGGGTTCAAGATATTAAGGTGACTTGCAACAAAGGCGGCATTTCAGAGTGGCGCGTTGTGCTTAAGGTCACCTTCGTTCTTGATGACTAACGCGTAAAGCAGAATACAATCGCAGCCGCTGGGGAGCACCAACATGCTCCCGGCGGCTTTTTTAAATGTGCAACCTCGGAAGAAAGCACCCTCATGCCCCAACCAACGTTCGCCAATCTTGATCCAAGCATTGACCCAACGGCAGACCAAGTGCGGGCCATGCGCGATGCGAATCAAAGCGCGCCGGTGGTGATGCTTAACCTACTCAAGTTTCGTAAAGTCGCTCTCTATCCTGACGACGTCGATATGCAGCCATGCACCGGCGTAGACGCCTATAAACGCTATCAACATGCATTTGTCGTAGCTGTTGGTGATGTCAGCCAAGCCCAAGTCTTATATGATGGGCCATGCGAGCAGGTGTTCATCGGTATGGCGGGCAGCAAAGAGACGGATTGGGACAAAGTGTTGATGGTTCGATATCCGCAGCGTCGGCACTTTTTGGCTATGATGGCGAACGCGGACTATCGACACGCGCTGGTTCACCGCTATGCAGGTTTGGAGCGCACCGTGTTGATCCAGTGTAAGGGCTGAAAGATGCATGTTTCTCGCCGTACGTTGCTGGCTGGCAGCGCCGCTATGGCCGCTATTCCTGCACAAGTTGTGGCTGCGAAAACTCCCGATCGCTACACTGCCCTTGCACTGCAAACGCTCTGCGATGCGGTCAACCAGGATCGAGACAAAGCACAGGCGCGTTTGCGCATGAGCCGGGCTATCAAGCGAATAGACAAACAGATCGCCGTCGCGTCAGCCTTTTTTAAGGGCTACTCGGGCTATGATTTAAAGCTTGTTGTCCTACCGGAATATGTCCTGACAGGGTTCCCGCTTGGCGAAAGCCGCGCTGAATGGCGCGAGAAATCAGCGATCGCAAAAGATGGCGCTACAATAGAGAAGCTGGGAGCTATGGCGCAGCGCCGCGGGGTTTACCTCTGCAGCAATCATTACGAGAAAGACCCGGCGTTCCCTGATCTTTACTTCCAGGCCAATGTTATCTTTAGCCCAAGCGGCGACATTTTATTGCGCTATCGCCGTATGATCTCTTTATACGCGCCCACGCCTTATGACGTTTGGGATCAATACATAGATGCCTACGGGCTAGACTCCATATTCCCCGTTGCGAAGACAGATATCGGCGTGCTTGGCACTATTGCGTCTGAAGAAATTCTCTACCCAGAGATTGCCCGCATGCACGCCCTAAAAGGCGCGGAGCTGCTGCTGCATCCCACTGCTGAAGTCGCTTCTCCGCAGCTGACGCTGAAAGATATCGCCAAGCGTGCACGCGCCATTGAGAACATGGCTTATGTAATCAGCGCTAATACAGGCGGGATGACCGGTACGCCGGTGCCGGAAGCATCGACGGACGCGATGTCGAAAATTGTCGACTGGCACGGCCATGTGCTGAGTGAAGCTGGCTACGGCGAGAGCATGAATGCTGTGGCGACAATTGATTTAGACGGTTTGCGCCGCGCGCGGACAAATACGGGTATGGCCAATATGTTATCGCGTCTGCCTATGGATGCTTTTGGACCTGGCTATAGCGCTGCAGAGCATTATGGACCAAACCGTCTCAAGGATGGAAAGATGCAAGGGCGTAAAGAAGCGCTCGGGGCGCAGCGGGCCGTGATCGATGCGCTTAAGGACAAGGGTGTCTTACAAGACACCAACTAATCTCTATGGCGTAGTCGGCAGGCGGGGAGATTGTGATCTGCCCTCGAGAGGTTGGCCGCTATCGCTAATGTGCTGCGGTGATTGAACGCAGGGCGGGTTCCATGAGCCAAGACCATCTAAAGCATACACCTCAAGCGGCCTTAGGCACGCGGATTCGCGCGCTGCATGAGACCGACGCACTCATTGATTTTGTGATGCAGGCGCAGTTTGACACATTACCGAAAGACGCCGTCAAGCAAGCCACACTCTTTGCCGTGGATACACTTGCCTGCTGTGTTGCGGGGCGCGGCTATCAAGGGGCCGATGCAGCTTTGAAAGCAGTTCAGCGCTGGGGCCGGGGCGATGCTGCGCGGGTGATTGCGCGTCCGGGCGTTACCCTGCCGCCTGCATCAGCTGCATTTGTGAATGGCTATCAAGCGCACGCGCTGGAATGGGACGGCCTGCATGAACACTCTGTCGTTATCGCGCTTGGCGCCCCAACGGGCGCGTTGCTGGCTGAGGCGGATGAAAGCGGTATGACCGGCGAAGCGTTCTTGTTGGGGCTATGTGTGGGCGTGGAAACGGCTGTGCTGATGGGTGCGGGCTCGAAATCGGCGCCGAAATTTTTCCGACCTGCCATAGCGGGACAAATGGGGGCTGCCATGGCGCTTGCCAAATTGCGTGGGTATGACGCCGACCAAACGCGCCAAACACTTGGCCTGGCTTATTCGCTGTTATCGGGCACCATGCAGGCGCATTGGGAAGGGTCGATGGCGCTGGCCATGCAAGTGGGGCAGGCAGCGCGCGCTGCGCATCAAGCCGCAGATTTGGCGGCCTCCGGCATGGCAGGGCCAATAGACGTTATCGGCGGCCAATTCGGTTATTTCACGCTATTTGAAGAACGCGGCGATGTTGAGGCCGCATTGTCATCGCTCAGTGCGCCATGGAAAATGACGCAAATGGCGCACAAGCCGTTTCCAGCAGGCCGTGCGACGCAAGCGGTGCTCACGATGCTGTATGATCTTCAAGCAGCACATGAATTCGCTGCGGAGGATGTTGCTGCTCTTGATGTCTATGCGCCGCCGCTCATCTTGACTTTAGTCGGCAGGCCGCTGACAGATATCATGTCTCCTGCTTATGCCAGGCTCTGTCTTGAATTCGTGGCGCCATTGATGCTGCAAACGGGCGAGGTCAATCCGCTTGCTTTCACCACGGAGATGTTTGGCGATGAGGCGATCAGGGCACTTGCACAGAAGGTGACCTTGCACTTGGATGACAACACCGACCCCAATGCCCTCGGGCCGCAGCGCTGCACATTAAAACTAAAAGATGGACGCGTTTTAGAGACAGCCTGCAAGCATTCGCTGGGCGCGCCTGATAACGCTTTAAGCGAACACCAGCGGCGCGATAAAGTGGCACGTTGCTTTGCCGCTGGTGACTGGGAGGGTAATATCGATGCGTTTATTGCTGCTGCAATGACAATGGACACGATGAGCGATATCCGTCCTTTGATTGATATGCTGAGCTAGCCGCTTTGCGGACACACCGATCGCTGCGCTTGTATGCTCTAGCCACGTGGTTATGCCAGCGTACAGTCACTTAAGGAGGGAACCATGGCGTTATCACGAGATGAACTGCTCGATATTGCAATTCAGCGTTACTTTATTGGTTGCAACAATCATGACCTTAAGCAGGTTTTAGGCACTTTTTCTGAAGACTGCGTGATGTGGTTTCCTGCAACCAAATTCCGCTACGATGGCAAGGCGCCGCTGCGCACGCATTTCAAAGACTTTCTGGGTACTTTTCCCAAGGTGAATTTCCACAATTTCATCAATACCGTCGATCCTGAAACGCAGAGCATTGTGAGCCGGTTTAAGGTGCAGCTGATTGATGATGAAGGGGAGGAGACGATGATGCGTAACTGTAATTTCTTCTACGTGAACGACGACGGTCTGTTTAAGGAGATTGTGATCTATAACACCTCACCAATCCAAAAAGGCTTTGAGGCGGGCAGTGATTAGGCTTTTGTCACTGCTTCTTGCAGCAGCGCTTGCGTCCTGCGAGGCGCCGCAGCCTGATGATCTGGATCCAGTATCACTGCTGGTCGGCGCATATGACAATGCCGCGCAGTATGAGGCGGCAGACGAGAGCTTAAAAATTCAGCCGAAGATTGGTGACACGCGCGCCTGGTTTGACCAGCAATACGCCGAGTTCAAAGTGGTGGATGTGCCGAGCGTTCCCGGCACTGTTGTTGCCCTGGAGTGGCGGAAAGGCGGGCCCGGTGGCGAGATGAGCCGTCAAAGATTTTGGGCTTTTCAGCTCGATGGGCCCGCAGCTTTGATGTATTTCTATGGCTTTAAGTCTGACGTGGATATGGCTAATGAGGCCGCCCTGAGCGCTTTAACGCGAGATGACCTCATCGCGTATGGTGATGCCTGCGCTCTGCCTGTCGTATCCATTTCGGGCGGCTACCAATTGTCCATTCCCGAGACGTGCCGGATCGTCACTCAATCCGGCCTCGATATGATTTTATCGTCGACTATCACCATCCGAGAAGACACGCTCACTTACGAAGAAAGTGGGCGCCTACCAGACGGGACACAGATTTTCGAAGTACCTGGTAAGATGGCCTATGTTTTTGAAAAGCGGCGTTAAATCCGTTAGTCTCTCGCCAGATATTTATCCATTGTTTGGTGGAATTGACGAATGCGGCTCTCTTGATAATTCGCGAGCTCGACCTTCCCGTTAGCGGACGATTCTAAACCTTCTTGAACATACGGCAGGTTCATCATGTCTTGATCAAAGACATGGCCTAGCTGGCCCCATTCTTGGACCGTGTCCCAAGGCTCGTCTTCGCTCAAAAAGCGCATTTCAGCGCTTTCCGGCATCGGGCCATCTTTAGGTTTGCGGCCAAGCAGACGCACTTCCATCAAGGTGGAGCCTTGATCAGGCCATGGGCGCCAGCGGTACACCACATTTGGCGCAAAGCCGCCCCAAGGAGAGAAGTTGGGGAAGACGTTGTAGGTAAACGCGTCCACCATTTCACTGTCTGACAGATCAGCGCCGTCATAGCCGAGCGCTTCCACAAACTGCTGGCGGTTGAGCTCTGCAATGTAAGTCCGCGCGGTATGGCCTTCTGGAATGCTCATCCCTTCATTGGATTGTGCCGTGCGGCCAGAGCCGCGGGCAAAGCTATCAACGATATACTGTTCGTCATGGCCGTCTTCATACAGGTGCGGCGACAGCACGCCAAATGGCGTTAGGGTCAGGTTGACGTTGTCGCCCCAAGTGGAATAGCGAGAGTTCGCATCTGCCGTAAAGGGCAGAATCTGTGGGTGTGTGACCACAGAATGCCAGGCCTCCATAAACGCTTCTGACACAACTTTCCAATTGGCATGGATAACTTTGCCAACCCAGAGCGCTGTATAGCATTCCTCTAGCCGCCACCTTTTAAAGTGCTGATCCAGCGGATGGAGGTATTCTTCTATTGGCGGGGCCTTACCATCCTCATTGATGAACACGAAACCCTGCCACTCGGCAACGCTGGCCTCAGGAAGGCTCATGTCTTTTTCGGCGAGATGCGGGAAATCCCATTGGCATGGGACGCGCTTCAAACTGCCATCAGTTGCCCAGGTAAAGCCATGAAACGGGCATTCAAATTCTTGAGCCGGTCCACCTTCCGTGCGCAATTTGCGGCCCCGGTGTAAACACACATTGGCAAAGGCGCGCACAGACCCGTCTTCCTGCCGCGCAAGTAGCCAAGATTTGCCGACATTCTCATAAACTACGGTATCGCCGGGGTTCGGCAGCTCTTCTTGACGGCAAGCCATTTGCCAAATAGCGGGCCACATTTTCTGTTTTTCCTGCGCGAAGAAATTTGGGTCCGTGTAGCGCGCTGTATCAAGCGGCTCACTGCCAAGGAATTCCCAGCTGTCTTCTTTGATAAAATCTGGCACATCGCGCGTGTCATTGCGCAGCAAGTCATCAGTACTCACGCCTGGGCAGCGTGCCTCACCAAAACGCTTTGGATCAGGATCACGGTCGGCCATGGTTCACTCCAATTCATCCAATTTGAAGCAAGTGTATGCGATCGCGCGGTTTGAACCACTCCGTATTTTACACAGGGTGCACATTCGTCGCAGCTTATGTGCTGGCCGATATCCCGATATTCGCCAGTGCTTTGGCGACGATATCATGGCCGAGCCAATACACCGGCGCATCGAGTTTATCGCTTTGATGCAGCATGATGTGCCCACACGCTTCAAACACCAGCCGGCTAAGGTCACCAGTGATCAAATCATTTCCATCGCTGTGCAAACCGCGCAACTCCGACGCTGAATTGATCATGATGGTCATGTGGTCGGCCGTATTATGCTGCGGCCAATCATCAAATTTTACAAGATATTGCACCTCTGGCGCGCGGTGAAAGTTCTGTAGGATTTTACGAATTGAGGTGAGGCCGCCGCGTCCTTCGTTCAATTTCGCTGCGCACATGTCTTTAACCTGCTCTGCCAGGTCTGGCGCCTCTTGTTCGATTGCCAAGATGAGGCGGTATAGGGGCAGCTCAACACCAACGAAAATCCCGCTGGAGTTGGTTAGAATTTCCGGCGCGTTGAACACGCCAACACTCGTTCCAGCGGCCTGCGCCTCTTCTGCCACCTTTTCTAGTGCCTGCTTTGCAAACCCTTGGAGGTAAGGCGCGTAGGTTTGCCAGCGATAGGCGCCTTCCATCATACACTCGGTGCCATGATAGCCATAGGCCACAATATTCACGCTGCCGCCGCTTTTTTTGATGTCCTCGCGCAGGCGCGCTGAGAGCTCAATGAGGTGGCGCAGCGTCTGCGCTGTTACTTCCTCAAAGGAGATAGCGCAGGCCTGGCCCATCGCGCTTTCCCAATACTCTTGGCTAGATTGGTGGCGATCGCCCGTGCCTTTGAATACGCGATTTGACACGGCCAAAACACGTTTTGAAGCCGGAATGCCGCCGGCCATCGTGTGCGCAATGAGTACATTGGCACCATCATGAAGGTGCGGCTTAAGCGCTTCTAGCCAATCGCTGACTTGGCCGCGAAAGCGCGTTTCCCCTTTTACGCGCGCGCGTTCAATTGCATCAAAATCAAGTGTCGCGGTCTGCCAGTCTTTGCCAACGCCGTTCAGTGCGTCAACCAGCGTATTGCCACCGCCCATGTCCTCTTTATCAAAGCCGGCCTCTAAAGGGACATTGACGATGGGGCCGTGGCCTTTTTCAACCAGTTCTTCATCTGTGAGAGGCCGCAAATTGCCGTCATCTCCCCGACGTCCAACGGTACCGTAAACGACATGCATGCCCGCAGCTTCCGCAGCATCAATAAGCCCATTTACGTAGCCGCGGCCAAACACCTCGCCAAAGATCACAAGGACGTCGCCAGGCTTATAGCCTGCCATTTCCGGCAAGGTGCGAAGGGGGTTAAAGGCTGTCATCATATAGTCTTTCTTCAATGCACATGGCGCTGAGGTGCCGCATAGTAGCAAGGCCGCGTGTGCGCTTTCCAGCCTAAAAGGTCAAGCAAGCAAAAGAGAAGCACCCAATTATGAACACCTTTGTACAGGGCGCTAAAGGTGTTCGCGCCGCGCCGCAGAACGCATGGCCGCGCAAGCACTCCACCATCATCTTTGCCAGTCGCCAGGTTTGATCTGGCAGCTTAGCCTTCTGATCAACAAGAATAGGGAAGACCGCACCTGCTATGAATTTTGACCTGTCGGAAGAACAGTCTCTGTTAAAAGCGAGCATCGAGCGCTTTGTGCAAGACCGGTATGACCTCGATAAACGCCTGGCTTATTTGGGACAAGATGCCGGGTTTGAACCTGAAAACTACACGACGCTAGCCGAGCTGGGGCTATTGCTATTGCCCTTCAACGAAGAGTTGGGCGGCCTGGGCGCAAACCCAATTGACATGATGGTGGCCTGCGAGGCGCTTGGCCCAGCCCTGCTGGCCGAACCTTTTTTTGCAAGCGCGGTATTTGCAGGCGCGATTGCCAACCAGCTAAACCTAGCGCCCGAGATTGTCGAAGCGATCGGGACCGGGGCCAAGCGTATGGCCGTCGCCTTCGCTGAGCGCAAGTCCCGCTACACGTTAAGCTACATCACGACCGCTGCTAGCCCTTGCGATCAGGGCTTTTCGATCACTGGCGAAAAGGTGATGGTTATTCATGGGGATGCCGGCGCAGATTTGTTGGTCCTAGCGCGCACCGGCGGCGAGCGCATGGATGAGGCTGGGCTAAGTCTGTTTCATGTTGAAGCGGGCGCTCATGGGCTGGACTATCAAGGTTATCGCACCGCCGATGGCAACTGGGCATCTGAAATTACCTTCCGCGAAACATCCGCAACCCTGATCGGGATAGAAGGGGATGGTTTTGCCGCTTTTGAAGCAGCGGTAGCGGATGCTACCTTTGCGCTGTGTGCTGAAGCAGTCGGTATCCTCCAGGCGATGTTTGATCAAACGCTTGACTATGTCAAAGAGCGCAAACAATTCGGCGTTCCCATCGGCTCGTTCCAAGTCATCCAGCACCGCATGAGCGATTGCTACATGGCCGTGGAAGCCTGCCGCTCGATGGTGCTCAAAGCCGCCCTCGCTGACCGCTCTGACCGCGAAAGTTGGCTAAGAACAGTTGCTGGCACAAAGGCCCTGATTGCCGAGAAATCTCTGCATGTGGGCCATGAGTGCATCCAGTTTCATGGCGGCATGGGCGTCACCAACGAGCTTATCATCAGCCATTATCACAAGCGCTTACAAATGATCGCAACGCTGTTTGGCGACGCAAAAACCCATCTGGCGCGCTATAATATGGCGGCTTAGAGCCCTTTGCTGCCGTTCAAATCCTCTATCGTCATTGGCCGACTTGATCGGGCAATCCATGGAAAACCCAAGCTGTATGCTTAGAAATAGATACCCCGATCAAGTCGGGGTATGACGGGTCTAATTAAGTAGCAAAG
>JBCCAR010000019.1:0-68762 GCA_039814715.1 Pseudomonadota bacterium
ATGCACCGCATCGCCTGCAAACCGCCTCCTGCCGAGACCCCGGACTTTGGGATCCTATGGGTGCCATTTGTCTGAGCCAATCCACTAGTTAATGGCTGCAAATGGTTGCTCGCCAAAGCGGTTGCTTCCCTCTTGTCCTTTAAAGACAGCCAGCACAACAGCCACGATAAAGGACACGGCGCTTGCCGCACCGAATACGAAGAATGGTGCCACCATGTCAGCAAGCGCCTGGGTATCTTGCTGGGAAACAGCGCCGAAAAACTTAGGGAGCAGGAGGATTGCAACGCCAATCCCAAGCGCGCTCACCGCAAGATATGGCGCTGCCCACCAGCCAGTCCGGCCACTATCGTGCATGCGCTTTACCAGCATGGAGGGGAGCGCAATAAAGGCCAGGGTTGAGGCCGCCATGGTCGGCACCATAGCCGCAAAAAAATCATTGAGCGCAGAACGCATCAGCGCTGGGTCTGTATCGGCATAGACAACCGCCGTTTCAAATGCGCTGGCATCGAATAGAAACAGCAGGCAGGCGGCGCTGATGGCATAGCTAAAAATATACGCCATCACCACATGAAGCCAAAAAGTGGAGCGCGCAGCGCGCCCTTTAAACTTGTAGAAATCGCGATACGGATAAACCGCGACCAGTAAAAACGTATTTGGTTTGTCTTCGCCGTCCATCAGCCTTGCCCTATCCTTATTACTGACCAGACTTTGGCCCTAGCCTAACGAGATGCCAAGGGCTTTGGCTGCTTTGCTGAGGAAATTGCTGCCCTGGCCTGCGCCATTGGCATAATCTTGCTGGCCCTCAGGATCGGAGATGGCGTCGAAACTCTCTGCGATCTTCTCAGGCGTTCGCTCTTCTGCCGCCAGATAAACGCCGCCGGTTTCGTATATTCTGGCCCGGGCGTAGCCACCTGCCCCAGCCGCCAGCGTCACTTTCGATGGCGCCTCTTCACTGGCGAGATACAGAACTGCTGGCGTCACTGCTTCAGGCACCAGCAGGTCCAAAACCGGCTGGGGCATGATGTCTTCCGTCATGCGCGTCGCCGCAACAGGAGAAATGGTGTTGACTTTGATGTTGTACTTCGCGCCCTCAAGATAAAGCGAGTTCATGAGCCCGACGAGACCAAGCTTGGCTGCGCCATAGTTAGACTGGCCGAAATTGCCGTAGAGGCCCGTAGAAGAGGTCGTCATCACGATGCGGCCATATTGCTGCGCGCGCATCGTCTCCCATACAGCTTTGGTGCAATTGGCTGAGCCCATGAGATGGACCTCAACGACGGCGCGAAAATCATCAATCGGCATTTTGACAAAGGATTTATCGCGCAGGATGCCCGCATTGTTTATGAGCACATGAACGCCGCCCCAAGCCTCTTTTGCCGCTGCGACCATGGCTTCGACTTGCTCAAAATCGGCCACATTCGCGCCATTGGCCATCGCGGCGCCACCAGCGGCGCGTATCTCCTCGACGACAGCATTGGCAGCATCAGACGACGCGCCCGAGCCATCGCGCGCACCACCTAAATCATTGACCACAACTTTCGCGCCGCGCGCTGCAAGTGCAAGCGCATGCTGGCGCCCAAGGCCATTGCCTGCACCAGTGACGATGGCGACTCGGTCATCAAAGAGAATTGACATGCGTTTTCTTCCTTACGTCTCGTAATTTAAATGTATTGTAGAACGATCCACCGCGCAGACAGGACGGGCTTAGTCTCCCCCTCAATTTCCACCCTGGCATCATAGACGGTCTGATAAACCCCAGGGCTGCGCTCACTCGCATCCGCTAAAACAAAACGGCCGCGCACCCGCGCGCCCACTTTTACAGGAGCCAGAAAGCGTACTTTTTCGAGCCCATAGTTCACGCCCATCTTCACCCCTTCCAGGATAAGCGTGGTCCCTTCGGCAAAGCCAGAAAGCAAGGACAGCGTTAAAAATCCATGCGCAATCGTGCCGCCAAAGGGGGTTTCCTTGGCCTTTTCCACATCAACATGAATGAACTGATGGTCGCGCGTTATGTTGGCAAAGGCGTCAACATCGCTTTGCGTAACCTCAATCCAGTCAGACAAACCTGTCTCTTGGCCAATATAGTCTTGCAAAGTCTCTGGTTTGACACTCGGCATAGCCGCGCTCCTACATCCTGGACGGCGCTTGTGCCTGGCTTCCGCCATCCAGCGGAACGAGTGCGCCCGTTATGTAACTCCCGCCGCGCCCACACAGCATCAAAAGCGCCCCTGCCACATCCTCAAAACGGCCAAGCCGGCCAAGCGGCACCGTTTTGGCCACCATTTTCGATGCATCTTCATTGTCTGTGACAAACGCCATCATCCGGCTTGGAAAAGGCCCAGGTGCAATGGCGTTGACGGTGATATGACGCGCGGCCAGCTCATTGCTGAGGACTTTGGTCAAATGGTGCACGGCCGCTTTCGAGGCAGCATAGCTATAGGCACTGTTGCCAATGGGCTGCGTCCCCACGACGGAGCCGACATTAATAACGCGCGCTGGATGCTCAGGCGTTGCAGCGGCTTCAAGCAGCTCGGTCAGCGCCTGGGTGAGCGCAAATACAGCGTTCACATTAACAGACATGACGCCGTCCCACGCTTTCCATGGAAAATCGCCATAGGCCGCGCCCCAGGTCTTACCAGCATTGTTCATCAAGATATCGAGTTTGCTTTCGCGCGCGCCGATCTCTTTCGCCAGGGCATTGACGCCCTCCTCACTCGAAAGGTCAGCGCCTAGACCAACGGCTTCACCATGAGCGCTTAGCTCGCGCGCAGCGGCTTCGCAGGCATCATGCTTACGGCTCGCGATATAGACTTTGGCGCCAGCGCGGACCAAGGCCTCCGCAGCCATACGGCCAATGCCAGTAGCCCCGCCCGTTACCAGCGCAGTGCGCCCTTCAAGACCAAAGATATCTGCGAGAAAAGCCATGGCGTTACGCGCAAATACGCGCTTTAGCAGCAGCATATTCGCCAGCAAGCCGTTCCACAACACTACCTGCAGAGCCAATCGACTTGATAGCGCCAATCCCCTGCCCGCAGCCCCAAATGTCTTTCCAGGCTTTGGAGTCTTGATCCCCGCCAGAACCAAAGTTCATTTTCGATGGATCGCTTTCAGGCAAGTTATCTGGGTCCAAGCCTGCGTTCGAGATGGATGGCTTGAGATAATTGCCATGCACGCCAGTGAACAAATTAGAATAGACAATATCTTTGGCGGCACTATCGACGATCATCTGTTTATAGGCCGG
Source organism: Pseudomonadota bacterium (assembly GCA_039814715.1). GTDB lineage: Bacteria > Pseudomonadota > Alphaproteobacteria > Sphingomonadales > CAKZYD01 > CAKZYD01. The sequence continues at coordinate 3,242 of JBCCAR010000019.1, forward strand.
ATCGGCATTGGCCTCGTCCGTCGCAATGAAGCCTGAACCGATATAGGCGAGATCAGCGCCCATGGCTTGAGCCGCGAGCACTGCATCGCCTGTGGCAATGGAGCCAGACAAAAGCAGTGGCCCATCAAACCATTCACGGATTTCCTGGATCAGCGCAAAGGGGCTCAACGCTCCCGCATGGCCGCCCGCGCCAGCAGCAACGGCGATCAGACCATCGGCGCCCTTTTCAATCGCTTTCTTTGCAAAACGATTATTGATGATGTCATGCAGAGTAATGCCGCCCACAGAGTGCATGGCCTCGTTCAGGTCTTCGCGCGCGCCTAAAGACGTGATGGTGATTGGCACCTTGTATTTCACGCACATCTCCACATCGTGCATCAATCGCGCGTTTGATTTATGGACGATCTGGTTCACAGCATATGGCGCAGCAGGGCTGTCGGGATTGGCTTGGTTATGGCGATCAAGCTCTTCAGTGATCTCTTTCAGCCAAGCCTCTAACATCTCGATCGGACGGGCATTCAGCGCCGGGAAGGAGCCAACGACGCCCGCTTTACACTGCGCAATCACAAGTTTTGGATTGGACACAATAAAAAGTGGCGCGCCTACCACCGGGATGCGCAAGCCATTCAATATGTCGGGCAATGCCATGTCGTCGTCCTCTTCGCTCTTCGTTCTTTACCTTTACGTAAACGTAAAGTCATGATCTGAGGTTGAGATCAAGCCCTTTATTGTTTGCGTTGCACTTTAAAGCAGAAATTCTCGGCAAGTCATACGCCTTAGAGCACGTTTCACCCAATGAGAGCCATTTGACCAGATTTAGGTTTTTTGCTGGTCAGGAGGGGGCATTGCAGTGATGCCATAGCATCACAAAATGTGCACCACGCAGCCAGCGGAAAACCTAAACTGGCCCTTCGGGTGCCGTCATAGAGCGCGTGGGGTGCGTTGCACGCTTTGTCCGATGCGCCCCGGATCGCACTGCAGCGCGCGCCTGCCCCACGCGCTCTATGACGGCATCAAATGGCTCTCATTGGGTGAAACGTGCTCTAAAAGGGAGAGGACGGCGCTTTAGCTTTGGGAAGGTCCACGAAAAGGCTGGGTGAGCAAGCGTGCTAGTGACTGGTCAGGTGCATATCCTTCAGAGCCTAAGGTCAATGCATCCGTTTGCGCTGGCGGCAGGCGTTTATAGCACCCGGCCGCCCTATCCCAAAGATTCAGGAAAAAGCCGTAATTGGTCCGATCAAAACCGCTTTCCAAGCCGTGATGCACGCGGTGCGCATCTGGCGTAACGATCAAGAGTGACAAACTGCGATCAAGCCAGACCGGCAAGCGAATATGAGCATGGTTGAACATGGCCGATATGGCCAGCAGCAAGGCGAACGCGACAATCGCCAAAGGACTTGGTCCAATTGCAATGACGGCCAAAGCTTTCACGCCAAGCGACAGTATGATTTCCCCTGGATGGAAGCGCCATGCTGTCGAAACGTCAAGAGCCTCATCGCAGTGATGCACCCGATGTAAGGGCCACAAAAAAGGGATGGCATGGAAGGCAGCATGCTGCGCCCAAATCACGAAATCTAAAAGGACGATGGCAAGCGCCATTTCTACCCAGACAGGCAGATCAACCAAATGCAGCATTCCAATGCCCCGCTGCTCACTCCAAAGCGCCAGACCAACCAGGCCAGCGCCAACAAGACTTCGGCCCAGGACATATGCGGCAATGCCTAAGGCGCCATTGGCGAGCCAACGCTTCACCCGTTCTGGCCGCGCGCCAGTCCGCGGAGAAACTAGCTCCCAGAGCAGCATAGCGACGATCGCACCGGGCAGGATGTATACGCTCACCATGGGTCAGGTATTCTCCTGCTAAAACGCGACCACCTTGCCACTATAGTCAAACACCTGGCCGGTGTCAGCAGGCCCTATTCGGTCCACAACTGCAAGCATCTCAGTGGCCGAGTGCTTCGCAGTAAACAGCTGTTTGCCTGGCACAGCGCCTTGAAAGGGTTCGGACAAGTCCGTGTCGACAGTTCCCGGATGAAGGCCGATGACTGCGCCTTCCTTCCAGCGCCGACTATGCTCAATTGACGCGGTGCGCAGCATCATGTTCAGCGCGGCTTTGGAGGCCCGGTAGCTATACCATCCACCAATCCCATTATCGGAAATACTGCCAACCCGGGCCGATAGAGCTGCCAACACGGATTTGCCCTCGCGCGGCAGAATTGGCAGGAGATGCTTGATAATCAAAGCAGGCGCCATCGTATTCACCGCGAAGACCTGCTGCATATTCTCCAGCGTTAAATGGCGCCAGGTTTTCTCAGGCTGCAGCGATGCCCCTTCATGCAAAATCCCGGTTGCGATCAAGACAAGCGGAGGGGCAAGCGGCTTTAACGTCGCGGCGACAGAAGCGATGGAATTCTCATCGAGGATATCGACTATCTCAGAGCGTATCTTCGCGCTACTCATGTCCAATGGCCTCCGGCTGCATGCCACTACAGCTGAAAACGCTGGATCAGCCGCCAGCAGCTCAGCAAACGCGCGGCCGATGCCGCCACCGGCACCAAATACAACAGCGGTTGAACCGCTTGGAAAGCTCTTAAGCATGCCAGTCTCCACTGCAATATGTATTTTCTACGGGTGGCGTGCCTGGCAGTTAAAGCCAATGAGGCGTTTCATCGCGGCGGGAAAGACGCGCCTTAAAAAGATGGTGACCCCTACGGGACTCGAACCCGTGTTTCCGCCGTGAAAGGGCAGCGTCCTAGACCGCTAGACGAAGGGGCCAGCGCGACGTTTGAAGCGCGCGGTGTACAAGCCAGCCACGGGAACGTCAAGCACCTTACGCTGATAAAGTGGCGCAATAGATGTCCAGCGTGCTTATGACGCTGGCGCGGCGTCTATTAAGTGGAGCTCAGCTTTGGGGGTGCTGCCCCAATCATCGCGCTTAAGGCGTCCAGTCATGTGGAAACGCTGACCAATCCCGCCCAGCAAGCGCGCGCCCATTTCACTTTCAGCTGCACGAAACGCCATGACCTTGAGACGACTGCGTGCATCATCGCGAACAAACATGCGGATATGGTCTGCGCCAACCACATCGACTTTCTCCACTGTAACGGCAGCAAGAGCAACTTTAGGCGATGGATTGCCAACGCCAAAAGGGCCTATTTGGTCGATATCCGCTATCAGCTCCGGCGTCGCGCCGCCAACGCTGAGCAAACAATCGACGGTAAGCGCGCGGTTTGAACGTGCGCTGCGAATCGAAGCTTGGAGCAGTGATGTCAAATGATCTGCCAGTGCGGGAATGCTTTCTTCTGCAACGGTCAAGCCCGCTGCCATCGCATGCCCACCGCCCGCCTCCAGTAAACCAGCAGTCCGCGCATCAATAACCGCATTGCCCAGGTCCACGCCGCTGATCGACCGGCCCGACCCTTTGCCCACGCCGTTTTCGTATCCGACGACGACGGCTGGGCGTTGAAACTTGTCCTTCAGGCGGCTCGCAACGATACCGATAACGCCCGGATGCCAGCCAGCACCGCTCACAAAAATCAGCGGCGCATCGCCTGGATCGCCAATCTGCGCGAGCGCCTCCTGCGTGACCTGCGCCTCCAGTGCGCGCCGGTCTTGGTTATAGTGATCAAGCCGAGCTGCAATATCTGCTGCCAAAGCTGGATCGTCGGTCGAGAGCAGCCGCGTGCCAAGGGATGATTCGCCGACCCTGCCACCCGCGTTGATCCGCGGGCCAAACACAAAGCCCAAATGCCCGCTATCAGGACGCTCATCCAGCTTGGCCACATCTGCCAGAGCCCGCAGGCCTATATTTTGCCGCTGGGCCATAACCTTAAGGCCTTGGCGCACAAACAAGCGGTTAAGGCCGACAAGGGGCACGACGTCACACACCGTGCCAAGCGCCACCATATCGAGCAGGTTCAGCAGCGGATATTCAGGGCGATCTTTTGTGAAATACCCATCCGTTCTGAGGCGTCGCTGCACGGCAACTAAGGTTAAGAAGACAACCCCGACAGCCGCCAGCGATCCCAGATCCGACGTATCGTCGTCCCGGTTGGGATTAACGGCGGCAACACTGGGCGGGAGCAGCGCATCTGCCTTGTGATGATCTAAAACAATAACCTCAAGGCCAGCATCCTTCGCCGCTGACAAAGCCTCATGCGCTCCAATACCGCAATCAACTGTGATCACGAGCTTCGTACCGCGCGAGGCTAACGTCTCCATCGCTTTGGGCGACGGGCCGTATCCTTCTGTCATACGGTCGGGAATATAAGCGTCTGCTTGCCCGCCCACGCCGTTTATAAAACGCAGCAGGCAAGCGGCGGAGGTCGCGCCATCAACGTCATAATCACCAAATACGGTGATGGGCTCGCGTTGCTTAATCGCTTCGGCAAGACGTTTGCTTGCCGCGTCCATATCGCGCAGGCACGACGGGTCGGGCATCGCCGTGCGCAGTGTACCGCGCAGAAAAGCATCAGCCTCAAGGAGGTCTATTCCGCGCGCGCTCAAGAGGCGGCCGGCAATCTCCGAAATCCCATAGGTTTGAGACAGGCTGGCCGCAAGATCATCATGCGCCGGTGCCAGCACCCAGCGCTGGCCAGACAAAGACTGGTCAACGCCTAGAAAAGCGTCTCGGGCGGTATCACGTGTCTCAGCTTGGCTAACGCTTGCCATGCTCTCCTTTCACCCAGCGGACCGTCCCCGTCGCCGAGCGCATGACGACCGATTCAGTGGTGATTGTGCCCCCGCGCCGATGTACCCCTTCCAGCAAGGAGCCGTCTGTCACGCCAGTGGCCGCAAAAATCACATCGCCGGACGCGAGGTCCTCGAGATCATATTTGCGGTCCAAATCTTCAATACCCCAGCGGCGCGCGCGGCCGCGTTCGTCATCGTTGCGAAACAACAGTCGGCCCTGGATTTGTCCACCTGTGCAGCGCAAGGCAGCTGCGGCCAACACACCCTCAGGCGCACCGCCAGAGCCCATGTAAAGGTCAATGCCTGTATCGGGGTTGGTTGTTGCGATCACGCCGGCTACGTCTCCATCTGGTATCAGCGTAATACCGCAGCCAATAGCGCGCAATTCTTTGATGATTTTTTCATGGCGCGGGCGGTCAAGCACACAGGTCATGATCTGTTCAGGCGGGCATCCCTTCGCCTTGGCCACTGCTTTCACATTGTCGGCGACAGAGTTATCGAGATCGATCACCCCTTTTGGAAAGCCGCCGCCAACGGCGATTTTATCCATATAGACATCCGGCGCGTTGAGCATGCAGCCGCCTTCTGAAATCGCCAGCACGGCAAGCGCGTTTGGCCCCGCCTTCGCTGTGATCGTTGTCCCTTCGAGAGGGTCAAGCGCGATATCGACTTTTGGACCGCTGCCTGTGCCGACTTTCTCGCCGATGAAGAGCATCGGCGCTTCATCACGCTCGCCCTCACCGATTACAACAGTACCTTCCATTTCAATATCATTGAGCGCGCCGCGCATGGCTTCCACGGCCGCCGCATCAGCAGCTTTTTCATCGCCCTGCCCAATCTCATCCATGCAGGCGATGGCAGCGGCTTCAGTCACGCGGACCATTTCCAGCACAAAAATACGGTCCAAATTCGTTGGTGCTTGGGCCATGCCGGCACTCTCCTTTTTCGGGTTTGTTCGTCGTTTCTTTAAAGCGGCGTCGTACCAGCCTTATATGTCATCATCGTAAATACGCAGGATGGCGGGCTGCGATAACACCACGTCCAGAGCAGCTAGTTTTTGTGCTGCAGCACCCAGCGTTTCGTGGCTACAGCGATGCGTGGTGAGCACAAACATCACTTCGCCTTTCCCCGCCTGCCCACGCTGAAGCAGGCTATCCATGCTGATCCCAAGATCACGAATAACCTGCGCGATGCTAGCAGCAACACCGACCTCATCTCGCACAGTCAGCCGCACATAAAACCGGCTGCTGCTTGCGTTGGCTGGCGCACTTTCGCATAGGCGCAGGTGTTTGGTCGGCACGCCAAATGCCGGCACTGTTGAGCCGCGCGCAATGTCAATCAAATCAGCCACCACAGCTGAGGCTGTTGGCCCTTCGCCAGCGCCGCGCCCTTCGAGCACAACGCGGCCAACCGGATCACCTTCAAACGTGACGGCATTAAAGCTGTCTTCTACCATGGCGAGAGGATGGCTTTCAGGCACCAATGTGGGCGCGACCCTTTGCTCCAAGGCGCCACCGCGCATGCTTGCCTGGCCAATAAGTTTCAGCCGGTAGCCAAGCTCGCGGGCATATTCCAAGTCTGTGGGCGATACGGCGCGGATGCCATCTGTATGGACGGCGCTGAAATCAATCACTGTCCCAAAGCTGATAGACGCTAAAATCGCAAGTTTATGTGCCGCATCGATCCCATCAATATCGAAGGTTGGATCGGCTTCTGCATAGCCAAGGCGTTGGGCGTCAGCGAGCACCTCAGCAAAGTCTGCGCCTTCCTTGTCCATAACAGTCAAAATATAGTTGCAGGTCCCGTTCAAGATACCTTGAACGCTTTGAACTGTGTTCGCGGCAAGGCCATCAATCAGGGCCTTAATCACTGGAATGCCGCCTGCGACGGCGGCTTCAAACCGTAGCTGTGCGCCTGCTGTTTCAGACACCTGCGCAAGCGATGCCCCATGATGGGCGATCATGGCTTTATTGGCGGTCACAATATGCCGGCCAGCCTCTAAGCTCTTTTGGCTGAGGACTAAGGCTGGACCATCAGACCCGCCCATGAGTTCAACCACAACGTCTACAGGCGCGCCAGCGAGAGACACTGGGTCGTCCACCCATTCATAGTTGCTCAGATCAATGCCGCGATCCTTGCTACGGGTCCGGGCGCTCACATGGGTAATATCAATCGGGCGGCCAGCACGTGCTGCGACCATCTCAGCTTGCTCAGTGAGTATTTTCACCGTGCCGACGCCGACAGTGCCAAGCCCCGCAATCCCAATCTTCAGTGGCTTCGTCATACGCTATAGTGCTTTCGATGGCGCCGGTTCAGACTGGCTAAAAAGGCGTTTAAGATTGCGTGCCGCCTGGCGAATGCGGTGTTCGTTTTCAACCAAAGCAATGCGAACATGGCCCTCACCGTATTCGCCAAAGCCGATGCCAGGCGCTACGGCAACGCCAGCTTCTTGAAGCAACAATTTCGAAAAGCCCATAGAACCGAGATGCTGGTATTTTTCAGGCAATTTGGCCCAGGCAAACATAGTCGCCGCAGGCGGCGGCACCTCCCAGCCAGCCCGGCCAAAGCTCTCCACCAAGACGTCCCGGCGAGCCTTATAAATCGCGCGTGCTTCTGCAACACAGTCCTGCGGGCCATTGAGCGCTGCTGTCGCGGCCACCTGGATGGGTGTAAATGCGCCATAATCAAGATAACTTTTTACGCGCGTTAAAGCGCCTATCAGCCTTTGATTGCCGGCCGCAAAGCCAATACGCCAGCCTGGCATGGAATAGGTCTTGGACATGGAGGTGAATTCCACCGCCACATCTTTCGCGCCTGGCACCTCTAAGATGGACGGTGGCGGCTTATCTTCGTCAAAGTAGATTTCCGAATAAGCCAAGTCAGACAAAATATAGATGCCGCGCGATTTCGCGAAATCGACCAATGCTTCATAAAAAGACAAATCAACAACTTGCGCTGTTGGGTTGGAGGGAAAATTCACAATAACGGCAACAGGCTTTGGTACGGAATGCTGCACGGCGCGGTCCAGATCGGCCAAATAATCGTGCTCTGGGCCAATCGGCATATGCCGGATCGTAGCGCCCGCAATCATAAATCCATAAGGATGAATGGGATAGCTGGGGTTAGGCGAAATAATCACATCGCCTGGCGCAGAAATGGCCTGCGCTAAATTGGCGAGACCTTCTTTGGACCCGATGGTGACGATTGCCTCGCGCTCAGGGTCGATCTCGACACCAAAGCGGCGGTCATAATAGGCCGCCATCGCCTTGCGCAATCCTGGAATGCCGCGCGATTGCGAATAGCGATGGGTCTTGGGATCAGCAATCGCTTCAATCATTTTGTCAATGATGTGCTGCGGGGTCGGCAAGTCAGGATTGCCCATCCCAAAATCAATGATGTCGTCCCCGCGAGCCCGGGCCTCCGCCTTCAGTGCATTCACTTCAGCAAACAGGTATGGCGGCAATCGTTTAATGCGGTAGAAATCTTGCGACATGGCGGCTTTAGTACTTTGATAGAGACGATATGAGGGGCTTATAATCCGTGATATGGGGGAAAGCGAGACGAGAATACGGCATATTTTGCGCTCGAAACTCAGACCCCGTGTATGCCCTAGTCTTTTATGTCAGGGTGAAAACAGTGTTAAAGGCCCTAACTTGCAAAGAATGCAATAAAATTCGCTGGAAGGGTGCGCATGAGCGGGCAAAAAAACGAGCCACTACAGGTGTCTGAGGAAATGGCGGAGCATATGGCGTCCTTGGCAAAACGCTCCCAGGACATGATCGCCGATTTTATGAGCCGCCAACCGGCCAATATCAATCCCGACCCCATGAACCTAGGCCCCTCGCTGATGGAAATGTCAGCACTCATGTGGTCCGATCCATCAAAGCTCGTCGAAAGCCAATTCTCGCTTTGGCAGGACTATATGCGGCTTTGGCAGAATGCGACCTTGCGCATGCTTGGCGATGAGCCCGAACCGCTCGTCTCTGAACCCAAAGGCGACCGGCGGTTTAAAGACCCGGAATGGCGCGATAACATTGTGTTCGATTTTCTGCGCCAAGGCTACCTGCTGACCGCCAACAATATTGTCCAAACAGTGTCCGACATCGAAGGGCTTAGTGGCAAAGAAAGGGCCAAAGTCGATTTCGCCATCAAGCAGTTTGTGGATGCTATGAGTCCATCGAACTTCGTGATGACCAATCCAGAAGTCTTGCGCACGACGCTGGAAGAACGCGGCGAAAACCTGATGCGCGGCCTGGAAAACATCATCGTCGATTTTGAACGCGGGGAAGGCAAGCTCGCCACCCGCATGACCGATGAAAGCGCCTTTGAAGTGGGCGGAAATGTCGCCATTACGCCAGGTAAGGTGGTCTTTCAAAACCGGATGCTTCAGCTACTACAATATGCGCCGACGACGCAGCAAGTTTATGAAAAACCACTGCTGTTTTTGCCGCCGTGGATCAACAAATTCTACATTTTGGATCTGACGGCGCAGAAGAGCATGATCAAATGGCTTGTGGACAAAGGCTTTACGGTCTTTTGTGTCTCCTGGGTCAACCCTGATGGCGACTACCGCGATGTCTCTTTCGAGACTTATATGACGGAAGGCGCGCTGGAAGCGATGCGAGCGGCTAGAGAGATATGCGGAACGGACAGCGTGAATGCTGTCGGATACTGCATTGCAGGTACACTCCTTTCCTCAACGCTAGCCTATCTCACCGACAAAGGCCGCGAAAAGGAAGTCAACGCCGCGACATTCTTTACCGCACAAGTCGACTTTGAAGAAGCGGGCGAATTGCTTGTTTTTGTAGATGAAGAGCAAATTGAAAATATAAATTCGATTATGGAAGAAAAAGGGTATCTCGACGGCCAAAACATGGCCCAGACCTTTAACATGCTGCGCTCTAATGATCTTATTTGGTCATTTGTGGTCAATAATTACCTTCTCGGGAAAGACCCCTTCCCCTTCGATCTGTTGTATTGGAATTCAGACGCCACGCGATTGCCGCAAGCGATGCATCAATTCTACCTGCGCAATATGTACCAGGATAATAAGTTAATTCGTCCTGGTGAAATTGTTCTGGATGGCGTGCCAATCGATTTGCGCAGCGTCAAAACCGACATGTATATACAAGCTGGCAAAGATGATCACATCGCCCCTGCACGGTCGGTTTTTAAAATGCTGCACACCTTCTCAGGCAACATGCGCTTCGTCTTGGCGGGGTCTGGCCATATTGCAGGCGTCGTCAATCCGCCAGCGGCGAAAAAATACATGCATTGGACAAGCACCAAGAAAAAGGCGGCCGATCTCGACGCTTGGATGGAAACGGCCAAGGAGCATCCAGGCTCTTGGTGGGAAGACTGGGAGCGCTGGCTGAGCCGCCGCTCCGGCAAAAAAGTCAAAGCCCGCGTCCCTGGCGAAACGAAGAAATTTCCAGCGATTGAAGACGCACCTGGTAGCTATGTCAAAGTCAAATCCATGAAAAGCTAGTCGCCTTTTGGCGCCAGAGCAGTTTTTAGTAGCTGCTCCTCCCATATATAGAGACCGCTGCATGCACTGATTTGATCTGCTGCATCGTCCGGCGTGTAGGGGAACAGATAGGCAATTGTTTCATCGCCTTTGGGGTCAACCAAAAGCCCGCCGAGCAAGCCATAGGCCTCCCCAAAATGCCCATAGTAACGCGCGCGCTGACTGGGGAAACACGCCTCATTTGGCTCATAGATATGAACGCCGAGGCCAAACGCGCGCATAAGGCCGTCATAGCTATCGCCATTGTCCTCATCTTCGCTGTAACGCCATTGCTCTTCCACCATGGCGTTCATGGTGCGGCTCTTTAGGATGCGAGCGCCATTGATCTTTCCGTTCGTGATGAAAATTTCGCCCAGCGTCACCAAATCAAGCAGCGAGGCGCGCATACCGCCTTGCGGGGAGAAGACGGTCGCATTGGTGCCGGGAATGTAACTGTCCAGCGCGCGCCGCGCCGGGCTCGGACCAACTGGCTCACCATCAATCGTGATTACGACAGAATCAGGAAGGCTGTCAGCCCCCTCTTCGTTCGCTGCGGCGGCAATTGTGCGCAATGTGCCATAGCGGCCCAAGGGGATGGCCTGCGCTTGCCGCGACAGGGACACGCCGTGCCAGTTGAAGCCAACATCCAGGCCCGCGGGCTCAAAGAGACGCTCTTGCATCAACACATCAAAGCGCGTGTCACTGACGGCTTCCATAACCGTCGCTAAGACACCGTAGTTGATGTTTGCGTACTTGAAGTATGTACCCGGCGCGTAAGGCAGCTCAAAAAATCGCTCGTCCGTCATCAACAGCTCTAAGGATGCTGGCAAATCGGCTTGGTATTCCGCCCCGTCCGTTAGCCCGGATTGATGGCTCAGCAGCAATCGCGGCGTGATGGCTGCGTCTGGATGGAGCGGATGGCGCAGTGTCCAGCCTAAAATAGTCGATACGTCTTGGTCCAAATCCAGCAGTTCATCTTCCACCAATGACATGGCGACAATCGCCACCGCCAGTTTTGAAACAGAGGCAACACGTAGCGGGCGCTTAATAGCGTTTGCCGGCACTTTACCACGCCCCGTCACCCAGGTTTCAGGGTCATCTTTGCCATCGCGAATAGCGACAAGACTGACGGGAAGCGACGCTTCTACTGGCGCATCGATAGGCGTTAAAGCGTCTAAAATGCTCAGCTGGCTGCGCGCTTTAACATTTTGGCGAGCCGCCTCACCGCCGCCGCACGCGCACAGCGCGGCGCTGATCAGACAGACACTAAATACATTGCGCAATCGCCCAAAGGTAAAAGCGAGCATGCAGCACCCCTTCGTCTTCCCACCCGAAAGAAAAGACCATAGATCCGCGATAGTTAACAATACCCCCAAAAGCCAAAAAACCGAATAAAAGTGGCATTGGCGCACATCAATCGCGCACGGTCCTTATGCGATAAAGCGAAATTGATTATCTGTATTTGGGCTTCATTGCGACTTTGCATCCGCTTGCATACCTCTATTGTCAACCCGTTAGCACTCTCCCTTGTCGAGTGCCAAAAAAATCGAGCAATTTCAGACCTTTACTTAAATGCAAGCATTTGCCAGCATGCTTGCGTCCTGAGGGAGAATGAAAAGAAATAAGGACCTGTTGCGCTGATTTTCTGGAGGGAAAACTATGTTGGAGCAAGACGCCACCACCGACGAACGCTCAGAGATGGAATTGCGGTTAATGGGCTACCGCATGGCCACTATCGACATTTTGTATCATTTGCCGGACCACCCCGGTATTTTGCAGAGCTTCATTTGGCAAACGCTTGATTTAGCGCCGAAGTTTCCAAGGCTGAACAAGTTTTTAGACTTTTGGGAAACCAATATCGATGGCGAATTGCACAAGGTCACCGTGGCCACACGGCAAATGATTGCGCCCCAAGAGCTACGCGCTATATCTGACGAATTCCAGTTACACTAAGCGTGCTGAAGACGACGTCTGAAACACAGCTCCCGCTAGGTCAGCATATTGGCCGGAAAGCTCTGCCGGGCGGCCGGGCGAGCGATGACGCGCTCGCGGTAGGACACAACATTCTCCCACTTCTCAATTGGAATGAAACCTTTGGCAAGTTGGACCGAATACCCAATGTTGGTATCGACGGCTGAAAAACCGCTGGGCAAAATATAATCGCGCCCCTCTAAATGCTTGTTCAGCACGCGGAGTGTTTGGCCAAGGCGGCGCTGCTCAATCTCTTTGACAGCCTGAGAGCGATTTTCTTTGGGGATGAATACCACTTGCTGAACGAGAGAGGCGCCATGAACCGCCATGGTTTCAGCAAAGTGGAGCCACTGTAGCCACTGGGCTCGTTCAGGGTCTCCTGGCCCGCGCATCAAGTCACTGTCCTGTGTCTCGCACAAATATTCGGCAATCGCGCCTGATTCGAAGATCGTTGTCGCCCCGTCCTGCAAGCACGGCACCCGGCCCAGGGGGTGTATTTTAAGATAATCAGGCGAGCGGAGTGCATCTAAGGTGAAGGCGAGTTCTTCAAGTTGGAAATCCACCCCCATCTCCCTCAGCAGCCAAAGCGTCCGAACCGACCGTGATCCAGGGACATGATAAAGGGTGATGGACATGAATTGTAATCTCCGCTTGCTCTCTGCCTGGCTATACATATTCGCTGTTGCATCCGCGTCGAGCGATGAAGATGAATAGGTCAGGTCGATCAACCGAACAGATTTGAAAGTATTGCAACGCGATGAGTGAGTTTCCGCTGCTGCATCCCGGCGTCCATGCGGCTGCGATGCCTAACAAGCCAGCGATTATTATGGGCCAAACAGGCGCTCTCGCTACATTTGCGGAGCTGGAAGCACTCTCTAACAAAATCGCGCATTTGCTGCGCCGCGCCGGGTGCACGCCTGGCAGCCATCTTGCCGTCATGATGGAGAATTGTGCGCTGTACCTGGCTGTCACATGGGCCGCCCAGCGCTCGGGTTTGTACTATACGCCGATCAATTGGCACTTAAAGCCTGATGAGGCCGCCTATGTAGTCAATGATTGCGGGGCCGACGTATTCATTGCGTCGCAAGCGCTGGATGCCATAGCCACCGCGATGAAGCCGCAGCTGCATACTGCCAAATCGTTCTTGGCGTCTGGAACAGTGCCAGACTTTCAAAATCTGGAGGATAGCCTTCAACTCATGCCAGCAACGCCCATTGCTGATGAGACAGAGGGCAGCCCAATGCTGTATTCATCGGGCACAACTGGAAAGCCCAAAGGCATAAAACGGCCACTTGCGAAACACCCACTAGGAACGTTCTCCATCGTTGATCAGCTCGCGCGGCGCTTTTACAATTTCGGCGAAGACGTCCAATACCTCAGCCCAGGTCCGCTGTACCACTCTGCCCCGCTCAACTACGCGATGTCGGCAATCCGCCAAGGCGGAACGGCTGTGATCATGGAAGCATTTGAGCCTGAGCAGGCGCTAGCCTTGATTGAGCGACACAAAATCAATCGCGGCATGTTCGTACCGACACATTTCAGCCGCATGCTCAACCTACCAGCGGACGTGCGGGCGCGCTATGACGTCTCATCCATGCGCTATGCCATCCATGCAGCCGCGCCCTGCCCCGTCCCAATCAAAGACGCCATGATGGACTGGTGGGGACCGGTCATTTATGAGTATTACGCTGGCTCTGAAGGCAACGGTTTTTGCATGATCTCGCCCAGCGAATGGACAGCACATAAAGGCAGCGTCGGCAAACCGGTTCTCGGCCCCATCCATATCTTAGAGCCCGAAACGCTCGAACCTCAGCCCACAGGCAAACAAGGCCTTGTTTATTTTGAAGGCGGCGCGCCGTTTGAATATTACAATGCCCCAGACAAGACGCGCGAGGCCTTCCATCCAAAAGGCTGGTCAACCCTTGGGGACATTGGATACCTTGATGACGAGGGGTATCTCTACCTTACGGACCGCAAAAGCCACACAATCATCTCTGGCGGCGTCAACATATACCCCCAAGAGGTAGAAAACTGTCTGGCCGTCCATCCAGATATTGCCGACGTGGCTGTCATTGGCGTACCCAATTCGGACTTTGGAGAAGAGGTCAAGGCCATCGTCCAACTAAAAAAGCCAGCTGACGCAAGCGATGAAAAAGCGGCAGACATCATAGCCTATGCCAGAAGCAAGATTGCGCACCTGAAATGCCCGCGCAGCGTGGACTTTGTCGAGGCGCTACCGCGCCTGGCCAATGGAAAGCTAATGAAGCGCACCTTAAAAGAACAGTATTGGAGCTAGCCCATGAAGATCGTGATCAGCGCGCAAATTGATGTCGCCCCGGAAACCCGGGAAGAAGCCTTGAAAAGTGCGCAAAAATGGATTGATGGTGCGCTTAGCCAGCCTGGCTGCCTGCGCTATGATTGGAGCGCGGATATGAACAATCCAAAGCGCATCAACGTCTATGAAGAATGGGAAAGCCAAGACCATCTTCGCGCGCACTTTGCCGGGCCGGAGTATATTGGCATGCTCCAGCACATGGGCCAGTTCACCATTCTCGCCACTGAAGCGCGCAAATTCGCGGTTTCGGATGAAACGACGGTATACAATGCAGAAGGCAAACCTTCGGCTGATTTCTAGGCATTTTTCATCATCTCGATGTTCAAACGAAAAGCCCCTCAAAGCCATGAGGTAGGCGTTTCAGGCCCGCCGCTCCATATTGCTTCTGTATGCATCATGGGAGAGCGCGCGTGAATTGGAATTTCGGCGATATGCTTGATGCCGTAGCAGCGAACGTGCCTGCTGATCGGCAAGCGTTGGTTCATCCGGGGCGCACACGGACCTGGCGTGAGTTTGCTTCGCGTTCAAATGCCTTAGCGCGCGCATTTTTAGCGCGCGGCGCTTGCACAAACTCAAAAATCGCCATGATGATGCGCAACCGGCCAGATTACATGGAAGCGCTAGCGGCCAGCTTTAAAGCGCGCATGGTCCATGTGAACGTGAATTTTCGATATACGGGCGATGAGCTCTTCTACATCTTTGACAATTCCGACACGGAAGTCATTGTTTACGGAGAAGAATTTTCCGAAGTCATCGCTGCACTGCGGCCACGCTTGACGAAAGTTAAGCTGTTTGCGGAGATATTTTCCGAGACGAAACGCAATGATTTTGCGCAAAGCTATGAAGACCTCTGCAATGGCGATGACACGCCCCTTGGCAATGAGCGCTCCAGCAAAGACCTTCTCTTTGTCTATACCGGAGGCACGACGGGCCTGCCCAAAGGCGTCATGTGGCCACATGAAAATTTATGGGATGGGCTGGGCGGCGGCGCGCAGCAACCAGGCATGCCGCGCCCCCAATCCATGGAAGACTATCTGAGCAACGTAGCAGCGCTCAATGGGACGGGCCGCCTCCTGGTGCTGGCCCCTTTCATGCACGGTGCCGGCATGATGACATCTATCAACACTCTGTGTATGGGCGGCACGATCATCACCTTAGCCGGCGACCGCTTTGACCCCGTGGAGACGCTGCAGTCCATTCAAGAGAATAAAGCAACACAGATGCTGATGGTGGGCGATGCTTTTGCCAAGCCCATCTTAAACGCTTTGGATGGGAACCCTGGCCGCTTTGATCTGTCATCCATGATGGTGATTATTTCATCCGGCGCCATGTGGTCCAGCCGCACCAAAGAAGGGCTGCTTAAACACAATCCGAACATGATATTGCTCGATACCTATGGGTCTTCTGAAGGGATTGGGCTGGGCACCTCGATCACCACAGCGAAGGGCACACAAACAACGGCGAAGTTTAAACTTGGGCCCAAAACCAAGCTGTTTACTGAGGACTTAAAAGAAATTCCTGCTGGCTCAGCTGAACGCGGTTTGGTAGGCCGCGCCGGCACAATCCCCATCGGTTATTATAAAGACGAGGCAAAGACAGCCAAAACATTCCCAGTGATTGACGGCGTGCGCTACTCCATGCCTGGCGACTGGGCCACAGCAGATGCAGAGGGCATGCTGACCCTGCTCGGGCGGGGAAACCAGTGCATTAATTCAGGCGGAGAGAAAATTTTCCCGGAAGAAGTAGAAGAGGCGCTGAAAACGCATGCGTCAATCGAAGATACCCTGGTTATCGGAACAGCCGATGAGAAATGGGGGCAAGCGGTCACGGCCCTGGTCCACGTCTCACAGCCCGTCCCCGACGCAGACCTGAGCCAGCATGTTAAAAAGACCCTGGCGGCATACAAAGCGCCAAAAAACTATCTTCAAGTCGACGCTATTCCGCGCCAGCCCAATGGTAAAGCAGACTATGTCACCGCTAAAAAAATAGCCGAAGCGATGATGAGCGCCTAGCTGAGCGGGCGGCGATGGACCAGATTGTCGTAGTCTTCCATCAGCTGCTTGCAAATCGCGCCGACTTCAAAATTATAGTCGCCGATTTGGCTCATGGGCGTGACTTCAGCCGCTGTGCCGGTGCAAAAAGCCTGTTCAAAGCCTTCCATTTCGTCTGGCATAATGCGGCGTTCGACAATTTTAAAGCCGCGATCACGCGCAAGGTCCATGGCAGTGCGGCGGGTGATGCCATCTAGAAAACAATCCGCAATCGGCGTGTGAATTTCATCACCTTTGACGAAGAAAACATTGGCCCCTGTGAGTTCTGCAATCCGGCCCTGCCAATCAAACATCATGGCATCGTCATAGCCACTATTTTCAGCTGTGTGTTTGGACATTGTACAAATCATGTAAAGTCCGGCTGCTTTCGATAGCGCGGGCGATGTTTCAGGGCTTGGACGTTTCCATTTTGAAACGCAAACCTTAAGGCCCTTCAGCCGTGCTTCCGGCGTGAAGTAGCTGGGCCAAGGCCAACTCGCAATACCAACATGGATTTTGGTCGCCTGCGCAGACACACCCATTTGCTCAGAGCCCCGCCACGCAATGGGCCGCATATAAGCGTTGGTCAGCTTGTTGGCCTTAAGAACATCACGGCACGCTTGGTTGATCTGGTCTTCCTGCCAAGGGATTTCATAATCGAGCAACCGGGCGCTATTGAAGAGCCGCGCTGTATGCTCTTCGAGCTTAAACACCTCGCCATCATAGGCGCGCTGGCCTTCGAAAACCGCGCTTCCATAGTGCATCGCATGGGTCAGCACATGCACTTTTGACTCGCGCCAGGGGATGAGCTCGCCATCCATCCAAATCAGGCCGTCGCGATCATCGAAACTAGGCGTGCTCATGTCTTACCATCCTTCTGGCTCATAGGCCGTGAAAAAGCTTGGCACACCTAATGCTGTGGGGCAAAACTGTCAATGTGACGGATCGAAAAGCCATCAACCCCACCTTGTTTTTGCGGCCAGAAGAGCTGCGCCGCGCGGCTGATTTGATGTTTTACGCGCACCGCGACTTTAGCCGCCTTGGCGCAAATATTTTAGAAGACGCTGACCTCGGCGCAGCTGATCACCGCGCGCTGCAGATCATAGGCCGAAACCCTGCCATGACGGTAGGAGAGCTGATCACGACGCTAAAAGTCACAAAGCAAAGCCTGCACCGGACGCTGAAACAGCTCAGTCAGGCTGGACTGCTAGAGCAGCGCCAAGGCCGCAACGACAGGCGGCAAAAACACCTGCACCTTACTAATGACGGGCAAGACCTGCTGGATGAAATAGAAAACTGCCAGCATGAACGCATCATGCAAGCGTATAGAAAAGCAGGACCCAATGCGATTGCCGCTTTCTGGGAAATCCTGCTTTATTTAACCGACCCAGACGAGCGCGAAGCGATCCGCCGCTCTCTCAATTTGGATGAAATCCTACCCTAAAATAGGCGGCGAGCTATGCTGCCAGCATCCTTCAATGACTTATCAAGTACTGACATGGTTTTGGGCATGTCATCCCCCTCATCTTTCATCCAGGTACGCGCGCAGCGCAGCCAAAGAGCCGTTAGCCCTGCGACTTGCAAACCGCGCCGGCTGCGATCTGTGAGAAGGCCCGCCAAGTCCAGCATACGCTCCATTGACTTCGGCAATGCACTCGCCAGCTCACCAAAGACAGCCGGATGACGCCTTGCTTCTTTGGACAAGGTGATAACGCCGCCGCGATACTCTTGAAGTATATCAAAGCGCGCCATAAGCACCTCGAACAAACGATCATGCGCTGGCTCATCACCGCCTTCATCTGCGCCGACTTCTTGCGCGACCGACTGATCTACAAATCGGCCAAAAGCGGCGGCAAGAGAAGCTGGATCATTGAGCATAGGCGCCAAAAGGCCAGGCTCAACATTCAGGTCATTAGCTAGGTGCTCAAGCGAGAAAGCGCCCACGCCGCCAGTTTCAATTTGTGTAAAGGCAGCCTTGAAAATCTCAGAAGCTGCAGGAAGTGTTTTTTTCTTAGCCATATGGAAAGCTAACGCGATTTAACGTCTCCGCCAAGAGGGCGCAGGCGCGCAGCCATAAATTTCTTCCTCTTGCTCCGCCTGCCTCAAGACGATAGGTGAAACCCTAAGTCAACACCGCCGCTCGAGCCCGCCTGGCTCCAGCCACAGCCATTGGACACCAATGCCATGCCTAACCTTGTTCTCCTTCGCCACGGCCAAAGTGAATGGAACCTCGCCAATCGCTTTACAGGATGGTGGGACGTTCGTTTATCCGACAAAGGGCTTGCCGAGGCCGAAGCTGCCGGCGCGTTAATGAAGGAGAAGGGTCTGGTGTTTGATATCGCCTATACATCCTATCTCACGCGGGCGATTAAGACACTAAATTTAGCGCTAGAAGCCATGGATATGCTCTGGCTTGACGTCATAAAATCCTGGGAACTCAATGAACGCCATTATGGCGGCCTCACCGGCTACAACAAAAAAGAAATGGCGGAAAAGGTCGGCGAGGATCAAGTCTTCACCTGGCGCCGCAGTTTCGATATCCCGCCGCCGCCGCAAGAAGCCGATAGCCCCTACCGCATTGACAGTGACATTCGCTACCGCAATTTGCCTGTGGATAAGCTCCCTGAAACAGAGAGCTTAAAGGACACGATTGAACGCTGCCTGCCCTATTTCAGCGGACTCATTACGGCTGATCTTAAGGCCGGGAAAAATGTGATTATTTCTGCGCACGGGAATTCGCTGCGCGCGCTGGTGAAACACCTGGATGGCTTATCTGATGACGAGATTTCAGGCGTCGAAATCCCGACGGGCCAGCCACTGCTATACGCATTGTCGGATACGCTAAGTGTCACGGATAAATACTATCTCAAAGACCGCTGATCCCGCTTGACCCGCCTAAACCATTGGAGCCGCTATGAGGGTTGACCTGTCAAACACCAAAGCGCTGGTTACGGGCGGCTCCAGCGGCATTGGCTTTGAGGCGGCCAAAGGGCTCCTCAATCTGGGCGCAAACGTCACCATCACAGGGCGTGACCAGGCCAAACTCGAACTTGCCCGGGATTTTTTGATTAAAGATACCGGCAAGCATAGCGTGACGATCATACAAGCCGATTTCTCTTTGCTCAGCGATGTTGAAAAGGTCGCGCAAGACGCGCTTGGTTGCAGCATCTTGATTAACAATGCCGGCCTCATCGACAACGAGCGCAACACGACAGCCGATGGGTTTGAGCGCCAATGGCAAGTCAACGTTCTCGCGCCAGCGCTTTTGATCGCACGGCTGCATGGCGCCATGCCAACCGATGGCAGAATTGTGAACGTCGCGTCCGGCTCCCACCGGCGTGCCAGCCTTAACCTTGAAGACGCAAACTTCCAAGAGCGCCCCTATCGTGGACTGGCCGCCTACGGCCAATCGAAGCTCGCGCTCATCATGTTGACGAGAATGCTCAGCGCGCGCTTTGGCGACGCAGGACCGCTGATCAATGCCGTTCATCCCGGCGTTGTGCGCACGAACTTTGGCCGCGATGCTGGCTGGATTGGGACAGCTTTCACGGTGTTTAAACCATTTTACCTGTCTGCCCGCCGCGGAGCGATGACTGTGCTGCATTGTGCTTGCAGCCCTTTCACGGCCGGCGTGACGGGCGAATATTATGAACGCCGCGCGCCGCGCCAGCCTGCCCCGCAGGCCCTCGACAGCATCACAGGCGAAGCGCTTCTGGCGCTGCTAGGCCAGCAGCTGAAATTACCAAAGGATGTTTGGGCGCGGCCATGAATTCTCTTGGCCCGCTCCAGCTTTCGACATAACCTTCCAAAATGTATCGGTTTTTCTGGCCAATCGCTGATCTATCGCTGCGTCATCGCACGATCGGGCTTAGCCTTTGGCTCGCGCTCATCGTGCTGTGCTGCGCCGGATTACCGCGTCTTAGCATTGCCTATGACTATCGATCTTTCTTTGACGATGCCAATCCAGAGCTTGCCAGCTTCAATCAGATCGAAAACCAGTACACGGCCACCGACAGCGTAAACCTGGTAATCCACCGCGCAGATGGGGACCTGTTCAACACAGCGGATTTAAAAACCCTCGATTGGCTCACTGAGCGTAGCTTGGCGATCCCTTATTCTACACGCAGCCAGTCCATGGCCAACTTTCAATATAGCGACGCCGCAGGCGATGATATTTTGGTAGAGCCATTAATCGCCCCGCTCCGGCAAAACACAGCAAATGCGCCAAACATCATTGAAGAGCGCGCGCAGTCGCAAGCCCTTGTAAGAGGGCGCCTCATCTCTGCTGACGGCATGACCGCGCAGGTCATCGTAACCGTTCGCCTCCCTGCCGATCAAGGCAACGTGTTGCCTGCGGTTAAAGATGAGGTGGAAGCCATCGCCGAGGAACTCGCCCAAAGGGCTCCTGCTTTGAGGCTGGCGACTACGGGTGTGGTGATGCTGTCGAGTGCTTTTTTTGACATTACCGTCCAGGACATGGTGCAGCTCTTTCCCATCATGGGGGTCCTGGTTGTTGGCGTCTTAACTTGGTTTTTTTCCTCATTCCGAGCTGCCGGCTACTGCCTCCTCGTGATATCCTTATCCATCGGCATGGCGATGGGTCTTGCAGGCTGGTGGGGCCTTGCGCTTACCCCTGCAACCGGGCCCGTTCCGGTCGTCATTATGACCGTGGCGCTGGTGGATTCCGTCCATATTGTCAGCACATTTTTGCGTCTCCGGACCAGCATGGCGCACAAAGATGCAGTACGCCGCGCCATATTTAATAATTTGCGCCCGATTATCCTGACCTCCATAACAACAGCAGTCGGGTTCTTATCCCTTAACTTTTCCGATACGCCGCCCTTTCGCGAGTTTGGCAACATTGCGGCCATGGGGACGATCTTTGCAGGGCTTGCCTCCATCAGTTTGCTGCCGATGCTTCTTTGCAATACGGCGATGGCAATGGCTGGCACGGACCGGTTCGCCTCCGCCCAGCCCCTGCTCTCCTTCACGCGGGCGCTGCGCCCGGTGCGGTGGATCATTGTTGTCGCCCTGCTAGGCGCCGGCATATCTGCGATTTGGGCGCTGCGCTCCATTGACGTGGAAGACAACTTCGTTGAGTGGATTGGGCAGGGGCAGCCGTTCCGGCAGAATGCAGAGTTTATTCAAGATAAATTACCAGCGCTGTTTACGCTGCAATTCTCTGTCGCCGCTAGAGACGGCAAGCAAGTGACTGAGCCAGCCTATCTGCGCGATCTAGAGGCTTTGCGGACCCATTTAGAACGCGCGCCAGGGGTTGCTCATGTCGCGTCCTTCGACCTTGTCATGCGCCGGCTCAATCGCAATTTGAACGGCAATGACCCAGCTTTTGATCGGCTGCCTGAAAGCCCAGAGCTAGCGGCGCAGTATTTGCTGCTCTACGAGTTATCCCTGCCGTTTGGGGAAGATTTAACGACGCTGCTGACAATAGACCGCAGCGCGTCGCGTTTAGTGGCGACGCTAGAGCCTCAGTCATCGAGGCAGATGCGTGCTCTGCGCGCAGAGACGATTGCTTGGGCTGAGCAAAACCTAATGTCTGCAACCGCTGGCGCTGGAACTGGCACCAACATGATTTTTGCTGAGTTAACAGCAAGCAACACGCGCTCCATGTTCATCGGGAGTTTGATCGCAGCTATGGGCATTGGGCTGATTTTGATGGTAGCCCTGCGGACCTGGCGGCTTGGCCTGCTCAGCCTCCTGCCAAACATTGTGCCGCCTCTTTTGGCTTTTGGCGTGTGGGCTGGATTGGTTGGCAGTGTCGGCCTGTATGGAGCCTTCGTGGTCTCTGTATCCCTTGGGCTGGTTGTCGATGCGACGGTTCACATGCTGGAGAAATACGCTTCTTTTGCAGCCTCTGGTAGCGCCGAGCCTGTCGCTCAAACGGTCGCGGAAGTCGGCCCACCTATCTTGATTTCAAGCGCTGTGTTGATGACCGGATTTGCAGTCATCACGTTCTCTACATTTGCGCTCATCGGGCTTCTGGCCCAATTGGTCTTGCTGACGCTCATCTTTGCAATCCTGGCAGATTTTATCATGCTGCCAGCTCTGCTTTATTGCTTGGAAAAGCCCAAGGCTGGATCACCCGGAACACCTTGAGCAGGCTCGGCTTTAGGCCGCGGGAAGCGCACTTTATACCAAATGACGGCCAAAACGCCTGGAATGACATTTGACAGCACATTAGCAGCAACAACGCCTTCAAACCCAAAGCGCGGCGCGGCATAGAGGGCGACGGGCAAATAAATGACCACCAATTTGAGCGTATATAGCACCATATTGGGGCGCGGAATGCCAAGCGCATTAAACGCGCCGGCTGTAATCATCAAAAACGCGTAAAGCGGATAGGCGCCGGGCGCTGCCATCAAATAGGTGGCCGCATAGGCAATCGTATCAGGATTATCATCAAATGCGCCTGCAATGGGCTGCGCAAAGACCGCCAGAACGGCCCATATCAACAACGCATAGCCTGCCGCCAACAAAAAGGCCAAGCGCATCGCATCACGCATGCGCTGGATTTTGCCCGCGCCCATATTCTGGCCCACAAAAGGGCCGATACACGCAGATAACGCAAGCGGAATGATAAGCGCCATCATCTCGATACGGCTCGCAACGCCCCACCCTGCCACGGCAGCCTCGCCAAAATCAGAAACAATTGCAACCAAGATCGCTGCTGAAATTGGCGTAATCGAATTGGTGAGCGCCGAAGGCAGCCCAACATGTAAAATACGCTTCCAATTTTGCTTCATCAGGTCAAAGCCGCCCAGATCAAGCGCGATCATCCGGTCCCCGCGAAGCAACAAGGCCATGCCAGCAGCACCGGCGAAAAGATTTGCCGCCAAAGACGCAATTGCAGCCCCTCGCAGGCCAAGTGCAGGGATAAACTCCCACCCAAAAATAAAGAGCGGATCGAGAATTGCGTTGGTAACCGCAGAAATGATCATGATGAGACTAGACCACGTCACATCTCCTCTGGCGCGCAAGGCTGAACTAGAGATCATCGATGGGCCCATAATGGCCATGCCTGCTAAGTAAACAGACATGTAGTCTTTGATAAGCGGTATCAGGGTCTCATCGGCGCCCAAAAGCTGAAAGACCTGGTCTTGCAGTGGCAGCAATAAGGCTGCAACACCAACCGTTGCCGCCAGCGCCAAAAGAAAGGTGTGCAGCGTTGCGTGCTGCACATCAGACCAATCGGATGCCCCGATTGAGCGAGAAATAACGGCCGTCGCGCCAATACCGATCCCAATCAGGACGCTGGAGACGATGAAGGCGACTGGAAAGATATAGGCCATGGCGGCCAGCTCTCGCGTACCTAGCAAGCCAACAAAATATGTGTCTATCACGGGCTGCGAGATAACCGCGATCAGCCCAATGATCATGGGGACCACAAGCTTTAAGAGACTGGATAATACGGGCCCCTGTGTTAGCCGCGGTGGGGCTACTGGTTTTGCAGCAGGGGTGTCAGATGTTTCCATGATAGGCAGATAGGCTCCTTTAAACGCAAATCACAGTGCTAATGGCAATAAAGTATGTTGCGCGCTTGTGGACAATCGCGGCCTGCTGATACTCTTTACATACATCTTCATTCGCGCCTACAGTCTCGTCCGATCACTCTGTGGGGAGAGATTTATGCGCGCATCACTGTTTTTTCTGGTTTCGTCCGTCTTTTGCGCTGCTTTAACGCCGCCTGCATCAGCGAGCAGCACCTTTTTGGGCAATGGGATGGGAAAAGCCTGTTTCGATGCCGTGCGGCTCGGCACAACCTCAAACAAAGACCTACAGCTCTGCACAGATGCCCTTGTCTCCGGCACATTGACAGGCAAGGATTTGCCAGCGACCTATGTCAACCGTGGCATCATTTTGATGCGGATGGAACGCTATAAAGATGCGCTTAGCGATTATGAACGCGCGCTGGACTATAATCCCGCTTTAGCTGAAGCAAAAATTAATATGGGCGCAGCTCTCATCGGACTGCGGCGCTATGCTAGCGCAATCGGCTATCTTGAAAGCGGGTTGGAAGAAGGCCCAATCTCGCCCCACATAGCCCATTACAATTTGGGCATCGCGCATGAGCAAATAGGCGACTATCAGAATGCACGCGCCCATTATGCAAGTGCGGTAAGTGTAGCGCCAGAATGGTCTCCTGCGCTGCGCAAGCTAGAAAGCTTACCGCTCCCTTACGAACCGGCAGCCTCGGGCGAAAGCGAAAGCCGCTAAAACAATGAAATACCAAAGCGTATCTCGCCAATGCGGTGAAAGGTCCGTTCTTGGAAATCGTGGCGGCGGCTGATGGCTGAAACGCCGAAGCCAAGCCAATAGCGCCCATAGCTAGCCAATGCACCAAAACGGCCTTCCCACTGCAGGGTTTTGTCTGGAGCCTCTAAGCTTGAGCGAAACAGGTTGCCTTCAACCACGGTTGAATAAGCTTCTACCTCGCCGGTTGCACCTGCATGGATGTGCCAGCGAAAGCTATCTTTAGGTTTGAACAGTCGCGGCACTTCATGCCCATGGCGAATACTCAGCGCAGCGGGCTGACCTTCCAGATCTGGCCCGAAGCGCCAAACAAAGCCGGCGCGCGCACTTGTCGAAACGTTACCAAAACTCAGGCCTAAATAAGGCTCGAGGGTCAAGGCAAAGGCTTCATCCCCCAACACGTTGAGCGGTGCGGCAACGTCGTAGTGTAGATTAAGCGCCGGTTCCGTCCTGATCTGATTATCCCAGCCTTCAGCGCGCGGCAGATCACGGATACTGTGGACAAAATTCTGGACTTCGCCGCCAATGGCCGGCGGGCCAAAGACGCCCAAAACAAGAGACAGGCGGTGCACCAATGGCCCTTTGCTATAAACTGCGTCGACCTGGCCAAACAACAAACCAACATAGGGGCGCTCATTAGGCACAGCATCCGTCGTTTGTTTATCCACTGGTGTATAAATGAGCTGGCCTAGGCTATAGCGCATTTGAAATGCCTCAGGCTCAAAGGTGTTAGCCAAAAAAGATCGGATAAACTGAGGCGCTTGGCCGATATCAGCTGTATAGCTGAATAGACCGCCATTGGAATATTCCCGGTCCGTGCCGAAATAGAGATCATTATCAAGCGTGAAGGAAAATGTGCCGCCTGCGTAAGCTGGCAGCGCCCACACGCAGCAAAGAATAGATACGTAACGCCAAAGTCTCATGGCACATCGATTAACGCGTTTGCCAACAAAGGCAAGAGCACGCCAGCGATATTCATTTAAGGGTCATATGCAAAGCGATATAGTCCGCACCGTCAGTACTGTTTCCAATGAGAGCTCAACGATGAAGGCTTTTTTGTTTTTTCCAGTTGCCATCATGGCTGCGTTTTCTGCGCCAATGGCCCATGCGCAAAATAGTACCTTGCTGAGCGCAGTGGAAATCAACAACGCAGTGAACGTAATTGATGATCTGCATATTTCGCTTACAAACCTAATGCTCTCGGATGAGGTGGACCTCGCCGCCCGAAAAGAGCTTATCGCGCCTGCGCTCACCAAAGCGTTTGACCTCCCGGCCATGACAAAGGCCGTCCTCGGCAGCCGTGCTTGGCGCGGTGCAACCCCGAATGAACAAGAGCAGGCAAAAGATGCCTTTAAAAACTGGATGATTACCCAGTATGCGAGCCGGTTTACACGCAGCAAAAACCCTAAGTTTTCAACGCGCGAGACCCGGGATGGCGGCATCAACACAATTGTAGTGGAGACCGTGCTGCGCACCAGCAAGCGGCTTGTGAACCTTGACTACCGCATGCGCAAAAATGGTACTGATTTTCAAATCATCGATGTGTTTTTAGATGGCCGCGTGAGTGAAGTGGCACTTCGCAAGTCAGAATACCGCCAGCTGGTAAAATCCCAAGGCGTGGCCGGCTTCACGGACGCCCTCAACAAAAAATCTAAGGATGCAGGCGCGTCGCCCAGCTAACTTGAATAGTAGCTGGCATAGGCGTCTCTGAGAACTTCCTTGCGTACCTTGCCCATCGTATTGCGCGGTAAAGTATCTCGCTCAATCAGCGCCTTTGGCACTTTATAATTGGCTAAACTGGTTTTGAGGTCGCTTAGCAGGGCCGTTTCATCAACATCATAACCAGAACGCGGCACGATGACTGCCGTTACCGCCTCGCCAAAATCAGCATGCGCAATGCCAATGACTGCACTTTCATCGATCTCTGGACGCGCGTTGAGGGCTTGCTCGATCTCAATCGGATAGACGTTAAACCCGCCGGATATGATCATGTCCTTCGCCCGGCCAACAAGGAAAACATAACCCGCGTCGTCTTTATAGCCTTGATCCCCAGTTTTAAAGTAACCGTCGTTGGTAAACGACTGCGCTGTTTTATCTGGCGCGCGCCAATAGCCGGTCATGACATTTGGGCCCTTTACTTCAACGTCGCCCGTTTCTCCAGGCGGCACCTCTGCGCCATCAGGGCCGACAATCCGAATTGTTATGTCCGCCAGTGCTGGCCCAACCGCACCGGCAATGCGCGGTCCATCATAGAGATTAGAGCTGATCATCACCGTTTCCGTCATGCCGTATCGCTCTAAGATCGCTGACCCAGCGCGATCTTCAAACGCCTTGAAGGTCTGGGGCAATAGCGGCGCTGAACCAGAAGTAAAAAGCCGCATATGTTCAGCGACCGCGCGCGTGAACTTAGGAGATGCAAGGAGCCGTGTATAAAATGTCGGCACGCCCATAAACACCGTCGCGTGCGGCAAATGGGTCAAAACACCCTCTACGGAGAAGCCGTCCAACAAAAGCTGCTGGCAGCCCGCCATGAAGGAGACATTGGACGCAACAAACAGCCCGTGTGCATGAAAAATTGGTAGCGCGTGGAGCAGTGTATCTTCAGCCGTAAAGCGCCAGGCTTTCGCCAGCGTTTTTGCGTTGCTCGATAGGTTACGATGGGACAATACAGCCCCTTTGGGCTGGCCCGTCGTGCCGGACGTATACAAAATCGCCGCTGGATCGTCCGCATCGGCGTCATAAACGGGGCTCATGGGTGTCGTATCCGCCGCGGCTTGCATCAAGCTACCGCCGCGCCCTTCGAGCGTGTGAAACGCGCAGCGGTCATACTGCAAAGAGGCTGCGGCAAGCCCAGGGTCGACGACCAAAAGCGCGGGATCACTGTCCTCAACTATATGGGCCGCTTCATCAGCCGTATAAGCAGTATTCATCGGAACAAAAATTGCGCCAAAACGCAAACACGCAAGATAAAGCGCTAAGGCTTCTGGGCTCTTTTTCACTTGGACAGCAACGCGGTCACCGGGCCGCACGCCGCTATCACAAAAGACGCCGCAAATGCGGGCGGACAACGCGTCCAAGTCTTCAAACCGCAATTGACGGCCATCGTCCGTTTTAATTGCAATGGCGTGGGGACTTTTAAACCCTGCAAACACATCAAAAATATTTGCCAACCCGCTGCCCCCTCGCGCTGCCGTGCGTGCTGGGTCTTTAACAACGCTGGGCAGAACGCGCCAGTCAGAAATTGCGCAGCGCGGGACGTACGAGTTTTTCAGCATGCGCGGCAACGCCGCGGTTGATCCCAAGTCGATGCACCCTAAAACCTAAGTATTGCATCTGGCGGCTCTGCCACCATCTAGCACCTTAACGGCAACAAACAGGAGGCCCCCATGCCGATTAGCAAGCCCGATCTTCCCTATGCAGACAATGCCTTAGAGCCCGTCATCTCGGCAGAAACCATCAGCTATCACTATGGCAAACACCATCAGGCCTATGTGAATAAGTGTAACGAACTAACCGCTGGAACGCCGCTTGAAAATGCGGACGTAGAAACCATCATCGTTGAAGCGGCCAAGGACAAAGGTGGCCTCTACAATCAGGCTGCTCAAGTGTGGAACCACACCTTCTACTGGGACAGCATGGCACCTGGCGCTGGCGGTGCGCCAACTGGTGAGATTGCAGCCATGATTGACAAAGACTTTGGGTCGTTCGATGAGTTCAAAGCCCAATTCAAAGCAAAAGCAGTCGGCCAGTTCGGAAGCGGTTGGGCATGGTTGGTTAAAGGGGCCAATGGCCTCGCCGTCACCAACTCACTGAACGCAGACACCCCGCTTGGAACTGATGAAGCACCGCTTCTTGTGTGCGACGTGTGGGAGCACGCTTACTATCTCGACCATCAAAACAAGCGCCCTGACTATGTGGATGCGTGGATGGACAATCTCGTGAGCTGGGACAAAGTCAACGAGCGCCTCGCAGCTGCGTAAAACGACTGTATCGTATCGGTAGAGACCTTAGGCCTCGCGCGGCACATGCCGGGCGGGGCTTTTTTATGGGGCAACCTCTGCGTCGATCCAATCGAGCACATGCTGCGCGACAGTCTGCCAGCGCGTATCGACCATCAGGGCATGAGCCGTGTCTTCGAAAATTACTGGTGTAACCCCGTGAAACTGAGCAGTGCGTTCAACCGCTGATGCAGGGATCAGCCGGTCTTCAGAGCCACCGACAACTGTCAGCGGAATACCATTTAAGTATCCAGGGGCGCAGGCCAAGGGTAGCTGGGCTTCCATCAATGCGCGCGGTGCCTCGGGCGACGAGCGGCGCAGAATATCGCGCGCAACCGCATCTGGCGCGTCAGGCGAGAACAGCGCCTCGCGTGCCACACTGACACTGCCCATGGAAGGCGACATTGCGAAGGTTGCCGTGTTCCAAAATAATAAGGGATTAGACAGCGCGAGTTGCCATGAGGCGAAGGTCATCCCTTCAGGCGGCACACTGGCGAGCAAGGCAAGCGCATGCGGGTGCTGCACGGCGCTTACTTTTTGAGCAACAAGGCCGCCGAGCGAATGCCCTATCAGAATGGGAGGGATGCCCAAGTGTTCGATTAAATCTTCCACATCGGCCGCATAGTCTGACAGGCCGTGCGGAGTTGGAATGAAAGGGCTGACTGAGCGGCGCCCGCGCAAGTCAATCGCATAGCTATCAAAGCCATGATGGGCGAAGAACGGCTGAAAATAACGGCCCCAAATCCAGCCACCGCAGAACGCGCCGTGAATGAACACGATTGGGCGTTTGTGGGCCTTACCGTCGCTGCGTGCCTCATAAAACTGCAAAGCAGAGCGCGCAGGTCGCTGCAACGTCTTGACAGTGACCTCAGTGTCGAAAGCCTGATCCAAATTTCTTTTCCAATCCAATGGGTTTAGCAAGCAGCGCAAACCCCGCGCGACCATAGCGATCTCAAAGCATGTGACAACCACAGCTTGCTGGGGCCGACCCTTTGATGTTGCATATGGCTGAAGAAAAAAGGCTTAAACGAAGTGAAATTCTTGCTGGAAATGTATCAGCGCCCACCCTATTTGTTATCATGTAACATCAGCGGAAAACCAATGCGCGTTTTATTCGACAAAATGGCTGTCTTTTTATCAGTGCTATGCATTGTGCATTGCCTGGCCATTCCTCTTTTACTTGTCGTCTTTCCAACCGCGCTTACCGGCGCCGCTCATACGGACATGACACATTACGTGTTGTTTATCGCTGCATTTCCGCTAAGCGTTTTTGCCATGTTTTATGGCTACCGGACCCACAAGCGCGCGCGCTATTCCCTGGTAGCCTTTCTTGGCTTAGCAGGCCTGGCCGCTGGGTTAGCCCTGCACGGCCTGACCTACGAAGTCTATGCAACGATCACCGGCGCAGTTGTTCTCGCGCTCGCTCATCTTGGGAACAAGGCAGCAGCTCAAACCGCCAGCGCGGTTTAACGCCGCGACACAGGCTATCAAACGCGCAGTTAGCGGCACTGTTCGATCAGACAGCAAGATCGAACCAAAGGCAATGCGCTCAAGTAGAGCGACTGCCCAGTAGCGCGGAGATAATGGTGGAACTGCGCGATGAAAGATCGAACCGCAATCAACGTGCTCAAGTAGCGCGGAGATAATGGTGGAGCCGATCGGGATCGAACCGACGACCTCGTCATTGCGAACGACGCGCTCTCCCAACTGAGCTACGGCCCCACATTTGTCTCTCAGGCTCGATGTACGAAACAGGGTTTAAAAATGCAATGCCGCTTGGGGCGACCTGGGCTAGCGCTTGACGGCGACCAGCGGTTTTGCACTCAGAGCGACGTAACTGCACAAAGCTGCTGCAAAAGTACAGCCGACATAGACTAAAATAAAGCCAACCAAATTAGGGGCTAATGTGGAGTTTACAATCGCCGACAGCGCAATTGCGACCGTCATACTCAGGACGCCCACAACGGAAGATGCCGTTCCAGCAATATCGGGCCGCACCGATAAGGCACCTGCCATAGACGCTGGATTAAACAGCCCGCCCCCCAGCGCGACAACAGCCGACGGCACAAAGATCATGGTCATGGAGGGCTGAATGAGGTTCCATAAGAAAATCGTAGCCCCAACAAGGCTCACGCTATGTCCGATGCGGGTCATGAGAGGAAGACCTAGAGAGGTTGCAAAGCGCCCAGCAATAAAATTGCCCGCCATATACCCAACCGATAAAATCAGAAAATACAGGCTGAAGTCTTTGCCGGTACCGCCAAGGCGTTCAATGGTGGCAAACGGTGCGCCTGTGAGAAATGTGAAAAAACTGGCTGTGCCAAAGCCAAGCACACCGCAATAGGCCACGAAAGCTCGGTTTCGGATTAAGATACTCCCAGCCTCAACATAGCTCCGCAGATTGAGGCGCTCTAAGGGCGCATGGTTGGTTTCGGGCACAAAGCGCCACGAAATCAAGAGAACAGCAGACCCAAACGCCATCAGAAACCAAAATCCGTAGCGCCAACTGCCAAGCGTTTCTAAGAAATACCCCAGGGCCGGGGCGACTGCTGGAACAGCGACCATAGCGGTTGTGATATAGCCATAGGCACTTGCGGAGCGCTCTGTGGGATAACAATCACGCACGATGGCCCGGGTCAGGACAATCCCGCAGCAGCCGGTGAGCGCTTGTAAAAACCGGCCAAACAAGACGGACGTGAAGCTCGGCGCAAGGGCTAGCCAGACATTGGCCAAAATAAAGCCGCCGATCCCAACATACAGCAGCGGCTTGCGGCCATAACGATCCGACAAGGGACCATAAATCACCTGCCCAAAAATGAGGCCAACGATGTAAACAGTCAGAGCCCATTGCACATGCACGGAGGCAATCGAAAACTCGGCAGCGATGGCACCGATGGAAGGCTGAAAGATGTTGAGCGCCAAAGGCCCTACAGCCGATAATGCGACGAGAAGCCATAAAGCAGGCGGCTGCGCGCTGGCACCCGGCGCGGCGCTGGGAGCGTTAAGAGTATGTGCAGGCGTGGCCATTGTTATAGTATAGAGCGCTGAGCCGATCCGAACACTGTCATGGATGCATAGGTGCTAACCGCACGAGCCCGTCAAGACGATTTGGCCGCATTATCAGGCAAGCTAATTGGCGCGACATTTGTTGCAGCCGGCGGGGTATCCAATTGCAAATCACGCCCCTGCGATGGCGCGCGCGCATCGGTTTCAACTAAGGGCAATTTGGCCACTGCTTCGCCGGTGCCTTCCACCTCAAGCTCGCGGAACTTACGCGCGTGCGGCATGACTGATGCTTCCAGGGATCCAACCATGCCATTATAGGCGCTGACAGCCTTGTCGAGATGCTTGCCAGTGGCGGCAACTTTACCGCCCAGCGCCGACAAGCGTTTGTAGAGCTCCTGCCCTAGCCCAGCGATGACTTTTGCATTCTGCGCCATATTTTCCTGCCGCCATCCATAGGCAATGGATTTTGCAATGGCCATGAAGGTTGTCGGCGTGGCAATGATGACTTTCTGTTTCATGCCGAAATCAAGCAATTGCGGGTCCTTTTCAACCGCAAGGAAGAACAGATTGTCGCTTGGCAAAAACATAACGACATAATCGGGCGCATTCTCCAGCGCGTCCCAATAGCGTTTCGCAGCAAGCAGCTTAATATGCTCGCGCACCTGTTTGGCGTGCAGCATCAAAAAATCTTCGCGCTCGTTGTCGCTACTGGCATCCAGCGAATCGAGGTACGCTGACATGGAAGCCTTGGCATCGATCACGATAGAGCGATCGCCCGGCAGGCGCACGATGGCATCAGGCGTCAAGCGTTTATCGCCCTCACCCACACTGACCTGGGTTTCAAAATCAACATATTCTGCCATGCCGCAAAGCTCCATTATGTTTTGGAGCTGGTGTTCCCCCCAGCGGCCGCGCGCTTTGGGCGAAGCGCGCATGGCCTGGGCCAATTTGGCGGCTTCAGAGCGCACATCCTGCTGCCCAGCAGCAACGTTTTTGAGTTCCGCCGATAAGGCACCATAGGCTTCCTGCCGCGCCTTTTCGACTTCTGTCAAACCATGCTCATAGCGTTTCAATGTATCTTTAACTGGCTCCAGCATCTGCTGGATCGACTTGCGGCGCGTTTCCAAATCCGCTTCTGCGCTTTGCCGATGCTTCACAAAGGTTTCATTGGCTAAGTCCAAGAACGCCTTTCGATTGGTGTTCAGCGCTTGGTTGGCCATCACATCAAATTGCTTTTGCATATCTTCGCGCAGCGCCGTGAGATGGGCGATTTCTTGCTGCATGGCCTCTTCACGCGCTGTGGTTTTCGCTTCAAGCGCGGCGCGCGCGGCCTGCGCAGCGGCCAGCTGTTGCTGGGCTGCTTCTAGCGCTGGGCGCACACGTTCCAGTTCTTCCGCCTTCGCTGCCTGTGTGTGCAGCGCGGCCATGGCATCCTCAAGCCTTGTTTGAAACAGCTGCACTGCCTCTTGCGCATCTTTCAGTCCAGCGCTTGCCTCCCGCAGCGCCCGTCCACGATAGAAAAACGCCACCAACATTCCCATAAAAGCAAGCACAAGAACGCTGATAGCGCCAAGCACATGTGGTAGCCAATTTGAAACAAAGCTCAATATCTGCGGTTCTTGCATGGAACCTAACGTGAACCTGCTTCTTTTGTGATGCAAGACAAAAACGCATATGGCGCTAGACTTTTCCCCAGAAAGACGCATGGTCGGGCCATGGCGAACTCTACCTCTTCCTCTTTTACCCGCTGGCTGGTCCTCATTGGCCTCACCGTCGTGATTGTTGGCCTCGGCGGCCTGGTCGGCGCAGTGACGGGCACTGGCGATAGCCTATGGTATCAAGCGCTCGAAAAACCTTTCTTCAACCCACCTGGCTATGTCTTCGGGATCGTCTGGCCGATTTTGTACACCCTTATGGCGATTGCGACATGGCTCATCTGGCAGGCCCCAGCCACGCCGCAGCGCCAACGCGCTTTAACGCTCTTTGGCGTGCAATTGGCCTTCAACTACGCCTGGCCATTCATGTTCTCTGTCTTTGAAATGATCGGCGTCGCGGCAGTCTGGATATTGGCGCTGGTTGTTATTTTATTCATGACCGTACGCGCATACGCAAAGATTATACCCATCACCGGCTGGATGTTGGCGCCCTATCTTGCCTGGTCGACCTTTGCTTTCGTGCTCAATGCCAGCATTTTTTACCTGAACGCCTAGGAACAGCGGGCTTTCTGAACTGTAACAACTGCGAGGGGCTTTAGAGCGCGCACATTGGTACTCTCTTTCTCTAGCGAAGGAGGACTTATCATGCCCCAGGAACGCAAACACGTGATCTGCCGCTCCTGCCATGCCCATTGCGGATTGGTAGTCGATTTTGAAGAAGGCAAACCCGTTGCAACCCACGGAGACAAAGATAACCCCGCCTTCCACGGCTATAGCTGCATCAAAGGACGCCGCTTGGCTGAGCAGCACTTTATGGAAAGCCGGCTTCTCAGTTCCAAAAAGCGCGCCGCAGATGGCACACATGAAAACATTCATTGGGAAACGGCAGCGCAAGAAGTCGCAGACAAGATCGCCGATATTCAGGCCAAGCACGGCAAGGATAGCGTCGCACTTTATGTGGGCACCTTTGGCTATACGAACTTAGCCTCCCATGCGTTCTCTCTTGCCTTCATGCGCGCAATCGACAGCAAAATGGTGTTCACCTCCGTCACCATAGACCAGCCGGGCAAAGGCATTTCGCTGGCCGAACATGGCCCATGGCTCGCTGGTGGGTATCGCCATGAGGAATGGGACGGCCTGATGCTGGTAGGCACAAATCCACTCGTTTCCATGAACGGCGGGATTGGCGTAAACCCGGCAAAAAACCTGCACCAGGCGAAAAAGCGCGGCATGAAGCTGATTGTGATTGATCCGCGGGTCTCCGACAGCGCACGCCAAGCGGACCTGCATCTCCAATGCCGCCCAGGCGAAGACCCGCTTATTTTAGCCTCTATCGCGCGGCAGATTATTCAAGACGGCCTGTATGATAGAGACTTTGTAAAGCAGGAAACGGATGGGTTTGAAGCCTTAAAAGCAGCCGTGGAGCCCTTTACGCCAGACCTCGTTGCCGCGCGCGCGGACGTGAAGGCTGAAGACATCGTCAAGGCAGCGCGTCTGTTCGGGGCCTGCAAAAAAGGCCATGTCTCGGTGGGCACCGGCCCGAACATGGCAGGCTTCGGCAACATTACCGAATACCTTAACTTAGCCATCACATCGCTCATGGGCCATTGGCGCCGTGCGGGAGAGGTCAAGCGCAATGCAGGCGTCTTCATCAAACCGCTTCCAGAGATCGCTGCCTCTCCTGGGCCCATGCCAGCCACGGGCTTTGGCAAAAAACTGCGGGTGCGCGGCATGGAAGAATCCATCGCGGGCCTGCCCACCGCAGCGCTTGCGGATGAAATTTTAACGCCGGGCGAGGGCCAAATCAAAGCGCTGATTTGCCTAGGCGGAAACCCCGTGCTCGCCTGGCCGGACCAGATCAAAACTGCGCAGGCCATGGACGCGCTTGATCTTTTGGTCTGCTTTGATGTGCGCATGTCCAAAACATGTGATGTGGCTGATTACGTGATCGCGCCCAAGCTGCACTATGAGATTAAAGGCACAACGGCGGCCAATGAGCTTTTTGGCTCTTTCGGCGCAGGCTGGGGCTTTGAAGAAACTTATGGCCAAGTCAGCGAGCCCATCTTGGATACGCCAGAGGGGTCTGAGCTGTGCGAGGAATTTGAAGCCATTCACGCCATGGCAGCCCATTTGGGCAAACCACTAGACGTCAAATCTTTTGCTCTCTTGGACCCGGAGGAAGCGGAAGACAATCTGACCCATGTGCCAACCCAGCAGAGGCCAACGCCCATGGAAGCGCTAGAGGCGACGCTGAATGGCTCGCCTGTGCCCATTCGAGAGGCGTTTGGCGACGTTGAGGTCCACAAAGGGAAAGTGTGGGAGCGCACAAAAGAGGTCGCCGCGAAGCCAGATGATTGGCAGACTAAGCTCAATATCGGCAGTGCTTCCATGCTGGCTGAGCTGGCCCAGTGCCAAGAGCGGCTGGACGCACCTCCTGAATTGGAAGACTACCCTTTCCGTGTGATCAGCCGGCGGCTGAACGACATTCACAATTCCAACTGGCATGAAGACCCCGTGCAGCGAAAGCGCATCCCGCACCACCCAGCGTTCATGAACCCCGGTGATTTGGACCGTTTATCGCTGCAAGACGGCGATACCATCGTCATCGAATCCCGTCGCTCGACAATCTCATGCGTGGCCTGCGCGGCGCCGGATGTGCGTGAAGGGTGCTTATCCGTCCCGCATGCATGGGGCACGGCGCCGAGCGAAGGAGAAGACCCCCGCGGCGAAGGCGGCAACACCGGCCGCCTGAGCTTTGCTGACAAGGACTTCGACCAGAAAACCGGCATCCCTTTGATGAGCGCTATCCCGGTCAAAGTGCGCCGCGCCGAGGCCGCCGCTTAAACACGGATCATTCGGAGACGTCAAACTAGATGTGAGGCCATGGCCTTCGCATGCGATTAAGGCTAAGTGTTAGCAGGCGTATTAAGAGGTGTCTGCCAGATGTCCGCATTCCGCTTCATTCTTCTTTGCATACTTGTCTTTGGTTTAAATGACGATGCGCTTGCGTTAACCGCCATTATCAACGCGCGGCTGGTCACGATGGACAGCGACTACCGTGTCATCAACGACGCAGTGGTATTGGTCGAAGGCAATACAATCACGGCCATAGGCGGCGCGGACCTTCTCGAGGGCGCGAGCCCCATCAAAGTGATTGACGCACGCGGCAGCATTGTGATGCCGGGCATGATTTCGCTGCACAATCACACGCCCATGGTCGCCTTCAGGGGCATCGGCGAATACAACGTCGACAACCTCTTGTTTGATGTCATGTTCCCGCTTGAAAAAGAGCTTTTAAACCGGGAGCTCATCCACGTCTCCGCGCGCCATGCCGCCATGGAACTTGCTCTAGGCGGTGTCACCTTAGTGACGGATATGTACTACCATGAAGATGAAGTCGCCAAAGCAACACGCCAAGTCGGCATTCGCGGCGTCTTAGGCGAAACCGTGATCGGCTTTCCCGTTGTCGATGCAGCCGAACCTTTTGGCGGCCTAGCCTACGCTGAGACGTTCATCAAAGAATTTAAAGATGACCCGCTAATCATTCCCGCCGTTGCGCCGCATGCGCCTTATACAGTGTCACCTGAAATGCTGCGCCAATCGCGCGCTCTGTCAGAAAAATATGATGTGCCGATGGTGATGCATATGGCGGAGTTCGGCAATGAAAAGGCCCTCATTCAAGACCGCTTTAACAGCATGGAGCCAGGCGAAAGTATCATTGAGTATCTCGACCGGATCGGCGCGCTGCATGAACGTCTTTTGGGCGCGCATGTGATTGAGCTAGACGATGATGATATCGAGATTTTGAAGGCGCGCGGCGTTGGCGTAGGCCATAATCCAAAAGCCAATATTAAAGGCGGGCAGAACCTAGCGCCCGCTTGGAAAATGTATCATGCAGGCATCGCCATAGGCCTTGGCACGGATGGCCCCATGTCTTCAAATCAGCTCGATATCCTGAACGTGATGGGCTATGCCGCCCGCGTTGCGCGCATGAAGTACAAAGACACAAAAGCCTTTACCCCCCGCGAACTTGTGGAGATGGCAACCATCGGCGGCGCGCGGGCGCTCGACCTTGAGCGCGATATCGGCTCCATCGAAGTTGGAAAAAAAGCGGACCTTGTGATCTTAGATAGCCAGGCGCCCAATATGCAGCCATCCTACGACCCCTATGCCACCATTGCTCACCAAGCCTATGCCGGCAATGTGCGTACCGTCATGGTCAATGGCGCGGTCATCGTTGAAGATGGCCAACTCCTCACCATCGACCGCGGGGCCCATGATGCCCAGTGGCAAGCCGTGATGAAAACGGTTAGCGACTTCCGCAAAACACTCGCAGCCGAACCGAAAGACTAGTCTACGGCGTTTGATCCACGCCGCATGACCAGCTGGAGCGAGCCTGACGGATTGCATCAGAAATGCTCTCATCCTATCGTCATGGCTTCAACATGTTTTTTTAGGGGCTAGTTTTGTTTTTCTCTTTGCGGTTTTTGCTGTGTCTCTATGTGTTTTCAGCGCTCGGCTGCTCCGCCCACGACCAACCGGATACTCAGCAAAATGAGCTAAAGGTCCGCACGCTCACGGAGCAAAACCTGCTCGATATTCTCGTTGGCGCCTGCATCCAGTCGACGCGCAATTGCGATCCAAGCCCCGAGATCGAGCGCGTCAAAGCGGCCCTCAGCGCTGGCAAAACATTCACCACAATCGCTATTGAAGACCTTCCTGATGACGCGCTGATCGCGGCCGTACAGGGCATTGGCGGCGGCGGGCCATGGGAGTACGTGATTGAGCGCACAACTGAGCAGGGCATTCCTCAGGTCACCGATCCAAGGCGCCGTGTCGTTAAGCTGCTTAGTGAATTTACGGGAAAAGACGTGACAGCGCTTGTGCGCTCTGAAGCGGCAGGGGCAACGGCTGAAGCCCTTTTACTCGCTGCTGATATTGGCATCCCAACGGTAGATGGCGGCATCACCGGCAGAGCGGTCCCGGAAGTCCAGCAGTCTATTCCATGGATTAACGGCATCGCCTCGATCCCTACAGCCATCATCACCCCCTGGGGCGATGAGATCATTATTCGCAAAGCTGTTGATGAATACCGCGTTGAAGACATCAGCCGCGCGGTCGCCGTGGCCAGCGGCGGCGACGCCTATATCAGCATGACACCAATGTCAGGTGATCAAATTGGCCGCGGCGTTCTTGCAGGCGTTCTAGCCGACGCAGAGCTGTTTGGCCGCACTGTCCGCGAAGCGCGCAGCGCCGGCGCTGATCCAATTGCAGCCCTGATTTCTGTGGCGGATGGTTATTTGCTGTTCGAAGGCGCCGTAGAGACCACGCAGGAGCGCGGAGAGCGCGGCTTCAACTGGGTAGAAGCGACTCTTAAAGGCACGAACGCCTTCGCTGGAAAAACCTATAAAGTCTATGTCAAGAACGAGAACATTGTCGGCTGGATCGATGGCAAGCTTAGTGCGGTTTCACCCGACTATATGTACAATCTCAACCCTGATACTGGAGAATCGGCGCTCGGTGTGGGCTATGGCGGATATGTTGTAGGCGAGAAGATCGCCATGATCGGCGTGCGCGCCCATGCAAAGTGGCGGACACAAAAAGGCATAGACCTCATCGGCCCCCGGCATTTCGGCTTTGACTTTGACTATGTCCCGATTGAAAAACTACAAGCCGCTTTAGCTTCGCAATGACGGTTTGGCATGCAAACCCGCTCGTTCTCACATCGCCGCCAGCTCATCAATCAGCTCTTGTTGGTGCTTCATAAGGTCTTGGCCGCCCATCATCGCAATGAGCGGTTCATATGGATCATCAATAGGCGCGTCGATACCGGTGAGCGCTTCAAACACTTTTAGCGCCGCAAAGGGCACAGAGTGCGGGTTGTAGCCACCCTCATGGGTCATCATGATGCGGCCTTTGGCGTGGCGGTCTGCAACGGCCATCAGCTGCTGGGCCATTTGTTTATAAATTTCGCCATAAAGCATATTGCGGCCCAGCGGGTCTTGGCCCATGGAATCAAAACCGGACGCAACGATCACGAAATCGGGCGCAAAGTGATCTAGCGCGGGGATGACTAGCTGGTCGAACGCGTATAGATACGCCCCCCGGCCTGACCCTGGCGGTAGCGGGATGTTGATGTTGAACCCCTCGCCTGCCCCGCTGCCGCGCTCCTCTTTGGGGCCGCTTTCGGGCGGGAAGCAATTGTCCTGGTGCAGCGAAATGGTGAGTACTGAGGGATCATCATAAAAGGCTGACTGCGTGCCGTTGCCATGGTGCACATCCCAATCGATGATCGCTACTTTCTCAAGGCCGCGCGCCTGCGCCGCTTTTGCAGTGAGAGCAGCATTGGCGAGAAAGCAAAACCCCATCGATTGTCCCGCTTCGGCATGGTGGCCAGGCGGACGGCACAGCGCGTAGCCATTGTCTATTTGGCCGGCCAAAATGGCTTCCATCATGGCAATACAGCCACCTGCAGACAGCCGAGCAATGTCATAGCTACCGCGTCCCATGTGCGTTGCCATCGCTGGCGACCCGCCGGTCTCGTTCAGAGCTTCCAGCGTCTTTAAATAGGCGGGCGTATGGACTGCAAGCATCTCATCTTGCGTAATCTCGCGCGGCTCAACCGGTGTTAGGTTTTTGCTGTAACCTGTTGCATCGAGGAGGTTTTTAATCCGCCGCTTGGTATCTGTATTTTCATTATGAAGATGCGGCTCAACGCCGAGAGCAGGATCTGGCGCCATAATGCCAGCGTAACGCCCGGTATCGTGCCACATATACAGCTCGTGCCACAAAAGCCCTGTCGTCATCGTCTTTCCCCTCCAAAAGTCTGCCCAATCAGCATGACGTCTGCGTCCGCTAGAAATTGTAAGTTGCAGCAAGGCCCCAGGTGCGACGCTCGCCAAAGATGTCGAGCTTGAAGCCGACGCCAGGAATGTTGTTGATGTAGGTGAGATAAGCCTCATTGGTGAGGTTACGAACATACGCGATCACATTCCAGCGGCCATCGATATCCCCGAGGCCAACACGCGCGTTGGCAACAAAGTAACTGGGCGCGCCGTCCGCAGGCTGGTTGGTGATCTCTAAGAAACGATCGTCTGTCCAGCGGGCATCTGCGCTTGCTAGAACAGCCAGCCCTTTGGCCTCAATCGGATAAGCAAAATCCAGCCGTCCGTTAAGTTGCCATTCTGGCGCATTCACGGGGGTATTGCCTTGGAGCGGCGTTGGTATGAGGCTGCCATCTTCTGCGAGCGGCGCAGAGAAAGTGGTCACAGACCGGCCGCCGGCGTCTGTCACTTCACTGTCCAGCCACGCGATGCCAAAAGTTGCCGTGAGATATTCATTTGGCGCAGCGACCAGCTCAGCTTCTGCGCCCCAAGTCACAATTTCTGGAATGTTCCGCGTGATTGGCACCAGCGGAGAGAGCGGGTCATCCACATTCACCTGCGCATCTTTCGTACGCGTGCGGAACACAGCTGCATTGACTTGGATTTTATCCTCCAAGAAGCGCGATTTGACGCCCGCTTCAACGGCAAGCACCCGCTCATCTTCATATTCAATGGCAACGCCGCCAAAAGGCACAGAAAATCCGCCCGTTCGAAAGCCCGTTTGCGCATTTGCATAGAGTAAAGTGGCGTCGTTAGGCTCGTATGCCAAACCCACCTTCCAGTTAAAGGCGTTATCGACATACCGGTTGCTCGTAATCCCCGAAATCGTAGGGTTCGCAGCAGATGTTTGCTCACCAATGGCATCGATGGTGGCCAAAGTCGTCATCGGCAGGTCCCGTATTCCCACCACATCGTTGAGAGCCGCGCTGGTCGTGCCATCTACTTCAGTAACCTCGCGGGTATAGCGCGCTCCAAAGGTTGCGGTAAGTTGGTCGGTCAGCTGATAGTCAGCGTTCGCAAACAAAGCATAAGAGCGCAAATCCTGATCAAAATTACTTTGCAGACGCGGCGGCAATGGCGGGTTGGATACCGGCGCAAATGGGGAGCCTGATAAGTCCGCCCCATCAATCTGCTCCAAACTATCAGATTGAAAAAAACCGCCAACAATGAAGGATAGCCGATCATCCATGACCGTCCCGCCAGCACGAAGCTCCTGCGTAAATTGGTCAATCTGGTTAAAGTAATCAGTATTGGTGGAAACGATTGGGGTCGAATCAGAGTCTTCACGGTGATCGCGGGTATAGTGCTCAAAGGCTGTGATAGAGGTCAGCGTAATGGCCCCTATATCATGCTCAACGCGCAAGAACCCTCCATAAAACGTGTCGTTTTTGCGGCCAGGATAGTCATTGTTCACGGTGAATAAATCGGCCGGTTCGGTTTCAAGTTCTGGATTTCCAGCAAGTGCGGCAAGTCCATTGAACTTTGTGCAGGTCTCTGGGGCAAAGCTGACTTGCCCGGCAAGCGCTTCGGGGCAGAACCCTGGGCCAGTCCCGCTAAATACACCGGGACCTTTATAAAGCATGGTTTCGGTGTTATCGACGCCGCCATGCGCCAAGAGGCGGACGCGGGTATCACCATTGTCCCAAGCGAGTTGGCCGCGGAACTCGTGCAGCTTCGTGGCGCCCC
Source organism: Pseudomonadota bacterium (assembly GCA_039814715.1). Taxonomy (GTDB): domain Bacteria; phylum Pseudomonadota; class Alphaproteobacteria; order Sphingomonadales; family CAKZYD01; genus CAKZYD01. The sequence continues at coordinate 45,273 of JBCCAR010000019.1, forward strand.
ACTCATCATTTGTGAACAGGTTAAACTGAGGCCCGCCGGAGCCGCCAGATGTGAAGAACGAAAAGCGGCCGGTCAGGTTTTCAGCCAATTCACCTGACACTGCGCCTTGCACGTTAAAGCGCTCATGGCTGTCAAACTCGCCGCGCACAAAGCCTTCGAGTTCCTCGGTGGGCTCGGCTGTGTAATAGTTTACCGCGCCGCCAGTGGTGTTACGGCCAAAGACGGTTCCTTGCGGGCCTTTGAGCACCTCAATGCGGCCGATATCAAACACGGGCCGCGCCGCCTGCCAGTTCTTAGAGATGTAGACTTCATCTGAATGAATAGCGACGGGCGAGTTAAAATTCCCAGCGAACTCATTCAGGCCAATTCCGCGAATGAAAAACGCCTGAATAAACGTGCCATTGCCATAAGATTCCACATTGGGCACTTGGCCAGCCAAGGCGCCAATGTCATTGCCTAAATTAAAAATATCATCGCCATCAAAAGCAGACACAGAAATCGCCAAATCTTGAATATTCTGCGCGCGCTTTTGCGCTTGGACGATGATCTCTTCTAACTGGGCAGCAGCCGGCGTAACAAGCGCAGCAGACGCAGCGCCAGCTAAAGCCGTATTTTTAATGATGGATGCAACCCGCATGACATTTCCCCTCGCTCATAGTGCCTTGAATATGTCGACCAACTGATCGGCTAATTACCAAAAAGTCGCACCGAGCAACCTTTAGGTCAAGCGACCAATATTGTATGGGCGACACTTGAGGGACGCCCATGGCCATTTTGCAACACTTAGGAGCGTTCACGCCTCACAAACAGCATAGGATTTGGAGCCCTATGGTTATGCAGCCCAAATGGGCGGGGGCGTAAAGGCGCTGTGTCCATCCCTCTCCATCTGCCGCGCGAGCGATAGCAACGTATCTTCACGCCCCATAGGCGCTGCCAGCTGTATGGGAACGGGAACACCCTCATGCTGGCCCACGGGCACGGTCAGCGCGGGCTGGCCTGTCATATTAAAGAATGCGGTAAAGGGGTAGATATCAAACACAGCGTCATAGTATTCCCGCGCTGAGAGTTTGGGGTCATTTTGATTGAGTGCCCCGATAGCTTGGGGCTGACCGCGGCGCAAAGGCAGCAAAAACGCGTCATACTCCGCCATAAAGGCTCCGAATTGGCGGCTGACTGTATTCATCACGTCAAACACACCAAGCACATCAATTCCAGTTGCTGCGCGGCCGTATTCCGCTACTTTTAAGCTGGCTTCTTCAAAGAAAGCGTTGGTGCGCTCAATACCGGGCGCTGCGCAAATTGCCTCTACACCAGCTGCGCAAAAACTCGACCAAGCAAGGCAGTTGGATTCGTGGAATGCGGCGGCATCAAAGTGCGGCGCAGCCTCAACAACGGTGTGACCATTTGCAGTCAGATAGGCGGCGGTTTCTTCCAGCGCCGCGCGGACGAACGGGTCTACCTCTGGTGTGCCTGGCAGCGCAAATGCAAGTGCGATGCGCTTGGGCTCACACGCTTTTTCAATAACCTCTCGATAAAGCGCGGCAGGACGGGCAATGTCAAACATCGCGCCCACTTCCGGCCCCTCCACAGCATCGAGCAGTGCAGCAGCGTCACGGACAGTGCGGCTAACGGCGAATTCAATGCCCATGCCATAGAGCGGCAAGCCATAATGCGGGCCAATGGGCGTGCGGCCTCGGGTAGGCTTAAGGCCGATAAGGCCGCAATTGGCCGCAGGAATGCGAATGGAGCCGCCGCCATCATTGGCGTGGGCCATTGGCACAATCCCAGCGGCGACAGCAGCTGCAGCGCCGCCTGATGAACCGCCTGGCGAGCGTGAGAGATCATATGGGTTGCGTGTCGGGGCGCCATAGGCAAGCGCTTCAACCGCTGCGTTAAACGCAAATTCCGGCGTCGACGTCATGCCCAGCGTCACTAAACCTGCTGCTTGGAACCGGGTAAACAGCTCAGAACTTATCTGGTCGGGCATATTGAGCGCGGCAAGGGCCCGCGACCCCATTTTCTGAACGCGGCCTTTGATATGCATGATGGCATCTTTCGCCAAAAACGGCACACCAGCGAAGGGCCCGATTTCAGCGCCAGGCTCCGGCGTTTCAAACACATCAACGACGCAATTCAGCTTTGGATTCGCAGCAGAAATCGCCGCCATAGCGCTTTCTTGTGCTTCTAATGATGTAATCTCACCAGACGCAATCAGCGCTGCAAGCGCCGTCGCATCAAGCGCGCTATAATCTGACAGGTTCAACATAGTCTCCGCCCTCTCAGCGACATTTGATAACAATATAGGGCAGGCGTCCAAATTTTTGCAAGGCCGGACGCCTGACCTTGCAATCCTCGTTCGCTTGAGACACTACCCTTATTGTACGACATCAAGCGGGTATTTTGGGGACCTCGATTATGCGAACAAACCCACTCTTAAAACAGTTGGCCTACGTGAACGGAACTTGGATGGCTGCGGCGAGCGGCGATGTTCTTGAGGTTGCGAACCCGTCCACTGGCGACGTCATTGGCACGGTGCCCAGCTTGAGCGCGGGCGAGACGCAGAGTGTTGTGTCTGCCGCCAATGCAGCCTTTGCGGATTGGCGTCAGTGGGCGGGCAAAGAACGCAGCCAGGTTTTGCGCCGCTGGCATGATCTGATCTTAGAGCATAAAGATGACCTAGCCGCGCTCGTCACGCTCGAACAAGGCAAACCGCTGGCTGAGGCGGCGGGCGAAGTAGCCTATGGCGCCTCTTTCATCGAGTGGTTTGCTGAAGAAGCCAAGCGCACCTACGGCGATACGATCCCTGGGCAGATGCGCCAATTGCGCATTTCCACCATCAAGCAGCCTATCGGCGTGGCTGCCGCAATCACGCCGTGGAATTTCCCCGTTGCCATGATCACCCGCAAGGCGGGCGCGGCTCTGGCGGCAGGCTGCAGCTTCATCGTCAAGCCAGCCGAACAAACCCCCTTTTCAGCCCTAGCGCTTGCCTTCCTAGCTGAGGAGGCTGGCGTGCCGGCCGGCGTGTTTAATGTAATCACTGGCGCGCCTGACGTCATCGGCGGCGTGCTGACAAAAAGCGATATAGTACGCAAGCTGAGCTTCACCGGCTCGACCGCAGTGGGTCGTCTGTTGATGCGGCAAAGTGCCGATACGGTAAAGAAGCTGTCCCTGGAGCTGGGAGGCAATGCGCCTTTCGTCGTCATGGATGACGCCGATATCGAGAAGGCAGCGGACGCCGCCATCCTGTGCAAATTCCGCAATGCGGGGCAAACCTGCGTCTGCGCCAACCGCATATATGTCCAGTCCGGCGCTTATGATGCCTTCTTAGCGGCGTTCACCCAGCGCGTTGAGGCTCTGGCCGTGGGCGATGGCTTTGAAGATGGCGTCCAGATTGGTCCACTAATTGACGAGGCTGCGGTGGCTAAAGTGAGCGAACACCTCGCTGATGCGCTCTCTCATGGCGCGAGCGTTACAACTGGCGGCAAACCTCATGACCGCGGCGGCCTCTTCTACCAGCCGACCGTTCTCTCAGGCGCCACCCAGAGCATGCTCATCGCCCGAGAAGAGACCTTCGGCCCCCTCGCTCCATTGATCCGCTTTGAGAGCGAAGACGAAGCCATCACATTGGCCAACCAAAGCGAATTTGGCCTGGCCGCCTACATCTTCACGCGCGATATCGGCCGGGTGCACCGCCTGTCGGAAGCCATTGAAGCTGGCATGATCGGCGTCAACACAGGCCTCATCTCAACCGAAGTCGCTCCCTTTGGCGGCATCAAACAATCCGGCCTCGGCCGCGAAGGTGGACACCAAGGCATTGATGAATATCTCGAGACAAAATACATCTGCAGCGATATCAGTTGAAATCCGGCCAGCAGGCGCTGCCGCGCGTTAATACTCGGCGGCGCGCAGATGCTCCAAAAATAGTGCGCATGCCGGTGTTTCAAGGCCCTCTCGTGTACACGCTGTGTAGAGAGGTACGCGCCACTTTTGGCCTAATATTGGTATCTCAGACAGGTGCCTGTTTTTTTGCGCGACGCTTACAGGCATAAATCCAGCGGCCAGGCCATCGGAAACAAAATCATGCAAAGCATGGACGCTGCTTGCTTGGTATAGAATGTGCTCTGCTGGCACGGTGTCGCTCACCCAAGTTTCAAAATTTGTCATATTTGCGCCTAGCCTTGTTGCAAATGGCAACGTGCTTGGCTGTTCAAAGTGGTCTTCCACACAGTGTTGGGCCTTGAGCTTTTTGTGCGCATAAAGGCCCAACTTCAAGGGCGTAAGGGCATTCGTTACATAAAGCGATGACTTGGGGGGCAAGCCAGGACGAATGGCTAAATCCGCCTCATCATATTCAAGCTGTAAGTACTTCTCTGTCGCTATGAAGTTGACCCGAATATCACGGTGCTTAAAGCAAAATCGCCGAATGATGGGTGCGAGTATGGGAGAAAGTGCCTCCACGCTCGTGATTGTCAGCAACAACCTTGAAATAGCGGGCGGCTTAGAGAGCTGACGCTCCAGCTGGGTAAACTGTTTTTCGACGTCTTCGACAACTTGCAACAAGTCTTCGCCTTGCGGTGTCAAAGCGTATCCTGATTGTTCGCGAATGAACAGTTGGACACCCAGTCTTTGCTCTAACGCATCGACTTGGCGGATGACAGTAGATCGGTGCACCCCGAGCGCTTGGGCTGCAAGCGCTACTTTTCCGAGCGTCGCGACCTTATATGCAGTCTTTAGCTCATCCCAATTCTTCACCCGTCACACCTCTGCAGATTTGCGCACCTATTGTTGCAAAGAAACACATTTACCGTGCAACTACTCGCATCTACCGTCATCCTTAAAGTGCTTCTAACCACTTGTTTTCTCACAGGGCATAGCATGGGTTCTTTTTTCTTAAATCGTTTTGCATTTACATCCACTCTCCTGTTTGTGTGTGTTCTTTGCCTGCTTCAAACCAGCGCTGCAAACGCGCAATCAAGAAACCGCGGTGTCGTTATTTTGAACCCACAAAATGGGCAGGATGATCTGCCGGGGGAAATTCGCTCCGAGATTTTGGCCATTTTAGCCGATGTGAAAAACGTCAAAGTGGTCACAAAGCAAGTTCCTGAAAGCGCGGCAGAGGCCGACCTGGATGCGTTTGTCCGTCAGATATACAATGATCCATCGGCCGCCGTCGTTGTTGTCGCGGATGTGGGCTTAAATCAAGCTTTCGCGCGCCGACAAACGTTTTCAAAGCCAACCATTCTGCCGTTTGTTTTTGATTCGACGTTTAACGGGCTCCAATCAGCCGATGGTACGAGCGGCGTTAGAAACCTCGCCTATACAGCGCCAGAGCTGGATTTAGTGAGCGAATTTCAAACCTTTACGACTGTTGCCCCAATCCGAAAGGCAACCCTGGTCTCCAATGCACGGGTCATCCGACGTTTAAATTCAGCCGTTGCAAACAATGCGATCAACTCTGCGCGAACCGCAGGATTTGAGCTTTCAATCCAGCCCTTTGACAACTCGGTTTCAGACCTGCTCGAAAAACTACCGACTGACACGGATGCGGTGTTCCTGGCACTTTTGCCCGATTCCAGCACGGCTGACATTCAAGCGTTGCTGCCAGCTTTAACCGCCCGTGGCATTGCGACCTATGCCATTTCAAACGAACGCTATGTGACGCTCGGCGCGCTTGCCAGCAACGCACCGAGCGCTGATGCCACACGCATTGCGCGGCGTACGGCTGTCCATGTTTTTGAAATTCTGTCTGGAACGCCGGCCTCAACCCTGCCTGTGTCAATCGATTCAGCCGATCAGTTAACGATCAATATGGCGACGGCGCGCGCCTTGAACATCAGCCCTAGTTTTGACGTGCTCAGTACGGCGAAGCTTATCAACAACATCGAAGAGACTGTAGCACGCATATATTCTTTGACGCAGGTCGCGCGCTTGGCAGTGGATGAAAACCTGGCCTTGATGGCGCAGCGCTTTCAAGCCCAGCAAGCAAAGGCGCGCATCGCCGAAGCACGCGGCCAACTCCTGCCTCAAGTCTCCGCAGACGTCTCTTTTTTACAGCGGCGTGAAACAACCAACGTACGCTCAGGCTTTGCAGCGCGAAACTCAACAGATGGCTCCATCACGTTAACCCAGTCTATCTTCACCGAAGAATTCTGGGCGGCCTATGCCATTCAAAAATATAGCGCTTTATCTGAACGCGCCTTGCTGCGCGAAGTTGAGCTGGACATCATCCAATCGGCGACACAGACGTATCTGTCGGTGTTACGGGAGAAAACCTCCCTTGAGCAAGCGGTCTTCAACCTCGATATCACGCGGGAGAATTTGCGCCTTGCGCGAAACAGAGTTTCTGTCGGGACCGAGGATGCATCCGATTTGTATCGCTGGCAAAGCGAGCAAGCAACGGCGCAGCAAGCGGTCCTAGCGTCAAAAGCTGCGTATGAACAACTGCGCCAACAACTGAATCAAATTCTCAATCGCCCCATTAAAGAGCCCTTCGGCGTGACGGTTGAACGTTTAGAAAATCCAGACCTTTTGATCACAGATGGCCGAATAACGCAGCTCATCAGCAATGCATTCGACTTGGCGGCCATGACTGATTATTTCGTTGAGTTGGGTCTCGAACGATCCCCTGAACTCACACAGGCGCAGGCATCAATCGACAGTTCCAACCGGCAACTCAGAAGTGACAAACGTCAACTTTGGATGCCAGACGTTTCCGTCGTCGGCAATTATTCCAATAACTTTGACGAAGCGCGCGAGATGTCACCTGGTGGTTTCATAGGGGAAGATGATTGGTCAGTGACCGTCCAGGCATCCATCCCATTGTTCGAAGGTGGCTCTCGTTATTCCCGCATTAAGCAAAGCCGGCTTGCCGTGCGCCAATCCAAAACATCTCTTCAAAACACTGAAAACCAAATCGAGCAAGATGTTCGAAATGCGGTTGAAGCCCTTAAAGCCTCCTTCACATCAATTCCATTGGCGAAGGAGGCAGAAGTTGCGGCAGAGAAGAACTATAAGCTTGTCTCATCAGCCTATGCGCAAGGCAAACGCGACATCATCAATGTTCTAGATGCCCAAGATTCTCTCATTTCTGCCCGAGAAGCAGCTCTCAATGCAGTGTTCAATTTTCTCATCGATTTAATGAACACGCAGCGCGCGATAGGCGGCTTTGATTTCTTTTTAGACGATCGCCAAAAACTAGAATTCAGCACCGAGTTAACGCGGCGTGTTGAAGCAAATAGAGGCAAACAAAGACCATGACTTATCGTCAATTTATATCCGCTAGAACAATCGTTCTTCTGGGCAGTATTTGCGCCGCCGTCAGCGCATGTGGCGACGCAGATGATGCGCCGCAGGCGCCCCCGCTAAGGGCGGTCAAGGTTGCAACCGTCAAATCCGTAGGAGAATTTAGCGACCGCGTCTTCTCCGGCACTGTGAGTTCGACGAAAGAGACAAGCTTGAGCTTTCGCGTTTCCGGTACAGTCATCGCAAAGAACGTCTCCGTTTCTGACCGAATAACAAAGGGCGATGTTCTTGCCCGCCTTGACCCAGCTCCATATGAATTGGAAGTCCAGCGCGCCAAAGCGGCGCTCGAAGAAGCGCGGTCAAATGCACGCAATGCAAGTTCCAGCTATGAGCGAACCAAGCGCCTCTATGAGGCCGGCAATAGCTCGCGCGAAGACTTAGACAACGCAAAAACAGCGCTTAATAGTGGCCAAGCGCAACAGGCTTCGACCGCAAAGGCCCTGGAGCTCGCGCAGCTTGATTTAAGCTATACGAAGCTGGTGTCTGAAGATGCCTGCGCCATTGCGTCCACCGATCTTCAAGTCGGCGAAAATGTGCAACAAGGACAGCGAGTTCTGGTCGCCAATTGCGGAGACGGGCTTGAGGTTAATCTTGGCATTCCTGAACGGTTTATTGCCCAAGTCAATAAAGGCGCCAAAGTAAGCGTCTCCTTCCCGGCGCTGCCCAATGTTACCCTGCTTGGAGACGTCGATGATGTCGGGATTGCGACAACGTCGGGCGGCGCGACTTTCCCGGTCACGGTCGCACTGCCCGAAGCGGCAAGCGCGCAAGTCAAATCCGGTCTTTCTGCTCAAGTGGTGTTTAACTTTCGTGCGCAAAACGGCGGCGCCGGTCTTATAGTACCCTCCATTGCCCTCGGCGAAGATCAATCCGGCCGTTTTGTCTATGTGCTGGAAGATGGCGGTGATGGCACCGGAACTGTAACGCGTACAAGCGTTGAAGCGGGCGCGCTAAGCGATGACGGTGTTGAAATCGTCTCTGGCCTGACCGAGGGCGCGCGCGTTGTAACCGCGGGTGTTTCCGTTCTGCGGGACGGCCTTAAGGTAAGACTCCCTAATGAGTGAGGCAACGCAAGACACAAACCCAGATACGGCGGCGCACGCACTCAGTCATTCTAGCGGACTGACGGCCCTGGCCATGAAAAACAACGTTACGGTCATCGTCATCGTAACGTTGCTCGCCCTGACCGGTATTGCGAGTTATTTCAGTCTGCCCAAGCAACAAGACCCAGGTTTCATTATTCGAAGCGTCGTGGTGCAGACTATCTTTCCAGGCGCAAACCCAGGCCGCGTTGAAGAGCTTGTCACTGACCCAATCGAAGAAGCTCTGCAGGAAATCCCAGAGCTCGATTACACGACAAGCAAATCTCGCAACGGCGTCTCCATCATCACGGTTGCCTTTCAAGAAAAATACAAAGAGATGCGCCCCCTCTTTGACCGTGTAAGGCGCAAGATCGATGACCTGGTGGACAAGGGAGCGCTGCCTTCTGGCGCGTCCAAACCGATCGTGAATGATGAATATGGAGACGTATTCGGCATCCTCTATTCCCTCACCGGAGAGGGCTTTTCGCCCTATGAACTGAAGGAAACCGCCGAAGACATCCGCAATGATCTTCTCGCCTTGGACAACGTTGCAAAAGTTGAAATCCACGGAGTGCAGGATGAAGTCATTTATGTGGAATATTCTGCCGCAAGGCTCCAAGAATTGGGCCTTACACCTTCTGATTTGCAATCAGCATTATCAGCGGCCAATATCTTACAAGATGGCGGCGATCTGCGTGTCGGGCAAGAGCGCATCGTGCTTGAACCGACAGGCAACTATACCAGTGTCGGCGATTTAGGCCGAACGGTGATCCGTTTGCCAGCGGGCGGCGTGGTCTATCTGGAAGATATCGCTGACATTAAGCGCACCTATATTGACCCGCGAACATCCATGACGCGCTACAATGGGGCTGATAACCTGGTGGTGGCCATCTCGTTAAGAGAAGGCGGAGACATCTTGGCGCTTGATAAGGAACTCGTGAGCGCAGTCCCCTTTATCGAAGCAAAGCACCCGTACGGCATCACCTTAAAGCGGGTCTTCTCTCAGCCCCAACTGGTAGAGAATTCGGTCAATAGCTTCATGTCCAATCTCGTTCAGGCAGTTGCCATTGTAGCCATCGTCATGTTTGCGTTTCTGGGCATTCGCACGGGGATCATCGTGGCAGCGCTGATCCCTACAACGATTGTCGTAACATTTGTCTGCATGTCTGTGTTCGGCATTACCGTCAATCAAATCTCACTAGCCGCATTGATTATCGCCCTTGGGCTGTTGGTTGATAACGCAATTGTCATGGCCGAAGCGATCATGATCCGGCGCGAAAACGGCGAAGATAAAATCACCGCGGCCATACGATCTGGCAAAGAGATGAGCGTTCCCTTGCTCATTTCGTCGCTCACCACATGTTCTGCATTTCTCGCGATCTTTTTGGCGGAATCCGCTACTGGGGAATACACGGCCGATATCTTCAAAGTGGTCTCGATTGCTCTGATTTCATCGTGGTTTATGGCGATGACCTTCATCCCCATCCTCACCACAGTGATTATGAAAGTCAAAACAAGCACTGGCGATAGTGTAGAGCCGTATAAAGGCCTGATGTACCGTGTTTACCGGGCAATCTTGTTCCCGTGCTTGCGGTTTAAGGCCTTGCCGTTGATCTGCGCCGTTGGGCTTTTCTTCGCAGCCATGGCGGGCCTAAAATATGTCCCCCAGGTGTTTATCCCTGAGCGCGAAGACCCCATCATCAATGCGAAGTTCGAGTTACCCCGCGGGACGGACATCGCCGTTACGGAGACAATTCTGCATGATATCGAACGTTTCTTGCTGGAGCGATACGATGTTGAGGAGAACGATGAAGAGGCAGAAGGTATCATCGACATTCTTGGCTTCATTGGCGTGGGGACGCCGCGTTATGTGCTTGCGATAGACCCTGACCAGGAAGATACGCACCGCGGCGCGATGATTATCATGACCACCAGTGAGCCCATCATCGCGGACATCATTCAAAACGTGGAGACGTATGCTGGGGAGATGTACCCTGATCTCGTCGTCAAAATGCGGAAAATGGAGAATGGCAGCCCGATTGACTACCCAGTTGAAGTGCGGGTGTCTGGCGACAATATCGAAACACTGTATACGCTCACCGCGTCGCTGAAAGAGAAACTCCTATCCATCAATGGTGTGAGAGACGTGAATGACGATTGGGGCCCGCGCCGCAAGAAAATCATCATTGATGTTGACCAAGACCGCGCCCGGCGCGCAGGCGTCACAAATTCTGATGTTGCAACGTCCTTAAGTACGGGCTTATCGGGTCTGCAACTCACAGAATTCCGCGATGGCAATGACATTATTCCTGTAGAGCTACGCTCCGTTTCTACAGACAGAGAAAGCCTCTCGAGCATCGATGGTCTCACTGTGTATGCCCAGGGGAGCCAATCTTCCGTTCCCCTTAGCCAAGTCGCAGATGTATCGCTCGCTTTTGACAATGCGATCATTATGCGCCGTGATCGTAAGCGCAGCCTGACGGTGAGAACCCTGCATTTTCCCGGTGTCACTGCCACCGAAGTTCTAAACGCGTTTCAGCCGTTTCTAGACGAACAGGCGAAGAGCTGGCCTTCGGGCTACAGCTATGAGCTCGGCGGCGAAGCGGAAGCATCGGGAGACGCAGGCGCCTCGGTGGTCGAAAAGCTCCCCATATCCGGCATGCTTATCTTCCTGCTCCTCGTCGCGCAGTTCAACTCCACTCGCAAAACCATCATCATATTAATGACCATTCCGCTTGGCCTCATTGGGGTGGTCTTTGGGCTTATTGTTGGCAAGAGCATTTTTGGCTTTATGACCATGCTTGGCATCATCTCGCTCGCCGGGATTATCATCAACAACGCTATTGTTTTGATCGACCGTATCAATATTGAGCGAGAACAGAACGGGCGCTCTGCGCCAGATGCGGTGATTGAAGCATGCCAGCAGCGTCTACGCCCTATTTTGCTGACAACCTGTACGACGGTCGGCGGCATGCTGCCACTATGGATCAGTCATGATCCAATGTTCGAAACCATGGCCATCGCGATCATTTTCGGCCTGCTATTTGCCACCTTGCTCACACTCGTGATCGTGCCCGTACTTTATTCCATTTTTTTCCGCGTCAAATACGAACGCGAAGCGTTGGCTGGCTGAAGCCTTCCTCTGCCGAGCCGCTTTAGCTAAACGAATGCCTAAAACAAAGCCGCTGCGGACGCCCCCAAAGATGGAAGGCACATGCCTTGGAGAGAAGAGGAAGTTGACGATCCTCTTGATAGAAACATTGGCGGCGATGGCAACTCCAAGAGCAAACCAGATGAGCGCTTGACATGCTGTTATACCATAACATACGTCGGACAAGATTAAAGAGTTCTGGGAGTCTTTTCATGGTTCAAGCATCGGCCGCGCCCGCGTTTGAAAATCAAAAACCACATGAGGCGCCCACGGCCGCTCAGTCACCTTCTTGGAGCGAGCTGTTAAACGCGAAGACAAGCTGTCTTATCCTGCCGAGAATGGACGCGGAGGTGTCTGCCGCCGCGGAATATTTAGCCACAAAGCCCAATGTTTCACTGCGTATCATGGGAGAAAAACAGGCGTTGCTAAGCGCAATCCATGCTGACCTTCCAGCACCTTTAGCGTTCTTTATAGCAGATCTGCTAGATGACTATGAGGCCTTTATGAATGCGGACATCATGCGCATTCGGCTGGAGACCGTGACGTCTCGCGCATGTTGGAAGTGGCACCGCGATTATACGACTTTGCGCCTCATCACCACGTTGTGCGGCGATGGCACTGAGTATTTGCCAGATCCAGCGCAACCCGATGCAATCGTGCGCGCAGCGACAGGAGACATTGGTCTCTTCAAAGGGCGCCTGTTCGGCAATCACTTTGGTCTTGAAGGCCATGCTGCTTGCGTGCACCGCTCGCCCCCATGGACTGACGACAGCTGCACACGTTTGCTGCTCGTCATCGATATGCCGCAAGACTTCGAAATCGAAGATGCCGCGCGCTAGAAAAATAAATAACATCTTTCAAACGACAGAGCGTTATGTTATACAATAACATGTATAAGACGCTGTTGAGCGGGTATATGCCGTTTCATCAGCAAAGCGGCGACCTTGTATCGGGTTTATGACCTCAGCCCATGCTAGGATGTTTCGCTTGGCGGATATTCGCAGTGAGATTACCCCTCTCACTGGATGACCAACACAAAATCTGACGTTGGCCAACTCCCTGACCGGGTGTCCGCCACCCTTTTTTTTGGGGCTGTTTTTGCGACAGGAAGCAACCCGACGCCACTCACGCGCGATACGCACTGTTGCTAGCACTGTCTAAAGCAATGAAACGGAGCGGCCCATGTTCATGCCTATCCGAGTGTTACGCAGCCCTAGCGATTACCCCAACTCATCCGCTGCTCTCTCAAACCAGCCAATCACCTGCGCCAAATGGGTCTCACCCCAGGTCGCAACAAACCGCTGTGTCCCATAATCGCTAGGGTCCCTCAACGCTGCTAAGCGTTGGCTCAGATAATCTTGGGTGAGAGGGATTGCACATAGAACGGTTATACAATGCCTCCAATCTTCATACGTATTCAGGGGTTTCATCGGACTTTTCTCGCAAATGGTGTTGAAAAGGGTCTTGAAGCGTTTTGGGCAGAAGATCAGCCTCTAGACTGAACATTTTGCGGCCGGGCAGCCAACAACTAATTGTGCAAGGGGACCGCAAAAGCCTTACTCAAATTGAGCCAGCGCTGACGCAGCGTTTACAAATACCCTCGACCTCGATGACGCGTCGCTGCGGGCGAAATTCCATCGACCCGGCAGCCTGTGAGATCACGCCACTAAGCCTTTGATCTTCCACCTCCACTGAGGAGCGGCATGCGCTGCACAGGAACAAAAAGTGATCATGCCCCCGCTCTGGATGAACACACGGTACATAGGCATTCCAACTCTCAATCTTTATTGCTAGCCCCTGTGAGATCAAAAATGAAAGTGAGCGATACACTGTCGGCGGTGTGACATTACGCGACTCCAAGTGCCTCAGCGCTTCCATCAGTTCATACGCTCCGGTCGGTTGCTCGCTCTGCCAAAGCAGTTCCAATATCTGCTGACGCAGCTTCGTCAGCTGCACACCGCGCTCGCGGCACAGTAGAGCAGCAAGTGCCACCCGCTCTGCCGCCGCATGCTTTCCGCGACACCCAGGATCATTGCACCGCTTGGGCTGGATAGACACTTGTGCCATAGGCTTGTATTTCAACATGAGTTTGAGAACGTTATAACATTGCAAACGCCATGATGCTATGGCATATTTTATCGTTCTGAAATTCGTTCAAAGGTCAGGTTGCATGAGCAGTACACCATTTGCGGCAAGCACAGATAGCCGTCTCCCAGTCACCGTTCTTTCTGGCTTTCTTGGCGCGGGAAAGACGACGCTGCTCAACCGGGTTCTCAATAACCGAGAAGGCAAGCGTGTGGCTGTGATTGTGAACGATATGTCAGAAGTCAATATCGATGCGGATCTGGTCCGCGCAGAAAGCACCCTGTCTCGTACCGATGAGACTCTGGTGGAAATGTCAAACGGCTGCATCTGCTGCACCTTGCGTGATGACCTTTTGCAAGAGGTGCGCCAGTTGGCGAGCGAAGGCCGGTTTGATTACCTCCTCATTGAATCCACAGGGATATCCGAACCCCTGCCCGTCGCGGCGACTTTTGATTTTCGTGATGAGGAAGGCGAAAGCCTTTCCGACGTAGCCCGGCTGGATACAATGGTTACGGTCGTTGATGCCGTTAACCTGCTGCGCGACTATGCGAGCCATGATTTCTTGCGTGATCGCGGCGAAGTGATGGGCGAAGAAGATGACCGCACGTTGGTAGACTTGCTCGTCGACCAAATCGAGTTTGCTGACATTGTGATCTTAAACAAGGTCGATGATGCGACCGCAGATCAAGTCGATGCGGCACGTAAAATAATCCGCAGTTTGAATGCAGACGCCCGGATTATTGAGACCAGCTATTCAGATGTCCCTGCCTCTAGCATTCTGGAAACAGGGCTTTTTGACTTTGAACAAGCCCATGAACACCCCATGTGGGCCAAAGAGCTTTACGGCTTTGCCGACCATGTGCCCGAAACGGAAGAATATGGCGTGACGTCCCACGTTTACCGGGCGCGCAGGCCGTTTATACCTGAAAGGATACAGACCGTTCTCAACAGCCCCTTGCCTGGCGTTATTCGCGCCAAAGGGCATTTCTGGATTTCCACCCGTCCGGAGTGGGTTGGGGAGTTCGCGCTAGCCGGCGCGCTCTCATCGGTCAAACCGATGGGAACATGGTGGGCATCTGTCCCAAAAGAACGCTGGCCAGATAGCCCGGAGGCACTTGATTATCTGCAGGGGCATTGGGATGAGACTTGGGGCGATCGGCGCCAGGAGATCGTGTTTATCGGCGCGGGCATTGATTGGGACTGGCTGCAGGGCCAGCTTGATGACGCGTTGGTGCCGCAAGAGAACGCAAAGTCATTGAGCACACTTCCTGAGTATAAGGACACCTTCCCAGCCTGGCGCCGGCAGCTGCCTGAAGAGCAAGTACAATAGGTTGGCTTTGATCCCATACCGGCATAAGCCGCTGTTCAAATCTTACGGTGCTAGTGGGGCGCGGACGCTACAAGCAAAAGCTTGATAGAGGCATGCTCAAGAGCAGCGCTTACGCCCCTATGTTGGCAGAACATACCGTTTTACTAACAGTAAACACATGCTCAAAACAGCCTAACTTCTGATTGGCAGGTCCAATTGATTGACTGTACCATGGCGCAATTGCCATCTATACAATTACAATTTTATGGATCATCGACCATAATACGAGTTAAGGAAATGCATATGTGGTCTTGGGGTTTCGCTGTTCTTTGCACTTTCGTGTTTGGACTTTCTTTCGCACATGCGCAGGGCAACGGCCAAGACGACGAAATCGGCTCTGGCGCACGCGCTTTTGAGCAATTGGGACAAAATCTGCCAACACCTAATGTATATCGCACCGCCTCAGGTGCGCCGGGACCTAGCTATTGGCAGCAGCGTGCTGATTATAAGATTGGTGTGACACTTGATGAGGACGCCAAAACTATCACAGCGTCCGCGACTATTCGATACACCAACAACGCGCCTGATACGCTGCGCTATCTCTGGGTGCAACTTGATCAAAACCGGTTCCGCAATGACTCGATTGCTCGCCGCTCTGAAACGGCGGCGACTGCTGGAACACGCCGCGCTAAATCTGGCAATGGCGACCAGGTTTCCTATAACACCCTGCGCCGCAACCAAGCCTTCCACCGGCGTGATCATGGGTTTGAAATTACGCAGGTGACTACCGCTTCTGGAGACAAACTACCCTATACAATTGTCGATACCATGATGCGTGTAGATATTCCGCGGCCCCTCAGCCCTGGTGAAGCGATGAGTTTTAACATCGCCTGGACATTTAACATCATTGACGAAGCTGCTATGGGCGGACGCGGAGGCTATGAGCGGTTTGAGGATGATACATACATCTATTTCCTCGCCCAATGGTTTCCGCGGATGGCAGCCTATACAGATTATGGTGGCTGGCTCCACAAAGCGTTTTTGGGACGCGGAGAATTTACACTGGAGTTTGGCGACTATGAGGTCGCCATAACCGCGCCCGCTGATCATATTGTTGCCGCCACAGGCGTTTTAACGAACCCAGAAGAAGTGCTGACGGCCACACAGCGCAAACGCCTTGCGGCGGCGCGCGATAAAAATACACCCAGCTTCATCATTACGCC
Organism: Pseudomonadota bacterium; assembly: GCA_039814715.1. Taxonomy (GTDB): domain Bacteria; phylum Pseudomonadota; class Alphaproteobacteria; order Sphingomonadales; family CAKZYD01; genus CAKZYD01. The sequence continues at coordinate 61,425 of JBCCAR010000019.1, forward strand.
CGAAGATGCACTTGAAAACCAAAAGCGTAAAACGAAAGAGACGAAAACCTGGACTTTTAAGGCAGAGAATGTGCGTGATTTCGCCTGGTCATCGTCTCGCAAGTTCATTTGGGATGCCATGGGATTTAAGCAGCAGGACGCTAAAAACCCGGTCGTGCTCGTCATGTCCTTTTACCCAGCAGAAGCCGAACCGGTCTGGTCAAAATATTCCAGTCACGCTGTTGCTCACACCATGGATGTTTATTCCCGTTTCACCTTCCCCTATCCCTACCCGACTGCGCAATCGGTCAATACCTGGGAGCGCGGCGGCATGGAATATCCCATGATGACGTTTAACGGCTACCGTCCCACCAAGGCAGAAAAAGTAGACGAACGGACTTACAAACGGGCGGTGAAATACAGCCTCATTGGCGTCATCATCCACGAGATCGGCCACATCTACTTTCCTATGACAGTGAATTCCGACGAACGACAATGGACCTGGATGGATGAGGGCCTCAACACCTTCTTAGAATATGTGGCAGAAATCGAGTGGGAAGAGAATTTCCCGGCCTTTGGCGGCAAGACCAATATCTTAGATTACATCACCGCTTACATGGCCAGCGAGCGGCAAGTGCCAATCATGACGCAATCGGACTCTATTTTACAATTCGGCCCAAACGCTTACACCAAGCCAGCGGCAGGTCTTGTGGTATTGCGCGAGACCGTTCTCGGGCGGGAGCTTTTTGATTTCGGCTTTCGGGAGTATTCTCAGCGCTGGAAGTTCAAGCGCCCTACGCCAGCTGATTTCTTCCGGACGATAGAAGATGCATCCGGTGTGGACCTCGACTGGTTTTGGCGCGGCTGGTTTTATTCCACAGATCACGTGGATTTAGCCATTATGGACGTGCGCGAATATAAAATCGCAACGAACGACCCTGAGCAGGATTTCCCTAAAAACCGCGAACTAGATGCTGCCGATTACCCCGAACCGCTTATTCAGGCGCGCAATAAAACGGAAGGGCGCAAAACCTATCTGGAGAGGTTCCCCGAGACTGCTGATTTCTACAATGAAAACGATAAGTTCACTGTCTCAAATGCCGACCGGAACACATACTGGACCCAGCAGAATGAACCGGTAGACAAAGGCGGTTTAGAAGCTTGGGAAAAGCAAGCGCTTGACCAAGCGCTAAAAGACGATGATTTCATTTACTTCGTTGATTTCGCCAACAAGGGCGGTCTTGTCATGCCTATCCCGCTGAACATTGGATATGGTGACAAGACTACGGAAACAATACAAATTCCCGCCGAGATTTGGCGGCGCAACGCGAAGCGTGTGACGAAATTGTTCATCAGCGACAAACCAATCATATCCCTGGCAATTGATGACCGACATGAACTTCCCGATACAAACCGCCAAAACAACCACTACCCGAGACAGATTAAGGCATCGCAGTTGCAGGCCTATAAGGCCGAGGACAAGACGCGCAACCTTATGAAGGATATGCTTGAGGAGTTGAAATCAGAGGCGAAAGATGAGCCGAAGTCGCCAGGTGAAGCAGATGTTCCGCTTGCACCGGCAAAATGACACCCCATTTAAGGTCGTGCGTTGCGTTTTTTGTAATGGCTGTTTTAACCGCCGCCGCGACAACCCGAGTGCATGCTCACGATGCTGCGTTTGCACTGACAACCATTGAATGGAATGATGCAGCCGGTGCTTTGGAGATTATTCACCGTCTTCACACACATGATGCCGCCCACGCCGCAATGCTAACGCAAGACACCGCCGATCACAGCGTGATGGGCCCCAAAAACCTCGCGGCTTTAGGTCTCTATGTCGAGCGCCGCTTTGGGTTGTTCAACAATCAAGGCATCCCAATCGAGGTGGAATTTGTTGGAGCAGAGATGCAAGGTGATTATGCGTTAGTTTATCAAGAAGCCGCCCTTAAGCGCGCGCCTGCTTCTCTTGGCGTCCGCAATGATCTTCTAAATGACATCCAATCTGATCAGATCAACCACGTAAATATCACGCTACACGAGCAAACGCGCACACTTGTTTTTACAAATGAAAACCAGCTGGCCTTTTGGAAAAACCCTGCGCCTTAAAACAGCATTCAATTGATGAAGTCAGTAAAATCCAAAGAAGGAAGGTTACAGAGACTTCGATCAATACGGCCGCGGTCGCATTGGTGCGGTTCGGCAACGCAGTAGAACTAATGCGCAAGGTCTTGAATGGGTAGGCAGAGCGGGAGTGTTTAAAACACAGCCGCTCTGCTTTGACTGCCAAAGAGATTAGAATTGAATGTTCACGCCGAAACGAATGTCGCGCCCAGGAAGCGGGGCGGACTGAGCAAGGAACGACGTGGAAGAGCGCGCAAAGGAATTGGTTAAATTTCGCCCTCTGATGAACAGAGACAGATTGTCTGCCTCTGGCAGTGGCTTCACATCAAAATAGACGTTGAAGAACGTGAAGCTATCGGTCGGGATCGTCCCAGCGATATCAACTTCAGTCCCGTCTGGCACTTCACCGACACGGGTCTGCTCGCCCACGTGTTGAATTTCAAGACGCAGCCGTGACTTAAGCGGCTTATACTCCATATCCACCCCGGCCAAGAAACGGACCGGCGGGAAGAACGGCAAGTCGCCGCTTGGAACAGTGGTCGCACTGCCGCCGAGAGGTGTGAACTCGTCCCGCACATTGGCAACCCCGCCAAACGTCGTGCTTTCAGTGGTCCTGCCGCGAGCTAGATCGATTTGCGCATCGAACGCAACGGCATATTCTGGCGTATCGATCGCAAGGTAGTCGGCTTCAAACTCAAAACCATACAGTTCGGCGTCCGCCTGTTGATAGGCAAACACCGGAAGGCCTTCATCCGCCGGGAATGGATCGCCTTCCTCGAAAAAGTCACCAGTGGGGCTGAGGAAGATAAAGTTGCTGTAGTCTGTGTAGTAGATGTTCGCCCCGAAACTTACTGGACCAACGTTCGTTTTGAACGACAGCTCCGCGGAATACGCAACTTCCGTATCTAGATTAACATCCCCAATTTCGACCGTTTGTGTTGCGGGATGAAAGCCGTTGGAGAACAGCTCTTCCGCCGTTGGCGCGCGTTCAGAGCGCGCAAGGTTGATACCAACATTCGTGCCGTCACTGATCTCATAAATACCAGTCAAGGCAGCGGAATAAGTGGTCACGTTCGCATCGAAGTCTTGACCGGCAAACGCCAGATTAGTGGTCTCATTGTCCTGGCTGTCAAGGCGCACGCTGCCCTCTAAGATCAGCTTATCAAGCGAATAGCGCGCTAAACCAAACAAGCCCCAGCGGAACTGTTCATTCAAAGGAACAAAGGCTTCATCGCCAGCGGCTTCGAACTCCCGGTTCGCCATATTGAACCCAACCGTGCCCGTAAGCACGCCCGCGCCCATCTCAAACTCATTGAAGAACGTCTCTGCGCGCAGCTCCCATTCATCGTTGGTGAACAGGGTTTCTGGCTCGTCTCCAGCAAATTCGGTGTGCTCATAATCTGACCACCCGAACCTGAATTTGGCAAGCCTTACAAGGCCACCATCGAAGTTGTATTCAGCGTCAAGATCAATGCGAACTTGCTCGAAGTCGATTGTGATAGGGCCCTCTTCTTCATCATCCTCTGCGTCGGATGTGAGGAAATCGAGCGTTTCATCTTCTTCTTCGTCTTCCTCTTCTTTTTTCTTTCCTCCAGGCAGGCCATATTTCCCCTGCTGCAAGCCGACCGCAACCCCGATATAGCCGTTATCGCCAATCCAAGACAGGCCAACAGTTGCTGATGACGCTTTGGATTTACTGTTTTCGACGATGCCTTCCACACCCTCTTCCTCAGCTTCCTCACTTGCAAAGCCAGGGATCTCATAGTCCTCAGAGTCGCGCTTGTTGCCATCAACATGAAGCACCAGGCCGGTCCCCAAATCAGCTTCAACGCTGCCGCCGAATGTGTAGCCATTATCGACAGTCGAGTATGCCGCTGTTGCATCAAGGTCATAGCCACCTTCCGGGCGTGCGCGCGGGATGCGATTATCAAACACATTGACCACCCCGCCGATGGCATTTTGGCCATAGCGCAGCGTTGCCGCGCCGCGCAGTATTTCGACCTGCTGGGCCGTTGCGACTTCTGTCCCCACGAGGTGATCATTGCTCGCCGTGGACACATCAAAGGTAGAAATATCGTTGCTCAAAATGCGAATGCGGTCTCCGCCAAGACCGCGAATAATCGGCCGAGACGCACCAGGTCCAAAAAAGGTTGAGCTCACACCGGGCTGGCGAGAAAGCGTCTCCCCAATTGTTCCATTCAGGTCTCGCTTCAGCTCCTCACGGCCGACAATCGTGGTCCCTAAAGCCACCTCATCTAAGGTTGAGCGCAGCGGCGAAGAGCGAACGATGATATCTTCAAACCCACCGAGATCAGCGCTGTCATCTGCTTGCACTGTTGTGGCGATTGCGGTCGATGCCAAAAGGACAGTGACCAGCGAATATTTATGAACAAGACCCATGGAAAATCCTAACTCTGTGGCGTTGAGCGTACGCGGTTAAACCAATTCCCGTTTTTTTGGTCAGTGGATTGCGCGCGGACACAGGAACAAAACTGTTATACTATAACGTTTTGCTTGAGGGCTCGTTACAGAAGCGTGCTATTGATTGTCAAGTTTGAATCGTTCACCCGCGGCATCGAGACTTGCAGTGTGCTTTTTTGAGCAACACTTTTGCCGAATTGATAGGCGGTATGTGTATGCTGTCAGGCGCATATCGAGGGCCGAGTAAGGTATTCAAGTGCAGATTGAAGTTATTGATACGGTCGAGCGGCTCGTTCAAATCGAATTGAATTGGGATGAGTTATATCGCCGTGATCCTCACGCACATTTTTATTTGTCGTCGCAATTTTTGATCTGTGTCGCTATGCGCGCGGAAGGTAAGTTTCGAATCCTGGCGGCCTGGTCGGATGATGGACGCTGTCTTGGGCTCTTGCCAATGATCGTGACGATACGGTGGAGCAAATCAAACCACTGTTTATATAATGTGCTCGATATGCTGGGGCATGTATTTGATGCCGACTACACCGGCATTTTATGCGATCCAAGTAGCGAAAAAGAGGTCTGCAGGGCCTTTGCCCAAGAAATATCGGGCATGCCATTTGGCCGGATCATTTTGAACTACGTCAGCGGGCCAGCTGATCGGCTAGACGCGTTTATCAGCGCATTCGACCCGGCCGTGTTTGATACAAAGCACAAAGAGCAGTTCATCAACGATGGGCAAACCAACAATCTAATCTGTCCCTATATCGACCTGCCTGATCAATTCCCACGCTATCTGGCTGCGCTCAGTTCCAACATGCGGCAAAAGCTGCGGCGCCTGCTGCGACAGTTGGAAAGCGATCCAAGCCTAAAGGTCACACGGTCAAGACCTGAAACCTACACCCGCGATATCACCATTCTCGCTGACCTTTGGTACCGCAAACATGTTGACGGCAAGGGCCAAAAACGCGCAGCCCATCTCGCCGACCTGTTTAAGGAAGCCATCATGCTCGGCCTTGCTAGCGGCAACGTTTATCTGGCAATCATCTGGCGCGGCGACACACCCATAGCAGCGCAGGCCAACTACATTGATCTGGTTAAACGCCAAGCCTTATTCCATGTCGGCGGACGGGACGAAAGCGTTCGAGACTTCTCGGCAGGGCTGATGTTACAAGCACATTGTATTCGCTGGTCAATCGCCAATGGGCTAAAGAGATATGATTTCACCATCGGCAACGAACCTTATAAACATAGTTTGGGCGGCATAGATCGACACATCGCCTCCGCGGAGGTCTTCACCAAGGCCGGCGGGAATGTGACGCAAAAACTTGATGAAAACGCCCGTGACGACGTCTTGAAAATCATACGTGCCTTTGTTCGTAAGGCGCGCAGCCAAGACGCAGTTATTGCTGCAAGCCAAGCCCTTGCGACGTGGCCTGACCTAGAGTCTACAGGAGATGTAAAGGCCTTAATCGCCAACATCAGTTCGAGACCTTCACAAGGCACCGGCTAACGACCCGGCCAGTAAGCGATGTTGGCCATCAATCAACAGGCACTCCCGTACTGCCTCATTAGAGCTAGAAATGGTATACTTACTGTTACTGAGCCCTAGCCATTGTCCAAGATTGTCCAAAACAAATCCCCTATTTGTCGATTTTCACTAAGTATTGACCCATGTGAGCACACTGCCTTGACGGGTTGAAGCAGGGAGATATGACTGATCGACATGGAATTTGGAGTATCAATAGACGTTCAGCATTGCGCGATAAAATCGCCAACTCACGAGATTGCCCGGCGTACAGGCCTGTCTCGCAATGCTATAGAAAAGTATCTGCGCGCAGGTGCGGTAGAACCGAAGGTCACGACCCGCCGACGGCCAAGCAAGTCGGATCCTATGCAGAGCGCCGGTCAGTTAGTTTTACAAGTCCACCGCTTTCGTTGCAGCGCTAAACATTGCCCGGTCAGCATTTTTTTTAGACGATTTGCGCCAGCCGTAACCCGTCCATATTCGCGGCGCACCGGTCGCGTACAGGGACTGGTCTATTATCTCCCAGTGGTCCTTGGGGGGACGCCCCGGCGCAGGCGCTCGGACATCGTTTGCAATTGCCAGTCAGCAAGGACACTTTTCTGCGAAGTCTCACGGCGCCTTTGGAGAATGAAGGCACGATTGGCACCGCCAAGCGCGTGCTTGGGTTAGCGTGACATTCATAATCTCCTTTGCAACGCATTACGCGTTCAAAGGAGCAGCGCAAATCCAGGGTCGGTCCAGATTGTGCACGTCGTGTGCAGTATTCGTAAACAAACCTGACCCAGGACTTTGCATTATTCTAATGAATGGATGAAGAGATTCCAAATCACTTTCAAAAAGCGGTCAATGTTTAAGCTACTCTCTTTGGCTATTGGACAGAACGCAGCACCGCACGTCAAAATCCAATCAATGTCCCATAGCAACCGCGTCAATTGGCAACCGTATAGTATGGCGTCAGTTCATGTGACACGTCTACGCTGAAGATCACATAAGCTTAGCACCTATGTGGTACTTTAAAGCATTTCCGGTTCAATTGTATCCATAGCCAGCTGCGCTGAAGAAGTTTTGGCATTCGTTTTGTGGGAACAGGTCGAGGATTGATGCGATTGCGTTTTGCAGGTCTTCGATGGTGCGTGCGCCGATCCTTCTGAGATGGGCCTTTAGCTTGGAGAAGGCCATCTCGATGGGATTCAAGTCTGGGCTGTAAGGCGGGAGGAATAAGAACCAGCACCCGGCCTGCTTCAAGCATCGCGCTGCCTTCGCGCTTTTGTGGCTCGACAGATTGTCGAGAA
>JBCCAR010000060.1:0-7905 GCA_039814715.1 Pseudomonadota bacterium
CGAAGCGCGTAACCCCCACTGGCAGGATTTATACCCACAGATTGCAGCCCCATGATCATGAATGGGTCCCCCGGTCAAGCCGGAGGACGACGGAGGCGGATGTCGCCTTTGGGCTCATTGCTACCCAAAACACAACCCCAGCCACGCGCCCGAACCCAGCAGCGCCGGCGTCAACATGGGACCCGGCTAAAAACCGGGATGACGGAGCGTGGGTCCGCCGCGGGCTCAACTCAACCCGCTAAACGGACCCCCATGAGCCTATGCGTCCACAAGACCAGTCTTACTCCGCAGCCTGTTGCGGCAGATAAGGTCCGGCGACGGACAGCGCGGCTTGCACGTCTGTCATGTAAGGGAAAAAGTTCTTAGGCTGCGGGAAGTTGCCAACGAAATGTTTGTCTGCAAATTCCCGGTTATTGCTGGCGGCCCCGAGCATGATCTGGCCGGCTTCCGTCAAAGGCTCTAGCAGCAGATTATTAAAGCCATAAGCAGCTTCACCATGGAAGCCCCAGAACGCATCCATGACTTGCTGCATCCAATAGCTGTCATAGGGCGCATCGCCGCGCGCGATGACCATATCTGCTACGAATTTCGCATTGCGCTGCGCGCAGTTGCCGCCCTGTCCGCCAATGGGGTCAAAGGTGATGGCAGTGTCTCCGAGAGGCATAATGTGCTTGCCGGATGGCAGCGTGCCAAAGGCCTTACGGACCGTTGGCGGGAATTGGCCTTTGAGCCAGCAAAAGGGATCGCCTTCCACAGGCTTGCCATGGCGCACAATGTCCCACTCCCATGGTGCATGCTCTTTAATGAAGCCATTGCCTGCATCCACCGCTTCTTGAGCGGTCGTCACGTCGTTAAAGACATCCATTTTGCCGCCCGGCTTTGGCTCAAATAGGCAGCACCAGGTTTTACCCGCTGTTTTATGCGTGAAGGGTACCCAAAAATATTCGCCCGTATCGCCGAAAAAGTTAAATTTCACTGGGTTGAAGTCAGCCCGGTCATCCCAGTGATCGTTCTCAATCCCCTCCACGATATACATGGCAAGCTTACGCTGCGGCTTATCATAGACACTGCGGTCGGTATCGCGCGCGATGATGCGCGAGAGCTCTCCTTTACCAGCGGCGAGCAAGGTCAGGTCTGATTTTTGCGCGATCTCATCCGCGCGCTCAGCCGTCACACTTTCGATAACCAATTCGCCGCCTAGGCTCTCAAAATCCTCAAGCCAGCGATGCACGCGCATGCGCATGTCAATCGCGCCGCCAGGTCGATCAGAAAACCGGCCAGCCACTTCAATGCGCTGGTCGCCATCGATGGTGGGTTTAAAATCGAGGAGCACTCCATGCATATCGTGCATGTTATCGCTCCAAAAATCCATGCCGAGCTGGCGCTCGATATCGATTGTCGTTGGATAGAGCGCTGCTGTTCCCGTCGGCGCGCAGTCATTGAGCCATTGATCGGGCGTCCGGTCTGAATACATGGTAACCTTAAAACCCTTACCGCTTTTCAGCAGCGCATAAGCAAAAATGCAGCCAGCTGTTCCGGCGCCAATAATGGAAATTTGCGTCATATGATTGTCCCTCTCACTCGTTTGTTGAGAGAAAGTAGAACACGTCCAAACAGACAACACTATGCATTGAGTGCAATTTCTATTCGAGACTGGCTACGGAATAGACGGGTCGGGGAGGCTTGGGGGCAAGCGCCTTAAGGACCCACCCTATGCGTCTTGGCAAAGCGAAGGGTGTCAGACGGGCTTTCACCAAAGCGCTTTTTATACTCACCTGAAAACCTGCCAAGCTGCGTAAAGCCCCAGCGCATGGCCGCATCCGTGACGGACGTGCCCTCCTTGGCGCCCAGTAACTCTTGGCGCACACGCTCTAGCCGGATGTTCTTAAAGTAAAGCATGGGCGAAATGCCGCGATACTTCTGAAAGCCGTCATAAAGCGTGCGCCGCGACACGCCCGCCGCTTTACACAGCGCTGGCAGATCGACGGTTTCATCGGCGTGGGCGGCCATATGGGCTTCGGCCAGCTTGACATACCCTGGCGCAAGCCGCGGCTTTGACATGGTGCCCGTCTGCGCCGCAGTCGGCTGGGCAGCGAGCAAGGTTTGCATCATAAGCAGCTCCATTTGCCCTGCAATCGCAGGATCGTGGATGCCGGCGCCCGGCGTGCCAAGCTCGCGCACAAGCAGCTCGGCAAGCCGCCAGAAAGTCCCCGCTTTGCCGCCAGAACGAGCCATACACATGTCAAAGACCAAAGGACCGGGAAGTGGCTGTGAGAAAGCGCGGATGGCGGCGCGCTCAAGCGCGACGCGGTCCATTTTTACGATCAACGCCGTCGCATCAGCGCTGAAGGTTAGGGTCAGCTGCTCGGATGGCGAAAGGATGACCGCACTGTCTTGGCCGGCCCTATGGCGCGCGTCTGGGCCGATGGCGTCAACCCAGCCCTCCAGCGGATATACTGCAGCAAACCAGGTGTTCAGCCTGGTTTCAATGCGCACCTTCGCCCCGTAATTCAGCAGCGCAACCCCAACGGCAGGCAGCTCCGTATAGTACATCTGTACATCCAATTCGCCGTCCAGGACTGTTTGGGAGTGGGGCGCAAAGGCGTGGGCAATGAAGCCGCGCGCGGCATCACTATCGCGCGTCGCCAAGACCTCAAATTGCTTCAAAAGGACGGAGCTGAGATCAGGAGAAGGCTGAGGCCCAGCGCCGGGCGTGAGCATATCGGCCATGACTGACAGCGTTACTCAGCAGCCTGGTCAGCAGGCGGCGGGGCTGCGATTGGCGCGCGCGCTTGGTCCGTCAAAACATCCCGCCGGCTCGGATCAAAGACCACATACGCCACATCCGGGCGTGCATAATGCCCTGCAGGATCGCCAGCAGCTTTAGCATAAGCGATCATACTTAAATCAATATCTGCATAGACCAGGCCTTCTTGATCGCCAGCTAATTTCTCGGCCAGTGGACGGCCATCTGGCCCGTAAATCATCGCTTGGCCGCCGCCCAATTGCAGCAGGCTACGCTGCATGTCGTCGCTGCCCAAGACTTGATGCACGTCATCAGTGATGACCAGTGTCGAGGCGACCACATAGGCCTGCGCTTCAGCGGCATAGGTGATGGTGGCGGCTTCATTGACTTCTGGCCCAAGCGCATAAGCCTGCTCTCGGTATAGCCCGAAGCCCGGCCAAGAGGCGACATGCACCTGTTCATGCTGGCCAATCAAGAGCTGGCGGTTCAGCGGCTGGAGATGCTCCCAGCAATTGAGCGCGCCAAGCTTGCCTACAGGCATATCCAGAACCACCATGTCAGAACCATCGCCGTCGCCAAAGACCGTGCGTTCCGCATGGGTTGGCTTGAGCTTGCGGCGAATAGTATGAAGCGTGCCATCGGGACCGATAATGGCCTGCGCGATATAGAGCGTGCCGTGCTCGCGGTAGTTCATGCCGATGACTGCTGCGATTTCGCCATCGCGGCAAGCGCGCTGTAGCTGCACCAGCTGCGGACTATCGAGGGTGATCGCATTGTCGAAATAACGGCCGACGAACTGCATGCCCCAGGCGGGCGGGCCAAGCCAAATCCAAAACGGGTAGCCAGGCAAAAACGTCTCGGGAAAGCCGATCAACTTGGCGCCGTTGCCGGCAGCTTCTTTAATGAGCGCGCAGGCTTTATCGGTCGAGGCCTGCAGATCAAGGAAAACGGGCGCGGCTTGCACGGCAGCGGCTTTGTATTGGGTCATCATGGGCTATGCTCCTATTAAATAAGTTGCGGCGGTGCCCCATTATAGGCGCCGCATTGGGCCAGGCGGTCTTCGAACGTCAGCGCTGGTCGGCCTAAAATCTGCCCCAGGTCAGGCAATACGGGTGCTTCCTTGCCTTGCTGCAAGGCTTTGAGCAGGCCAAGCAACCGGTCGCGCGTAAACCCATCGATAGTTTTGTCCGTGCGCATGATGAGCCCAGCGAGCCAGAGCGGCGGCGCGGTATGTTTCATCGGCGCGCCGGACCAAGTCGATAGCATCTGCGCTATATCTGCAAAGCGCAGTGATTGTGGCCCCGTCAGCGTATAGATGCCAGGCTTTACTGACCCTTCAAGGGCTTTAACCACAGCGGCTGCGATGTCGCTCGCATCAATAAAGGCGACTTTGCCATCCTTCACCGGCACGATCATCCGGCCCTTGGCCCAATCACCAAAGAATAAGGCAAGGGATTGCATGAACATGGCGGGCCGATAAATCACAGCATCGAGCCCAGATTGCTCAACCAGCTCATCCGCGGCTTTATGTTCAATACCAAAGCTCTCCGGAGGCGTTTGGCTTGCTAAATGCGCAGAGATTTTGACGATACGCTTGATGCCAGCCGATCGTGCTGCGGCCAGGAGCGTCGCCATCATCTGCGGTATCTCCGGCACGTCCGGCAGGATCGCGACCAGCTGATCTGCGCCAGCTAAAGCGGCAGCGAGAGCGTTTTCATCTGTCAATGCTGCTTGCGTTTGCGCCGCGCGGGCATCTAGGCGCGCGCGGTCGGCGCGGCGTACAATTGCTGTAACGTCTGCGCCCGCGCCCAATAAGGCAGGCACCACAGCCCCGCCGAGGCGGCCAGTAGCCCCCGTCAAAACGATCTTTTGCCCTGCTAATGGAAGGGAATCAGTCATTTGGGCAGCGTAGACCAACCTTGAAAACAAAAAAAGCTTTAAGCTTAAAGTTTTTTAAAGGCAGCGCTCGGTGCTAGGCCCACGCGTTCAGATTGCCGGCTCGTCGCGGCGTCCCTTTTCTTGGCGCAGCAGGTCGAGCACCCAGCGGATGTGGGAGACGAAGGTCGCGACCGCCGCGTGGTCATCGCCATCCATAATGGTGTCGTGGATACGGCGATAGTTGAGAATATACTGTTCCCAATGAATACCCGGCACCATATCGGCTAGCAGCACCGTATAAAAGCGGATGTAGGGCCGGCGATAAAAGAAGTCGACAAACTGGTTGCCGGAAATGTGGTTCAGCTCAACATGGTAGGTATAAAGCGCTGTTACAAAGTCGCGCCCGTGGCGGCGGTCCCATGCTTCTTGCAGAGCCTCAAAACACTGATCCATGGTGGCGCGGTTGGCCGGTTCAATCATTTTTGATGTGGCGAGCCGTACACCAAGAGAACAAATGCTCTCGGTAAATTCTAGAAAGTCAAACAGCTGCTTGGCTGAGAGCTTACGGATTTTTGCGCCGCGATTGGGCGTAAGCTTAACGACCCCCTCCCCGGCCAGCACATGCAGCGCCTCACGCACCGGCGCACGGCTGACGCCATATTCCTCGGCTAAATCTGCGGCGATGAGCCGCTGGCCATGGGCATAGCGCCCAGTGGAGACACCATCGATAATATTATTGACGACATGGTTGACCAAAGAGCTTTGGTCCTCTGGCGGTGTGATAACCGGGTCTGGCTCAGTGTCTAACGGCATAGCAATCCTCAATACTCTGCCGCTTGCTTAGCGTTTGCCAGCTGCCATGCCAAGAGGGCACAGGCGCACTCTTGCAAGCAAATTACTTTGTCGTTTAGCCTGACTTGAAAAGCTGCGTGCAGAAAGCACTTGTCCGCGCATGTGATTTTGCATACAAAATGTGTAGACATATTTTTAGGAGGCGCAGTTTCATGGCGACCCACGCCCAAGACGCAAACATCGACGACACACAAACCATCCAATCCCTGCAGCAAATTCTTGGAGCCGATGGCTTGAGTTTGGAAGAGAGCACGCGCAAGCTGCTCAGTACAGATTTAAGCTGGCGGCAAAATGCTGTGGCAGATATTGTCATTGCCCCTTCAAGCACGGAAGAGCTGGGCCGCGCGGTGGAAGTGGCGAGCGCGGCTGGTTTTGCCATTGTGCCGCGCGGAGGCGGGATGAGCTATACATCCGGCTACACGCCGCAAACTGAGCGGTCCGTTCTGGTCGACATGCGCCGAATGAATAAGATTGTCGAGATCAACACCGATGATATGTATGTGACTGTCGAAGCAGGCTGCACATGGAAGGAGCTCTATGAAACGCTCGCGCCGCATGGGGTACGCACACCCTATTGGGGCCCGCTCTCAGGCCAATATGCCACCATCGGCGGCGCACTGAGCCAAAACAGCTTGTTTCATGGGTCCGGCGTGCATGGCACGGTGGCCGACAGTGTGGTCGGCCTCCATGTGGTGCTGGCGGATGGTTCCACGCTCGTCACCGGCTCAGGCGCGCATAAAAACTCTAATCCGTTCTGGCGGCACTTTGGCCCAGACATCACAGGACTGTTTACGGCAGACACCGGCGCCTTTGGCATCAAGGCGGTCGCAACGCTGCGGCTCATCACAGTGCCAAAGGAGACGGGCTATCTAAGCTACCGCTTTGACACGCTCGAAGCGATGCTCACCGCGCAAGCGAAGATCGCACGTCTCGGTATTGCCAGCGAGTGCTACGGCTTTGACCCTTATTATAATGCAGGCTTTGAAAAACAGGGCATCACCTTTGAGGAAGGCTTGTCGAAAGTGGGCGAGATCGCCCGCAAAGGCGGCCTCAAAGGGCTTAAAAACGCAGCCAAAGTCGCCTTAGGCGGCAAGAAAATCCTGAAAGATGTGAAATACTCTCTGCACCTCACGCTCGATGGACATACCGAAAAAGTTGCTGCTGAACATATGGATATCACAGCGGACATCTGTGCAGGCGAAGGCGGCTCTGAGATGGCCAATTCCATCCCCGTCGTGTTCCGCGGCGCGCCCTTTGGCGGGGTTCGGACCGTGCTACTCGGTTCAGAAGGCGAAATTTGGCTGCCAGTGCATGGGTTCTTCCCGCTCTCCAAAGCCGTCCCAGCGGCAGCGGCGACCGAGAAGTTCTTGGCAGAGCGCAAAGAGCTCATGGATCAATGGGGCATTAAAACCAGCTACCTGACCTGCTTTGCCGGCCCAGAATTTGTGATCGAACCGAGCTTCTATTGGGAAGATGAGCTTGGCGACTTCCGCTTGTCGTTGATCGAGCCGGAATTTGCTGAACAGTGGAAAGACATTCCAGCAAACGAAGCGCGCCGGGAAGTGGCCTTAAAACTGCGCGATGAGCTGCGCGATTTGTTCGATGATCTCGGCGGGCTGCACCTGCAGATCGGACGCTATTATCCTTATACCGAGATCATGAATAACGAGGCGCTGAAAAAGGTGGTGCGCGGCGTGAAAGGCGTGCTTGATCCTGATGGGAAAATGAACCCCGGCTCGCTTGGTCTGGACTAACGCACTCTCTTTAAACACAGCCAAAAGATGCTGAATCAAGTTCAGCATGGTGGACTTAGAACAAGGAGCTGGAGACATGACTGACCGCATCGAATGGGGAAAATTCTCCATCTACCACTATGATGACACCGATCTCGACCACGAGCCGGACCTGGAATTTCCATTTGTGCCAGGGTCAAAGTTCCGCGCGGCCAATATCGGGATCGATGAGCCTGCCGTCCAAATCAACATTGAGGACTTTTATAAAGGCAAAGACATCCCTTGGACGCTGGGCCATGATGAAGTCCACTATGTCATCTCCGGTGAATGCGAAATTGAATACCACTTGCCGCCACTGATGATCGAAACGGGCAAAGTCGTCGCCAAAGCGGGCAGCACATATTATATGCCGCGCGGCTGCCGCGTGGTGTGGCGTACGCTGTCGGACGAACCGTTTCGCCACCTTTGCATCTGCTTTGGCAATCCTGGCTATCCAGTGCCGGTCGTCCGCTCGCAGCAAACCCAAGACTAGGCACCAGGCGGCCCAGGTCGCCGCGCGGGCGTTGCTCCGCGCGCGCAGCATATTGTTGCGCTTGGGACACGGTTGACCCTATTTCTGGCCACATCGTGGCTGAAGCGCCGCTCTCTCTCTTGCATCCCCAAAAAGTTTAAACTTAAACTAATTGCAACAATTTA
>JBCCAR010000030.1:0-38287 GCA_039814715.1 Pseudomonadota bacterium
CGAATTGGCAGCCGACATTGCCGCCTGGACCAAAGAGCGAAACAATAAACAGTGCATCGCAAACTGGCAGTTCACAAACAACGACGCACGGATAAAACTCACTAAACTATACCCATCAATCTGAGTGATTCACAGGACTAGCCTGACATCTTTACGATTACGCAAGGACGCTGCTGTAATCTCAGATAGTTTCATCGCCAGAGAGCGGATCATGACCTTGTATTTCGCGCAAGACGCTTGCCATACTTGGCTTAAAACAATGCCTTTACTGCAAGCGCAGCTTGGGCGCGTGGCCACGGGCTATGTGCCTTTAGTGGAGCTTCGCTGATGGCGAGCGCGGACACTCTAAAATCGCTGTTTGACGGCCTACCCTATGCCATCTTCGCTAAGAATGCGGCTTTAGAAGTCATCTACGGCAACGCAGCCCTCTCGGCCATGGTTGGCCGGGAAGACTATGTTGGAAAAACCGACAAAGACCTAATGGCGCCAGGCCCGGCAGAACAAAGCGAAGTGGCTGATAGGCGCGCTCTTTCGGGCCAAGTGGCTATCACCGAACACTGGGTTCGCGATCAACGCGCCGTTATTACGAGTAAATATCCAGTTACCCTGCCGGACGGTGAACCTGGCCTTATTGGCATCGTCATCGACGTGACGGGCTCACGCAGCGATGACCAAGCCGCTGTTGATCTAGGCGGATCAGACGCCATAACGCATCAGGTTGATATTTCCGCGAGCGGAGATGGCAGAGTTGTTGCGCTGGAAAATCTGCTCATTGAAACCCTGCGTGAGAAGCAACAAGCCATTGAACTCGCCTTAATGGACCCTGCAACGGGTCTTAGAAACCGGGCAGGCTTAGACCAGGACCTGGAAACCGCGCTCGCCAGGGTAGATAAGGAAGGGGGCCGCCTTGGTCTCACTTTCATAGATCTGGACCATTTCAAAAGCATCAATGATCGGCTAGGCCATGATGCTGGCGATGCAGTGCTAAAGGAATTAGGCCAGCGCTTTAATGGAAATGACGGCCATTGCATGAGCGTTGCCCGGCTCGGAGGCGATGAATTTGCAGTCGTCTTCCGATCAGACCCAGAAACAAGCGCGGCGCTTCTCCATGAACGCCAAGCCAAAGTGCACGAGCGTGTTTTTAAGCCAGTGCCTTTTGGGGACAAAATGATCCATATGACGGGCTCTATGGGCATCGCCCTCTACCCGGATCACGCTACTGACATTCAAACCCTTAAGCGGTATGCAGACGCTGCGCTGCTGACGTCGAAAAACGAAGGCCGCAACCGCTTCACCTTCTTTAACGAAGACATCCAAAAGGCGGCGCTTCGGCGGCGCGAGATTGAAGGCGCGCTTAATACCGCAATTTCGGAAAAGACGCTGACGCCGCATGTACAGCCTATTATCGGGCCAGACGGCGGCGGCTTGCTCGGTGTGGAAGTGTTGGCGCGCTGGACGCACCCCACTCTTGGCCCCATCATGCCAGAAGAGTTTATTCCCATTGCCGAAGACTGCGGCCTTCTCACACGGCTTGATCTGGCGATGTTGGAGACAGCGGCAACGCAGCTCAAGCCATATTTCCGCAGCGGTGCCTTAAAGCAGGCATCCTTCAATGCGAGCGCTCTTGCGATTACTAGTCCGACATATGCGCAGCGGCTGCTAAAGACGATTGAAGCGCTTGACCTCAGCCCCAACCATATTTGCATCGAAATTGTCGAAACAGCCCTCGTCCACGATCTTGATGTTGCGCGCGCAAACTTGCAGGCGCTTCAAAATGCAGGCGTTTGCATTGCCCTTGATGACTTCGGGACCGGCTATTCAAACCTGCGCGCATTGCTTGATCTACCGCTAGACCGCGTCAAAATCGACCGTTCCCTGGTCGCAGATTTAGACACCAATCCGAAAGTCTTCCAACTGTTCCTGACGATCGTCAATCTCGCCAAGTTGCTTGAAGTCGAAATTGTCGCAGAAGGCTTAGAGACAGACTACCATCGGCTTGTGGCAGAATCGGCCGGGATTACGCATTTGCAAGGCTTTTTCTTTGCCAAGCCCATGCCCATAAGCGCGCTGAGCACGTGGCTTGAGACTGAGATGGAAAGCAGCGTTGCCGCTGCCTAGTGGATTGGCTCAGACAAATGGCACCCATAGGATGCCAAAGTCCGGGGTCTCGGCAGGAGGCGGTTTGCAGGCGATGCGGTGCATCGTCAAAATCCGTCGACGCACCGAGAGGCCGGAATTTGGCATCCTATGGGTGCCATTTGTCTGAGCCAATCCACTAGCATTACCCGACGCGAACTTTAAAACGCACGACGCGCTCGCCCTTTGCGCTGATCGGCGCAGCAAATCTGAGGGTTTGCGCATCATCTTCTTGCGCCTTCAAGGAGCTATCCAGTAATTCCGCATTTGGGCCCACGCGCTGCAGAAGATTGACAACCACGTCGCTGTCCTTGGCATTCTTCAGCGTATATTCCATGGTGATATCGCGAATTTCTCGGCTGCGTGTTTTACTTACCAAATCATCATCCACTTTTCTAGAGGTGACGGTCACATCAAAGGCCTGGCCCATTGTAAGATCGAGGTCGAGGCCTTCAGCGGTGTGCTTAATGCTATCTTCGCCCACGAACTGCGCAGAGCCTTGGCTATCTTGCCCGTAAATCCGCACGATACCTTTTGGCAGCGGTATACCGAGATTCGACGCCTTATCGTTTGTGAGTTCAAGCGTCACATCGACATTCTCAGGCGCTTTACGAGTCGAAAAGCCCCAGGCGCGGTGCGTATAGACCTTTTCAACAGGTACCTTGGCGGCCGTCATGAACGTGACTTGCTTGGTCTGCTTGTCAGCGATCGTGGTGGGCTGCGGCAGCGTATACATATGATAATCACCCACAGCTTCAGGCTCCACCATATCCGCTTTTGCGGACATCGCCATCACCATGCCGCGGCTTTCATAATCGCGTCTCTGCAGGCGCACGCGGTTGACATCACCGGCAATCAGCTGGGTCTTGGCATTGGTGTAAGCAATCCCTGTGTTGTTTATCAGCGTGATCAAACCGGTGATATCCATCTTCGTTTCATCGCGTGACAAGGAGCCGACATAGTCCGCCGACCAGCGAATGCCGGAAGTCAAATACGCTAGTTCAATGCGTTGATCGCCTGCCTTTTCCGCCTCAATGCGCATGCTCAGTGTGGGCTTCGCACGCAGATTGTCAGGAAGCTTTTTAAATACAATACGGCCAGGAAAATCATTGCTGATGACTTCAATCTGGCTCCCGACTTGGAGCACAGCTGCGCCGCCGTTATTGGCAAGGACCACCGCATCGCGCGCTTCCATGTCGCCATCATCATCCTCGCGGTACAGCAGCACTTCCTGCCCAACGGCCTTATTGAGCAGAGCTGATGGACTTATGAGATCAAAGTCAAAATTCTGCTCAATCACCTTGAGCCCGCCCGTCAACGCTGCTGTTTGCGGCATCATACGCGCTGAGACCTCTTCAAACGCAATTGATGAAGTCCCTTGCGGTAAATTCACATAACGGCTGTCGCGCACCATGGCGAGGTCGCTATTGTAAATGGTGATGGCAAGGTCATCTCGCGTCTGAGCCGTCACCATGGTTTGCGCTAACGCGCTTGTTGACGCGCCCGCCGCTATCACCGACCCCAAAACGACTGCCTTGATCATCCTGTTATCCCCTTCATCCGCCTAGAATAGCGTCCGTGTGATCCTGGCGAGCCTTCATGTCAAAACCAAGATAGAACTACGGCGACTTTATGTATGTTCGCCTTGACGTTGGCCAGGCATCTTAAAACGGAATGTCATCATCCAAGGCGTTATCGTCCATGCCGCCGCCGCCCATAGGCTTGGACGCGCCGCCACCGCCGCCGCCTCCGCCAAAGCTCTCACCGCCGCCATAGCCGCCGCCCTCCATAGAAGCGCCGCCGCCCATGTTATCATTGCGGCCGCCAAGCATAGTGAGTTCGCCGCGGTAGCGCTGGAGAACAATCTCGGTGGTGTATTTTTCAACGCCGCTTTGGTCTTGCCATTTACGGGTTTGCAGCTGGCCCTCGATGTAAATGGTTGAGCCCTTGCGCAGGTAATTTTGCGCAACCTTAGCCAGGTTTTCGTTGAAGATGACCACCCGGTGCCACTCTGTTTTCTCGCGGCGTTCACCGGTGTTTTTATCGCGCCACTGTTCGGACGTCGCCAGCGACAGGTTCACAACAGGTGACCCATCATTCATAGTCCGCACTTCAGGATCTCGGCCCAGATTGCCTACCAAGGTGACTTTGTTTACGCTTCCAGCCATGCCCGCACCACTCGTTGTTTTTCCATGATTGCTCGAACGATAAGCCTTGGCCAAAGAGCGCGCAATCGCCTAGCGGCGAGAAGCTGTGGAGAACCATCACTTCACGCAGGAAAACAGCGCGCTAGGCGCACGATATGGAGCTCCAAAATGAGACACGCAATACGCCTGGTTGTAGCGGCAACAGCGCTGCTTGCGAGCAGTCCGACCTATGGCCAAAGCACACTCGCGCAGGAATTCGCCAGCATTCAAGGCGGCAGCTTTACCACTGCGCAGCAAGCCGCTACAGACCCGCGCTACGCTGTGGTAGAAGCGGAGGTCGTGCGCATCTGGCCGAGCAGGGAAGACGGGCTGTGGATGTACCAAGAGCAAGCCATTCTAGCTGCAGGCGACAAAATTTATGAAAACGCGAAAGCCCAGCCGTATTTTCAGCGCATTTTCCGCCTCCTCAAAATGGGCGACGGGCGGCTGGTTCGGGAAAATTATGAGCTAAGCGACCCAAGCGTCGCCATTGGGGCGTACAAAAAGCCTGCAAGCCTGGATGAGCTCTCACCAGATGACTTGGTTCTCGGCGGCTGCGCAAACCAAATCGAACGCGTCGCCAGCGGCTATTGGCGCGCGCATATCGCAACCTGCCCTAATACCTATAAGGGCGCGACGCACATGGCGTCGTTTTCCGTTTACACGCCAAATAGCTTCGCCAATTGGGATCGCGGATTTGACGCAGCCGGCAGTGTCGTTTGGGGGCCAGCGAGCGGCGGCTATATCTTTAAACGCAAAACGCAATAAGGCGCCCCTTGCCAGGAGGGACGCTTTACCGAACTTAGACTTAAGTCAGATTAGCGGCGACGGCGGCGCGAGGCGGCAACGCCGGCAAGGCCAAAGCCTACCAGCGCCAATGTGCCCGGCTCCGACACCCGGTTGATCTGCACAGAGATACCGCCTTCATTATCGCGCAAGTTGCTGTCGCGAATAGAAAATTCAAGCGTGTCGCTCGCAGCCAGCGAGAAAAAGAACGGTGCTGCATTGTTGAGCGCCTGGATAGGGAGTTCAAAGCGCTCCGACGCAGTACCCAGACCCACGGTACCCAGCTGGGCTGACTCTACAAAATAACGGTAAATCCAACCTCGCGTGCAGTCTTCGCCATTGCTGTCACACCCCGTTTCACGGCCCCAGGCATTCCACGCCGTAAAATCGTCAATGATTGGGTCAATGCGCCAATTACCGGCACTCAACTCAACAGGTCCAACATCGCTTGTGCCGGTAAGGGCGTCGATGTTGATGATGGTGGCTTTAACAGAGCCCGCGCTCAGCAGGGTTGCGGCAAGGGCAATCGACGTCAGGGCTGGTTTGAACATAAGAACTCTTTCACTCAACGACAGGTGCCAAGCGTAATTCAAATTCCATGCCAAAGTGTTGAAAGCTTTGGTTTACATAGTGTTTTCAAAATTCTCACGTCGTACATCCAGGGCTTTTTGCGCTGTTACTGACATCGGCTCGGCCAAAGCGTTCGAAATCGATCCAGAACATGTCGCTCGCGCAATAATCGTTGTATCCATACGACGTGCTGCAACTGCAGCCATGTTGAGAGCGGCGTTTTCCCACAACTTCGTCGCTCTGCGTGCCTGCATGCGGCGCTGCAGTCCTTGACCCTGCCATGTCTCCGGACCAAATCAAAGACAGCAAACATCCTTATGGACTTATCAAACCAATGCTCACGCAAATCTCGGTCCGCGGCGCGCGCGAACACAATCTCAAAGACGTTAACGTCGATATCCCTCGCGACAAGCTGGTGGTGATCACGGGTTTGTCAGGCTCTGGAAAGTCGTCCCTCGCGTTTGACACCATCTATGCCGAAGGCCAGCGCCGCTATGTGGAAAGCCTAAGCGCCTATGCGCGGCAATTCCTGGAGATGCAGCAAAAGCCAGATGTAGACCTGATTGAGGGTCTTAGCCCGGCCATCTCTATCGAACAGAAAACCACCAGCCGCAACCCGCGCTCGACCGTGGGCACCGTGACGGAAGTTTATGACTATATGCGCCTTTTATGGGCGCGCGTGGGCATCCCCTATTCGCCTGCGACGGGCTTGCCTATCACTAGCCAGACCATTAGCCAGATGGTCGACATCATCATGGCTTTGCCAGAAAAGACGAAGCTCTACCTGTTGGCGCCAATCGTGCGTGGCCGCAAGGGCGAATATCGCAAGGAGTTTGCTGAGCTGATGAAGCAGGGCTTTCAGCGCGTGAAAGTTGATGGGGAATTCTACGAGATTGCCGATGTCCCGGCGCTGGATAAGAAGTTCAAGCACAATATCGACGTCGTCGTAGACCGTATTGCTGTGCGCGAAGGCCTAGACGCGCGGCTTGCTGACAGCTTGGAAACGGCCCTGCGGCTGGCCGATGGCATCGCCTTCGCCGAATATGCCGACAACGGTGAACGCCTCACATTCTCCGAGAAGTTCGCCTGCCCTGAAAGCGGCTTTACGATTGAAGAAATTGAACCGCGCTTGTTCAGCTTTAACAATCCCTTTGGCGCCTGCCCGGCCTGCGACGGCCTTGGCACATCTATGTTCTTCGATGAAAGCCTCGTCGTGCCGGACAAGAGCAAGTCTATCCGCCAAGGCGCTCTTGCCCCATGGTCCAAGAGCCAAGCACCGTATTATATGCAGACGCTCGATGCACTGGCCAAGAAGTATAAGTTTTCTCAAACCGTCCCGTGGGAGGAGCTGCCTGCCGACATCGCCAATATGCTGCTTTATGGGACAGACGGCGAGAAAGTGACGTTCGTCTACAAAGACGGCAAACGCAAATATGAAGTTGAACGGCCTTTCGAGGGCGTGATTGGCAATATCCAGCGCCGCTACCGTGAAACCGATTCCATGATGATCCGCGAGGAACTATCTCGCTACCAAACCAGTGCGCCGTGCTTAGAGTGCGGCGGCCAACGCCTGCGGCCAGAGGCTTTGGCCGTCAAGCTAGGCGAGCGGCAAACCATTTCCGACATTACAGCTTTATCGGTCGCAGACGCGCTGGCCTGGTTTCAGGCCTTGCCGGAAACATTGAGCGACACGCAAAAGGAAATCGCTGAGCGCATCTTAAAGGAAATCGTGGAACGGCTGGGCTTTCTCAACAATGTCGGGCTCGACTACCTCAATCTGTCACGCAACTCCGGGACGCTGTCGGGCGGCGAAAGCCAGCGCATTCGCCTGGCCAGCCAAATCGGCTCAGGCCTAACAGGCGTGCTCTATGTCCTCGACGAACCCAGCATCGGCTTGCACCAACGCGACAATGACCGCCTGCTGGAAACGCTGAAAAACCTGCGCGATATGGGCAACACTGTGCTTGTGGTCGAACATGACGAAGATGCCATCCGAGAAGCTGACTATGTGATCGATATGGGCCCCCACGCCGGCGTGCATGGCGGCACAGTCGTTGCGAGCGGGACGCCAGACGAGGTGATGGCCACCGAAGGCTCGCTGACTGCTGATTATCTCACCGGCCGTCGCTGGGTGCCAATCCCTGCGGAACGGCGCAAGGCAAAGGGTAAAAAAGGCCGCTCAAAAGGCCAGTGGCTGACGCTGAAAGGGGCGAGTGAGAACAACCTAAAGACCGTGAGTGGCTCTATACCGCTCGGTACTATGACATGTGTGACAGGTGTTTCTGGCTCGGGAAAATCGACCTTCACCATCGATACCCTGTACAAAGCCACAGCTCGGCGCCTTAATAGCCAGAACCGGGATGTGCCAGGCGCGCATGAAAAGATCGATGGCCTTGAGTATCTCGACAAGGTTGTGGATATCGACCAGAGCCCCATTGGCCGCACGCCGCGCTCTAACCCTGCCACTTACACAGGCGCCTTCACCCCCATCCGAGATTGGTTCGCCGGTTTGCCTGAAAGCCAAGCGCGCGGCTATAAACCAGGGCGCTTCAGCTTCAACGTGAAGGGTGGGCGCTGCGAAGCTTGCCAAGGCGACGGCGTCATTAAAATCGAGATGCACTTCCTGCCTGACGTTTATGTGACCTGCGATGTCTGCCATGGTCAGCGCTACAACCGCGAAACACTGGATATCAAATTTAAAGGCAAATCCATCGCCGATGTGCTCGACATGACGGTGGAAGAAGGCGTTAAATTTTTCAAAGCCGTCCCTGCTGTGCGCGATAAGCTTGCGATGCTGGAGAAAGTTGGCCTTGGCTACATCAAGGTGGGCCAACAAGCCAACACACTCTCCGGCGGGGAAGCCCAGCGGGTCAAGCTCGCCAAGGAACTCGCCAAACGGTCTACCGGACAAACGCTTTATATCCTTGATGAGCCAACGACCGGCCTACACTTTGAAGACGTGCGCAAACTGCTCGAAGTGCTGCAAGTGCTCGTTGACCAGGGCAATACGGTCGTCGTCATTGAACATAATCTTGAAGTCATCAAAACGGCTGATTGGATCCTAGACCTAGGCCCGGAAGGCGGCGACAAAGGCGGCATGATCGTTGCTCAAGGCACACCCGAAGATGTTGCAAACACACAAGGCAGTTATACTGGCCATTATCTAGCGCCGATCTTAGCAAAGAAACCGGCTGAACCAGCCCGCCAAGCTGCCGAATAGCGCAGCCAGTAGAGCCAGCAAGTCTTGCGCTCCTTGGCCTGGGCCTAGCCGGGCTTGGCATCAGCCGCAAGCGGCGGCGCTAAGCCGAACACGTTCAGTACCTTTAAAAAAGAGCGCGTTAAGCCCCCTTTTGCATGGCGCGTGCAGCCAATATTTGGCTGTCGCGCCAGGCTTGCCGTTTAGGGATGTCGTCTACGCTAGTCTGCTTTTCCATGGCGGCGTGAATGTCTTGGGCAAGCCGGTCGCCCCACGCATAATCCGTACGCGCTGCCTGGCCCATGGTTTTCATCATATCGCCAAGCTTGGCCACAAAATCAGCGAAGCCGCCAGCTGCATTGAGGTGCGCTGTCTCAAAGGGCCCAACGGAGGCCCAGCGCAGCGCCAGTCCATCCGTCATGACACGGTCAATATCTTCAGGCGAACAATACCCCTCGCCCACCAAGTGCATCGCTTCTGCCACAAGCGTATATTGCAAGCGGTTGAGGATATATCCGTCGATTTCTTTTTTGACCGTTATGGGTTTCATTTGCGCCGCTTCTAGCAAAGCGCGCGCTTGCTCCAGGGTTTCCGGCGACGTCCATTGGGTCGCGCACAATTCAACCAGGGGGATTAACGACGGGGGATTGACCGGGTGCGCGACGAGAGCACGTTCTGGTCCAATGATATCGCTTAGAAAATCCGATCCCCTAAGCGCGGATGTGGATGAGGCTAAAATACAATCGATCGGCGCATGCTTTGCAATATCCGCGAAGACTGCGCGCTTAATCGTCAGGTCCTCGCGGACACTCTCTTGCACGTAGGACGCTTCAGCCACCGCCTCTTGCAGCGTTGGAGCCGTCCAAATGCGAGACAGGATTGCCTCAATCGGCTCATCAAGTAAGCTGCAGCTGTCCAGCAACGACAGCGTGCTGACAATTCCTGGCAAGCAATGGTCCTGAAGGGACGCAGTGTCCTTGTCATAGATGGCAACCCTATGGCCCGCCCGGGCAAACACAAGCGCCCATGCGCCGCCAACAAGCCCGCCGCCAATACACGCTATCTGCGCCATCTTAGTCTCCTCTACCGCATTCCTATTGACACCAAAGGAAAGCAAGCAAACTTAGCAGCGCGCCAAAACCCGATACAGCAGATTTAAACGGCAGATCGCTGGCTGACTATTTAGAGAAACCGTTTGGCGAGCTTTGCGGCGCCTTCTAGGCCGCCGATGCTATCCAGCAGAGAGCCGCCCGATGAGCCCTTATCCACCAGTTGGGGCAGCACATCTTTTAAGCTGTTTAAAAGCGACGATTTATCCGCCCCCAGCGCATTGGCAAGATTGCCCAAATCGCCGCTGTCCACCATCGCTTCTGCCTGGTCTGCTGTCAGCTGCGCATTGGCGCCATCGCCGAGCCAGCTCGCAGCCAAATCTCCCAGCCCGCCCTGCTGCGCTTTTTCAACCAGGCCACCTAGGTCCATGGTGTCGCCACTACCGATCAAGCTGCCTAAGGCGGACTCCACCGCCCCCTGGCTTTGCGGCTGTGCTTGCGCGCCAAGCTGCTTGAGCAAAATCTCGCTACCAAGTTTGAGTAGATCCATGGAAAGGCCCTCTGTATGACGTTATTGAATGACGACACGCTGCGATGAAAGTCACGCGAGCACAAGGCATTCCTGGCATATGTAGGAAGGCTTCACACGGGAAACTTCCATGACAGAGCTGAATATCGATCTCTATTGGTCTTTCCGCAGCCCCTTTTGTTATCTGGTCACAAAGCGCCTTTTAGAGCTTGAGGCGCGCTACCGCATACGTGTCCAGGTCAAGTTGGTCTATCCGCTCGTGCTGCGTGTTCCTGACTATTTCCTCAAAGCTGACCCGCGCTTCTTTTCCTACCTCCTGCATGATGTCGCCCGCACAGCTGAAATGGACGGCATACCCTTTGGTAATCCTGAGCCAGACCCCATTGTCATGGAGAAAGAGCGCAAAGTCGCCGCGCCGAATCAGCCCCATATCTACAGGCTAACCCGGATGGCGCAGGCGGCTAGCCGCGATGGATCAATCCTGCCCCTGGTTGCTAGTGTGAGTGCACTCATTTGGTCCGGCCAAGTGAAAGGTTGGCACGAAAGTGACCACTTAGAACACGCCGTTGCGGCCGCTGGCTTTGATCTAGCGGCGCTTGATCGTATCGCCGAAACAGAGGCGCACGCACTCGATGCGCAAATCGCCGAGCATGATGAGGATTTAAAGGCCGCCGGTCATTGGGGCGTTCCGACCATGGTATTCAACAACGAGCCTTTTTTCGGCCAAGACCGGGTGGAGCAATTGCTCTGGCGCATGCGCCAACACGGACTGGAAGAGCGCGCTTAACTTGGCTGCAGATCCGTCCGATACACTTGCGCGAGGTCTGCATAGCCGGGCGAGGCCTTGCGGTTCTTGGCGATCTCTTCTTCACTAAGAGCGCGCATGAACTTTGCTGGACGCCCGCCCCACAATTCGCCCTTGCCGATTGTCTTGCCCGGCGTGAGCATGCCGCCCGCTGCAAGCATTCCATCTTCTTCAATCACGCAGCCATCCATCACAATCGCGCCTAGCCCAACAAAGCTCCAATCCTTGAGGGTGCAGCCGTGGATCATCGCCATATGGCCAATCAAGACGTCATTGCCGATATAGGTCCCATGTGTTTTGCGGGACACATGGACCACGGTGCCATCTTGAATGTTGGTGCGTTCACCAACCTCAATCACATGGACATCCCCGCGCAGGACGCAGTTAAACCAAACAGATGTTCCTGCGCCAATGGTCACGTCGCCAATGATCTGCGCGCCGGGCGCCAAGAACACGTCGCCTGCTATGTTTGGCGTCTTAGCGCCAAGGGAAAACACATTACCAGTTGTCATGTCTCGGCCTCCTAAGGGAACAACGCCACTTGCTGAAGGCCGGACGTTTCTTCCAGCCTCAACATGAGGTTCATATTCTGCACGGCCTGGCCAGACGAGCCCTTCACGAGATTGTCAATCGCTGCGACAATGATGGCGTGCCCGGGACGACGATCGTCAAACACATTAAGCACGCATTGATTAGACCCGCGCACCATGCGTGTTGCAGGTGCTGTAGCGCCCGGAAGAACCTCTACAAAATGACTTTCGTTATAATTGCTTAGGAGCTTTTCCTTGAGCGATGTCGCCGTTTCCCCCTCTGAGCAGCGCACATAAATGGTCTCCAGTTCCCCGCGGTTCATGGGTACGAGGTGCGGCGTGAAGCTGACGGTTACGTCTGATCCAGCAGCCTTGCTCAGCTCCTGCTCAATCTCCGGCATGTGGCGATGGTGCCCCAAGCCATAAGGATGCACGGCTTCCGAGACTTCACAGAATAAGGTCTGCTCCTTCAGCGAGCGCCCTGCCCCTGTGACGCCGGACTTTGCATCGATGATGATGTTGTCATGCGAAATCATACCTCCTTGCAAGAGCGGCAAGAGAGCCAGCAGCGCCGCCGTTGGATAGCAGCCAGGACACGCTACGAGGCGCGCCTTGGCAATATCGTCGCTATAATGCTCTGTCAGGCCATATACCGCGTGGGGCTGAAGCTCCGGCGCACCATGCGCGCCGCCATACCAAGCGGCATACACCTCTGGATCCCGCAGGCGAAAATCTGCTGATAAATCAATGATTTTCAACGCTGGGTTTGTATTCCATATTAAGGAAATAATGGCTTGGCTTGTCGCATGCGGCAATGCGCAGAACACAACATCCAAATCCATCTGCGCCCAATCAATTCCATCAACAGATTGCAGTATAGGCAGATCGGCCCCATAAAAATTGGGAAACACTTGGGCCATGGTTTGGCCCGCCTTGCGTTCGCCAGACAGGAAGGTGATTTGGACACCAGGATGACGCAGCAAGAGGCGCACCAAATCAGCGCCCGTATAGCCACTTGCTCCAAGGATGCCCGCTTTTATCACGTGTCTGCTCCGCTACGTGCGGAGAGCTTAGAGATCTCCGCTGATGAGTTTGATGATCGCAGAGAAATCCAGATCGTCCTTCCCAGCGCTTTCCATCAGCGTATAGAGCGCGGAGGATTGCGCGCCAAGGGGAATTGCTGCGCCAGCGGTTTTTGCAGCATCAAGCGCTAAGCGCAGATCTTTCAGCATCATCGCTGCGGCAAAGCCTGGCTGATAGTCTTTGTTAGATGGCGCAGTGGGCACAGGGCCTGGCGCGGGGCAATAGCTGGTCATGGACCAGCACTGGCCCGATGCTGTTGAAGAAATATCGTAGAAAGTCTGCGCATCTAGCCCAAGTTTCTCAGCCAGATTAAAAGCT
The DNA here is from genome assembly GCA_039814715.1 of Pseudomonadota bacterium. Classification (GTDB taxonomy): domain Bacteria; phylum Pseudomonadota; class Alphaproteobacteria; order Sphingomonadales; family CAKZYD01; genus CAKZYD01. Next base: position 13,189 of record JBCCAR010000030.1, read on the forward strand.
TCCGCCGTCCCGATCATGGAGATTGCAAGCAGCATGTTATTTGCAACCTTGGCCACTTGGCCATTACCCGCATCACCGGCGTGAAACACGTTTTTGCCCATGATGTCTAAGAAGTGCTGTGCTTTGCCAAAGGCAGCTGTCGTGCCGCCAGCCATGAAGGTTAGCGTGCCAGCTTCTGCTGCTGCCGTCCCGCCAGAGACGGGCGCATCGACCATATGAAAACCAGCCTCTTGCGCTTTAGCGATCACATTGCGCGCCGTCGGCACATCAATCGTCGAGCTGTCGATGAAGGTACTGCCCGGCTTTGCAGTGGTCATCACGTCCGCATAGACGGCCTCAACATGGGGCCCGGCGGGCAGCATGGTAATGACCGTTTCGGCCGTTTGTGCCGCCTCATGGGCTGTATGTGCGATTTTTCCGCCAGCAGCTTCAAGCGCTGCCTTTGCGGCATCTGATAAGTCAACGCCGGTGACGTCATGCCCCGCCTTGACCAAGTTGGCCGCCATGGGGCCGCCCATATTCCCAAGGCCGATAAAAGCTACTGTCGCCACGTCATTTTCTCCTACTAAGGCAAGTCCAGCTCATCGCCGCCCAAGGGCGCGAAATACGCGTCCACCATGTCCTGGGTGACATCTTCAATACGCGCTGGATGCCATTGGGGCGTCTCGCCTTTTTCAAAAATGGTGGCGCGCACCCCTTCATAAAAATCATGGCCCTGCATCACCCGCGCGGCCATGCGCATTTCCATGCGCATCACATCGTTGAAGGACATGGATGCGCCGCGGGTCAGCTGCTCAAAGGTGACTTTCAAAGACGTCGGACTTTTGCTGCGCAGAATAGAAGCTTGTTTCTGCGCCCATTCACTTTCATCCTGATCCAGCTCTGTGAGGATTGAACGGACATCCGCGCCGTCAAAGTGCCGATCAATCTCACCTTGCAAGGCTGCGATCGCAGCCGCGCCCGGGTCCTCATGGGCGTGCGAGAGGACATCATTGATTTGCGCTTTTGTGGACGCGTTCGCGCATAGATCTGCAATCACGCCAGCTTGTTTATCTGAAGGAATGGTATGCGTTGCAACACCGGCATAAAGCGAATCCGCCGCTTTAAGCCGGGCGCCTGTCAGCCCTAAAAACATGCCTAAGTGACCTGGCATCTTAGGCAGAAAATAGCTACCGCCAACATCTGGGAACAACCCTATGCCTGTCTCAGGCATGGCAAAGAGTGTTCGGTCACCAGCGATCCTATGGCTGCCGTGGATCGAAATCCCGACGCCGCCGCCCATGACGATGCCATCAATGAAGGCGAGATACGGCTTGGGGAAATGATAGACTGCCGCATCTGTGAGATATTCTTCCCTGAAGAACTGCGCGCCAGCAGCGGGATCGGCTTTTCCAGTGTCGTGCAGCCAGCGGATGTCGCCGCCAGCGCAGAAGCCTTTTTCGCCGGCCCCTTCGACAATCACCGCAGCGATAGTGTCATCATCAGCCCAGGATTTGAGCTGACCGCGCAGTTTGATGGCCATATCCAACGTCAGCGCGTTCAGCGCCTTAGGTCGGTTGAGCAGCACATGGCCAATCGCGCCGCGCTGGGAAAAGACGATCTCTGGCTCAGACATGGTGTTTCCTTAGGCCAAGAGAGCGCGGGAAATCACGACCCGCATGATCTGATTGGTGCCTTCCAGGATCTGATGCACGCGCAAGTCGCGCCAAAATCGCTCGACGGCATAGTCCATCAAATACCCATAGCCGCCATGAAGCTGCAGGGCATCATTCACGACCTTTGAGCCAACATCCGTCGAGAAGCGCTTGGCCATGGCCGAAAATTGGGTTTTATCCGGCGCGCCTTCGCTTACTTTTTGAGCGGCCTTGTAAAGTAAGGCGCGCGCCGCTTCGAGCTCTGTTGCCATATCAGCCAGCATGAACTGAACGCCCTGAAAGTCAGAGATGGGATTGCCGAATTGTTGGCGTTCTTTCGTGTAGGTTACAGCATCGTCTAGGCAGCGCTGCGCGCCGCCAAGGGAACACGCGCCGATATTGAGCCGCCCCCCATCGAGCCCTGCCATGGCGATCTTAAAGCCCTGCCCCTCCGCGCCAACCATATTGCTAGTGGGCACACGCACATTGTCGAAATTGACTTGCGCGGTCGGCTGGGAATGCCAGCCCAGTTTATGCTCGCGCGCGCCAAATGAAATGCCCTCCATGTCTTTATCCACGACGAAACAGCTAATGCCCTTGGGGCCATCTGCGCCTGTGCGGGCCATGACAACATAGACTTCGTTTTCTCCGCCGCCTGAGATAAATGCTTTGGAGCCATTGAGCACATAGTGGTTTCCGTCCAGGACAGCCTTGGTCTTCAGCGCTGCTGCATCAGAGCCCGAACCTGGCTCGGTTAGGCAATAGCTGGCAATGTGCTCCATGGGATTGAGCTTGGGCAGATAGCGATCTCGCAAGTCCTGATCACCAAAGCAATCGATCATCCAAGCAGCCATATTGTGGATCGAGATAAAGGCCGAAGTAGAGGGGCAGCCATAAGCCATGGCCTCCATGATTAGCGCGGCTTCAACGCGCCCAAGGCCAATACCCCCGCTTTCTTCAGACACATAGATGGAACCGAACCCTAGTTCTGCAGCTTGGCGAATGGTCGCGCGCGGGAAGAGGTGCTCTTTATCCCACTGAGCCGCATGAGGGGTAATCTCATCTGCTGTAAAGCGCTGCGCCATGTCCACGATGGCGCGCTGGTCGTCTGTTAAATTAAAATCCATAGGGCATCCGCTGCTTGGCAATCACCCATGGGGTTTATGCCAACATATAGCGACGCGCAAACCCCTATTAGAAAGGGGTTCGCTGAAACACGAGACGAGCCTTGCCGAGGGCCTATTTGATCTCGCTTTCATTTTGAATGACATGCGTTGCCAGGCCGTATTCGACTGCTTCTTCAACGCTCATCCAGAAATCACGGTCGGTATCTTGTTCAATACGCGCAATTGGCTGGCCAGTCGCATCAGCAAAGATCTGGTTGAGGCGTCCGCGCATGCGGATGATCTCTTTGGCTTGGATCGAAATATCTTCGGCCGTGCCGCGCATGCCGCCCGATGGCTGATGCAGCAAGAAGCGGGTGTTGGGCAAGGAATAGCGATTTTCTTTCTTCGCCGCTGCGTAGATGAGAGCGCCAGCGCTTGCGACCCAGCCAGTTCCAACGACGCGAACCTCTGGCTTAATGAACTTGATGGCGTCGTGGATCATATCGCCTGATTCCACATGGCCGCCCGGCGATGAAATAAACACCGTAATGGGATCATCACTGACATGCGCCATGGCGAGCAAGCGGCTCACAACGTCACGCGCCACATCATCATCAATGCCGCCCGTGATCAGGATTTTACGGGCATCAAAGAGATGCTTTCCAACAGCAGGGCTCGTTGGCAGATCCTTTTCGTCGGGCTTGTCACTCATGCGCAGGTCTCTTTTTCGTGTGTTTATTGCTTGGCAGGACACATAAACACCCGCGCAGGCTTTAAAAAGGGCTAAGGCGCGCGTTTTTTGCCGCGCCAGCATTTTTTTATGTGAGGCGCGCGCGTTTTATGCGGCGTCCTCTTCCTCAATACGGCCTTCAATGGCGCGCATATAGGTATCCAGCAGATACTCCTGCTCCTCGCGATCATTGGAGTCCATTTTGCGAAGCTTGATCACTTGGCGCATGACTTTTGAATCAAAGCCAGACGACTTTGCTTCGGCGTAAACATCGCGAATGTCATCCGCGATTTCTTTCTTGCGCTCTTCAAGATTTTCAATGCGCTCTATAAACGACCTTAAGATTTGCCCTGAAATGCCGCCAACATTGGCCATGGCGTGTTCCTTCACTGTATCGGGAGAAAAACTGCGTCGCAGCCAGACTTAAAAAACGTGGGCACCCGTGTAAACCACCCTGGCGTGGTTTCTTGTGGAGAGCGCAGTGGAATGTAGATCAGGCTTTGTTTTTCGCGACAGACGCATTCATCGCATCAATCTGCGCCTGGGTCGCTTTGGTTTGATACGCCTCTTTGTAGTCTGGGTAAGGCATGCCGTAGATCGCTTCACGCGCTGCGGCTTTGTCGATTGTAACACCTTGCGCTTCCAGCGCCTCGCCATACCAATCCGACAGACAATTGCGGCAAAAGCCGCCAAGGCCCATAAGGTCAATATTTTGAACATCTGTGCGGTGCTGCAAGTGGCTCAAAAGCCTTCTAAAGGCCGCCGCCTGCGCTGCTTCGATTGCCTGTTTATCCATTATTAGCTCCAAACTGAGACTGTGGGGTTGCCCGAAGGATCGGGCCTGCTACAGTCAAAGTAATTTGCCTATTGCCGCATTCAAGCAGCCACACGATCAATGGATCTTCTCACCCATGCAGGTTAAATTTGAGCCGCGCCAACGGCGCATCCGCATTGTGACGACCCTCGGCCCAGCGTCTTCGTCGCCAGAGATGATCGAGCAACTCTTTCTCACTGGCGCGGATGTCTTCAGGCTGAATATGAGCCATGGCGATCAAGACAAGAAAGCGGAGATGGTGCGCACCATTCGCGCCATGGAAGACAAGTTTGGGCGGCCCACAACCATCCTCGCCGATCTCCAGGGGCCAAAGCTGCGTGTTGGCACCTTTGCAGACGGCCCGGTCAGGCTGCGCTATGATCAACGCTTCACCTTGTGCTTAGACGCGGTAGAAGGCGATGAAGAGCGCGTTTGCTTGCCGCACCCAGAAATTTTCGAAGCCGCCAAAAGCGGGATGCGGCTCTTGCTTGATGACGGACGTATTCAACTCGAAGTAACGAAAGTAGAGCCGCGCGCTCTCAAGTGCAAAGTGCTCCTTGGCGGCAAGCTGTCTGACCGCAAAGGCGTAAATGTGCCAGATGTCGTCTTGCCGCTGGCGGCGATGACCGACAAAGACCGCCGCGATCTCGACTTTGCGCTCGAGCAAAAAGTTGACTGGATTGCGCTCTCCTTTGTCCAGCGCGCGGAAGATGTGGCTGATCTAAAGAAAATCGTCGCAGGACGGGCTGGTGTCCTATCAAAAATTGAAAAGCCTGCGGCCATGGAAGCGCTGGAGGAGATTGTTGAGCAATCAGACGCAGTGATGGTAGCCCGCGGAGACTTGGGCGTAGAGCTGCCTTTGCAGGAGGTCCCGCCGGCACAAAAGCGCATCATTGCCGCCGCACGCGCCGCTGGCAAAATGGTGGTTGTCGCAACGCAGATGCTTGAAAGCATGGTCGATGCCCCTGCTCCCACCCGCGCAGAAGTTGGCGATGTGGCAAATGCTGTTTTTGAAGGGGCCGACGCCGTTATGTTATCGGCGGAATCCGCCGTGGGCGCGCACCCGCTGGCAGCTGTGCGCATCATGTCTGATATCGCCAAACGCATTGAAGCCGATGACATATACGCCTCCATGCGTGCCTTTGAGCAGCGCAGCTATCAAGCGACGGGTGTGGACGCCATTTCTCTTGCGGCCCGCCAAGTCGCTGACACCATCTCGTCAGCGGCGATAGTCTGCTATACTTTTTCAGGCTCCACAGCCCTGCGCGCTGCGCGCGAGCGCACGATGGCGCCAATTATAGCGCTAACGCCGCGCATGGAGACCGCACGCCGCCTTGGCCTTACATGGGGGCTGCATTCCATTGCAACGCGCGATGTTGAGAATTTTGAAGAAATGCTGGGCAAGGCAAAACGCATGGCCCTGCGGACAGGCCTGGTCAAAGGCGGGGACCGCATCGTTGTTACCGCCGGAGTTCCTTTTGGAACGCCTGGCTCTACCAATGTTCTGCATATCGCCTGGGTGCAAGGTGATGAGTTAGACGGCCATACGGTCGACTGACCCTAACCGGCTAGCAAGCCCCGCTTTATGAGGTCTTTTGCCAAGCACTCAGGGCCTTGGAAGACATGTGTTTGAATGCCAAAGCGCGCAGCGGCCAAGCAATTTTCGCGGCGATCATCAATGAACAGGCTCGCATCCGCGTCGCATCCAAACCGGTCTAAAGCAAGCGCATAAATGCGCGGATCGGGCTTCTTTAGACCGAGCTCGCCAGACACAACAATGGACTGAAATAAGTTCATAAAGCCAAAGCGCTCATAAAAGGGCCCGAACTGGTCAGCAGGAAAATTGGTGATGGCATAAAGATCGACATTGGCCTTTGCCAAGCGCTGCAGCAGCTCGACCGTGCCATCAATAGAGCCAACAACAGTCTCGTGCCATTTATCGCGGTAGAGCGCGAGAGCATCAGCATCTTGGGGATATATGGCCTTGCGCTGGCGCACATTTTCGTCCAGCGGCACACCGAGATCAGACACGCTATGCCATTCAAGATTGAGTGTACCGCCAACCAAGTCTGCAGCTTGGCTTTCGTCATAGCCCTTGGCCCGCAGAAAGGACTGCACTGACCAATCGACCAGCACATTGCCTACATCAAAAATAACAGAGGAGATCAAGGCCTCAGAAAGCCTTAGCGGCGGTCAGGGAGATTACCCTTGGCGCGCTTTAAAACGCCGGTTTGTTTTGTTGATCACGTATATCCGGCCCTTACGGCGGATGACCCGGCAATCGCGGTGGCGATTTTTCAGCGACTTCAAAGAATTACGGATTTTCATGGCATGATCTCTAAAAGTATTTACAGCAGGCATTTGAATACCAGCTGGATTTTTCAAACCGTGCTGTTAGACCAGCGAAGGCCGTCAGGTCAAGGAAAACAAGCCCATGCTTCGACCGGTTTGGCGCCGCGCTCGCGTCAGGTTTCGTTACGGTTAAAAAACGATGCGCGGGAGAGATTGCCTTCAAAAGCGTTTTACGGCTAAGTTTCTATGTCGGAGATCTTAACAACACGTGACCTATTTTCTGACACCAGGGTTTGAAAGGCCTGGCAATACAAGGCATTGGGCCTGTGGCATAAAACGTGCATATTATTAAGGTAAGTACGCAGCAATACCATATTGCCATGTCATGTTTAGGGACAGATCTATGTCTGAGAGTAACCTTAAGGCATTCCGCACCGGCCTTTGCGTCAGCGCTGCCGCGATTGCAGTTTTAATCAGTGCGCCGAGTTATGCCGCCCCTGGAGACCCTGTTGAACAGTGGTCATGGGAGTCGACAGGCACATTCATCAACTGGGTTGATTCGCGCGGCGCGTCTGGCACGAACAGTGACTTTATCTTCACCCAGCCTGACCTTGGCTTGTCTGAAGCCTCCATCATAGGCTGGGGCGGCGGCGCGGGCGCAACGGGCGGCGGTGCATGTACTGAGACGAACTGCGCGCCACTAAATGCGCCGGACACAGCGACGGTCGTTACGCAAAGCCTGAACTATGCCTCGCTTGAGCTTGTACCGGGCAGCAGCGCGGGCTCTTCAAACATCGAAACCGCCGGCGGCAGCCAAGAGGTGATCGGCCTTAACTTCCGCAACACCGATGTGGATGTGAGCTCTGTGGTGCTCGACAGCGCAGAGATTAAGGTGTCTTTCGACCTGGCCTCCGCAGTCCCTGATCTTGGCGCAGGAACAACCACCGTGATGCGCGGTGAAATTGCATTGGAGTTTTGGGAAATCAACAACGACGGCGAAACCAGCATGGGCGCAAGCCTTGGCTGCGTTGGTGGCACCGCGCCGAATGGCCCTTGCGCAGATGTCATTGTTGTGAATGAAGCGCTCGACAACGCCTTCACCTTCAACGAGGTTGAATACACTTACGATGTTGGCTTTGAGCAACTTGGCGAAGAAGAGCTGCCTGGTGGCGGCACACGCTCTCCGCTCGCAATGCTGAGCAGCGATCAGTGTTTAGCGCTCGGCCAAGTCGCCGGTTGCATGGGTTTCTTCGTCCAAGAAGCTTATCAACTCGTCGGCGCTTTCACCCTGGATATTCAGCAGAGCCAATCATCGATCTCAATTTCTGAGCCTGGCAGCCTCGCGTTAATCGGCAGCGGCCTTGCTGGCTTGGGCCTTGCGCGCCGTCGCCGTACGCGCTGATTGAAACCATGTGAATTTGTATAGAAAAGGCGCCCTCGTTTGGCGCCTTTTTCGTGCTCAGAAGATGTTGACCGTTACAGGTCGGGCGGAATATCAGCGATCGCTTCTTCAAGTTCCGCGAACTTTGGCTGCATATCCGTAGGGACATTACGGCGCCCGATCTCTACGGAGATTTGTGGTGCATTGCCATGCAAATGGGCAACCATCACAATCTTGGCAATGTTTAAGAGCTTGCCTTCTTCTTCCAGCACCTGGCCAAGACGCGCAGCAATGGGGCCAACGACTGCATAGGCTAAGAAAATGCCCAAAAACGTACCAACCAAGGCGCCGCCGACCATCGCGCCGAGGATTTCGGTCGGCTCGTTAATGCTGCCCATGGTTTTCACGATCCCCAAAACAGCCGCCACAATGCCAAGCGCTGGCAAGCCATCGGCCATCGTCTGGAGCGCGTGCTGGGCTTCATGTTCTTCCTGGTGATGCCGGTCGAGATCCTTTTCCATGGTGTCTTCCATCTGGTGCGGATCTTCAAAATTCATGGTCATCATCCGCAGATAATCACAGATGAATTCTTCCACATGATGGTCTTGCGCAACTGTTCCAAAGTGCTGAAAAATCTTGGATTCATGGGGGTTTTCGATATGCGCTTCAACCGCAACAACCCCTTTTGATTTGATTGTTTTGATAAGCGTGAAGAGCAGGCACAGCAGGTCTTTATAGTCATCCTGCTTCCATTTTGATCCCTTAAGCGCATGCATAACGCCGCCAAGCGCTTTCTTCATTACGCCGCCAGAGTTACCCATCATAAAGGCACCGACTGCCGCGCCGAAAATCATCATCATCTCCGTCGGCAGCGCCTTCAAGATGATCCCAAATTTTCCGCCCGCCAGAGTGAACCCGCCAAAAACGGTCACAAAGACGATAATCAATCCGACAATAATGAACATGAACGGGCCAGCGTTGTTTCAAACCAAAAGCGCGCCTTTGCTTCGAACAAGGAAGCGGCACGGGTCGGTTATGCCCGCATTAAGCTTGAAATAGCGTTAAACTGGCGTATCGCTTACCAAAGAAACCAGCATGCCGGGTCGCAAAATCTGCGGTAGTTCAACCGGTGTCTTGCTGCCGGCAGGATAATATAAATAGAGCGGCACCCCGGCGCGGCCAAAGCGTGATAATACAGATGCGATTTCATCATCGCGCCGCGTCCAATCGGCAACCAGGGTTTTAACCCCGGCCTCGTCAAAGGCGTCTTTAACCGTGCGGGTCTTCAGCGCCAGGCGTTCATTGGCTTTGCACGTAATGCACCAATCAGCGGTGAAATACACAAAGACGGGGTCGTCACCGCCAGTCAGGGCGCTCAGCCGGGTTTCTGAAAAGACCTCTTCATTCAGGCCAGCGGGCACGGCCTGTGCCAGCTTTTGGCTATAGTCAATTTGCTTGAACCCGAGCAGACCAATGATAATCGCGCCTATGGCTGCCACAGGGTATAGCCGCGAAGATGTCCCAGACGCCTGGCCCGCCCGCTGCAGCGCCCAAATGGCAAAGCCGGTGAGCAGCGCGATACCAAGCGTTAAGATGACGCCGGCGGTGCCCGTTTGGTTCGACAGCACCCAAAGGAGCCACAGCATCGTTGCAAACATGGGAAAGGCGAGCAACTGCTTAAAGCTATCCATCCAGGCACCGGGCTTTGGCATGATGCGCTGCAGCGCCGGAACATGGCTAAGCAGCAAGAAAGGTAGCGCTAGGCCGAAACCAAGGCTTAGAAAGATGAGAATGGCCGCTGGCGCTGGCTGCGTAATGGCAAAGGAGAGTGCGGTCGCCATGAAAGGCGCGGTGCACGGCGTTGCAACGACTGTAGCCAAAACGCCAGTAAAGAACGACTGCACTTTGCCGGATTGCTGGCCAAGCCACTGCTGCCCGGCGCCTGCGAACCGGCCGCTGAACTCAAATGCGCCAAGCAGATTGAGGCCAATCACAAACATGAGTAGCGCGAGCGCAGCAATGATAACAGGCGATTGTAGCTGAAAACCCCATCCAAGCTGGCCGCCCGCCGCGCGCAGACCAAGCAAAACGAGCGCCAGCACTAGGAAGCTGGCCAAGATACCAAAGGTGTAGAACCAGCCTTCACTGCGAGCTTTTTGAGTGCTCTCACCGCTCTGTGCAAAGCTCAGCGCTTTGAGTGTCAAAACGGGGAAAACACAGGGCATCAAATTTAAAATCAGCCCGCCAATCAAAGCAGAGAATACCGCGAAAGGCAGAGATGCGGACAAGCCGAGGGCATTGACAGCGCTGCCCTGTTCGTCGCTCGCAGGTTGCTCGTTAACAGTTACAGCCACTGGCACAAAGTTGGCCGGCTGGAGGGCGATCTCATAGCCTTGCGCTGGCCCAGCTGCCCTTGGAAACGCCTTTAAAACAGCCGGCACCGGCTGGGACAGCGCATCGGTTTGCGCGTTCATCGAAATCTCGACAACGCCTGGCTCCACCCAAGACACGCGTTGCTGATCTTCGTAGACGATGACGCCGCCCTTAGCCGGGAAGAGCTGCAACCTGCCAATATCGCCTTCTTCAAATGGCACAGCGATACGCGCTGCAAAGCGGCCATCTGCAATGGTGGCCTTGCCGTCCCAGTCCGCAGCGAAAGGCAAGGCTTCTCGCGAGGCAGCAAAATATGGATCAGGCGTTTCGCTGACAGCGCCCTGCCCTACCGGCAAGGAAACGGAGACAGAGCCGCTTTCTGGAACACAAATCTTATCATCGCAGGCGAGCCATTCCACGCGCGCACTCAGCGAGACGTCGCCGGTGGTCGTTTTCGGCAGCGTGGCTGCGGTGAGCAAGGTAAAAGGCGCAGTGTACCCATAATTGGTAAAGCCAGCGAAGGTAAAAGCCTCCGGCGTTGGGAACGACAGGTCATCAAATGTCGTACCCTCTGGCGCAGACCAGCGCACCATAGGCTCAAGACCGGTATCGCCAGGATTCTTCCAATACAGATGCCAGCCTGGCTTCACGTCAAACTGAAGGGCAAGCCCAATTGTCTCACCAGGTGCGGCTTGGGTTTTTTCGGCAAAAAGGCGCAGGCCAGTCTCAGGCGCATCCATCGCCGCTGCCGGGCCAGCGATAATCACGCTGACAAGGAGCAAACTTGCTTGAAGCAGTGTCTTGAACGGCATGGCGGCTCTCATGGGTACTAATCTATGTGCGAGACCGGAAATATCTAGCCGCGCTTTATAAGTACACACACTGTGCGTCACAAAAGCGTGAACGCGCCGCTGGCCCAAACAAAAAGGCTGCCAGCAATAAAGCAGGCAGCCTTCCCATTTTTTCGAAAAACCGGTTGCAGCTTAACGCTTCGAGAACTGGAAGCTCCGGCGCGCTTTGGCCTTACCGTATTTTTTGCGTTCCACGACCCGGCTATCGCGGGTGAGGAAGCCAACCTGTTTCAGCGGCTGACGCAGCGCTGGTTCATACAGGCTAAGGGCTTTGGAAATGCCGTGTTTAACTGCGCCAGCTTGGCCAGACAGGCCGCCGCCATGCACATTGCAATACACATCATATTGGCCTTCACGCTGGGTGACAGCGAAGGGCTGATTGATCACCATGCGCAGGGTTGCGCGGGCGAAATACTCGGCCTGGTCTTTTTCGCGGCTATTGCGCGAACATTTCACCGTGATCTTGCCGGTGCCTGGCTTAATCCAAACGCGCGCGACAGAATCTTTGCGCTTGCCAGTCGCATAGGCGCGGCCAAGCTCATCAATCTGCGGATCAGGCAGAACAACGTCTACGGTGTCTTCAACCGTCGGCGCATTTGCTTCGGTCAGTTCTTTCAGTGACTCAAGGGTCTTTACGTCCGTAGCCATTTAAGCGCCTCGCTTGTTCTTAGGATTCATGCTCGCAACATCCAACACTTCTGGCTGCGCGCCTTCGTGGGGGTGCTCAGCGCCAGTGTAGACGCGCAAATTGCGCAGCTGCTGGCGTCCAAGGGGACCAGACGGGAGCATCCGCTTTACAGCGCGCTCGACAACCCGCTCAGGGAAACGTCCATCCAGAACCTGGCCGGCGGTTTCGCTCTTAATGCCGCCAGGATAACCGGTATGGCGATAATACACTTTGTTCGCGCGCTTGCCGCCTGTTAACTTCACTTTATCAGCGTTGATGACGATGACATTGTCGCCGCAATCCATGTGCGGTGTGTACATTGGTTTGTGCTTGCCGCGCAGGCGTGTTGCAATGACTGCAGCCAAACGGCCTAAAACCAAATCTTCTGCGTCAACCAGCAGCCATTTTTTTTCAATGTCAGCGGGCCGTGCGGAATAGGTTTTCATGATACCTTCTCCAAAAAAGCAAACGCGCGCACCCATGTGCCCGCGCCCGATGGCGCTGTTTTCCAAGTTTACGTAAGGAAGTCAAGAAAAACGCTTTAATTCAGTGAATTGAATGTACGGTAAAATGATACCGCATCCATCAACTGGGCCAAACCCGGCGCACTTTGAGCCTATGCAATAAGGCAAGTGTTGTCGCTAAAACAAGAACAGCCCAGCCTTGGTGAAGCGCTCCAAGCCACACGGGCACAGCGTTTAACAAAGCAGCAACGCCGATAATGACTTGGCCTAAAATGACAAAGAAGAGTGCCACAGCCAAATTACTCCCCGGCACATCATCAAGCCGGCGCGGGACAAACCAAGCAACCACAACTGCAGCAACTGCCACGATATACGCCAAGGACCGGTGAAGGAACTGAACCGTTTCGATGCCATTGAAATAGCGCTCGATAAACGTCTCGCCTTCAAAGGCACCCTGCGCAATCATCTCACCGCCCATATCAGGCCAGCTATTATAGGCATAGCCCGCATCCAGGCCCGCGACGAAAGCGCCATAGACGATCTGCAACGCAAGCAACGCCAAAAAGCCCCAGCCGACCAGCTTAATGCTCAGCTTCGATGGGCTCACCGGTGCAGGGGTGAGCAAATCAAGCGCAGTCCAAAACACGGCGCTGAACAAAATGAGCGCCAGAGACAGGTGAGCGGCCAAACGGTAGTGACTGACCTCGGGGACATCGACCAAACCTGAGCGGACCATGAACCAGCCAAGGGCGCCTTGCGCGCCCCCAAAGACTAACAAGCCCAACAAACGCGGCATTAACGCCGCCGGTATCCAGCGTTTGGCGGCAAAAACTGCCAACGGCAGCGCAAACAGAACCCCGATGAAACGGCCAAGGTTCCGGTGCCAAAACTCCCAATGATAAATCGATTTGAACGCCTCAAGCGACATGCCGACATTAACTTTTTGGTATTCTGGCGAGCCTTTGTACTTGGAAAATTCGGTTTGCCAGTCAGCATCACTCAGCGGCGGTACAAACCCTGTCACAGGGCGCCAATCCACCATAGACAGACCAGACTCCGTCAAACGCGTCGCGCCGCCGACGACAACCATCGCAAGGATGAAGAGCGCCACGACAGCAAGCCAAAGGCCCACGACGCGGCGATGACTTGCCTCTCGGCGCGCGTTGACGTGAGCAAAAACGCGGGCTTCTTGTTGCAGGGTATCAAACATGGGGCTGGTGGTAACGGCCAACGCGCGGCCCGGCAAGCGCCGAAATGCCGCTCCTTATGGAGGCGGCGGCCTTATTTGGCGCGGCCCGTTAGCTTCTCGGCCGTACGCAGCGCGCCCAGGCCAAGCATGGCAAGAACGAGCTCAAGCAAGTGATCCGCATCTATCTGAGGCGGCGTGACCTCAAGCCCGCGCAGCACAACGATCCACTCAAACAACGGATGGCCAATGAACGACCAAAAAACGCCAAGCCCGCAAATCCAACCGATAAAGGGCCGCCATCCAGCAACGAAGATCGAGCGATGCGCCGCTTCAATTTTGTTAATCTCTGCTTGGAGGAGATGCGGTTTCTGCGCGATTTTCGTGAGGACAATCGTCGCTTGCGCACGCTCCTCATCGGAGGTGAAAAGCTTGTCAAAGACATTGCCCAGTGCCGTCACGGCATCCGTCGCTGGCCGCGCGAAAAGCGAACTCAAAAGGCTCATGGCAGCTTTGACCGCACTTCAAAATGAACAAGATCATCAAAGCGATTGTCGCGCGTCTGAAAGTCACCATCCCAATCTCCGCCCCAGCGCAGAGCGATGCCAAGCTGCTTTGCTGTGCCAAGCACGATGCCGCCGAAGAGATGGAAGCGGTCGCGGTCATCCCAATCAATGGGCCAGGGCGCAGCGTCTACGGCAAGGCTGGGCCGCGCATTGTGTTTACTCCTGGGCCAGTGCAGCTTTGATTGGCCGCGCGCATAAGCGGCTTCCTGCCGGTCGCGGCTGCGGTGGCCTTCTAGAATGGAGCAGTCGACCTGTGTGATCACAGCATGAAAGAGCGTCTGCAGCCGCATATCGCAGCTCGCCAAGCGCTGAAGGGAGGTATGTGAGAACTCGGGCATGGCCTGAAAATACGGGGCCATAGGGCATGTAGGACAGCGCAAAATCGCTGGGGAGCGCAGAGTTTACCGTGACGCTGGTGTCACCTTCCTACCCAGTGCCCGGTCAGTTTTTCCTCAAGCCAAGCAAGCAGATAGTACTGAATCACTCCAAGTCCTGAGAGCACAAACAGCGCCGCAAAAACTTTGGCTGTCTGCAAGCGGTTTGAGGCTTCGAGCATGGTCCAGGCAAGCCCGCTAGCTGTTCCAGAGCCAGCGACGAACTCCGCCACGACAGCGCCAATAAGCGCTAGACCCGCGGAAATTTTAAGACCTGATAAAAACGCTGGCATGGCCGCCGGCAGCTGCAAATGCACAAAGGTTTGCCAGCGGCTAGCACCATAGAGGCGGAACAAATCTTTCAAGTTTTTGTCGATGCCGCGCAGGCCTTGGATCAAAGTGGTCAACAGCGGGAAAAACGCAACGAGTGTTGCAATGATGACCAGCGCCAAATCCACGTTGTCAAGGCCGACCCAAATCATAATAAGCGGCGCCACCGCAATGATGGGCGTGACTTGCAAGACGACCGCATAGGGATAAAAGGTCAGCTCCAAAATGCGGGCTGCGGAAAAGGCTAGCGCTAGAAATAACGACAAGGCGATGGCAACGGCTAAGGAAATCCAGGTGATCTTGAGCGTGTGCCATGCCGCTACAGCGAGGTCTGCGACAGAGACCTGCAAGGCCTGACCAATGGCCGACGGCGCAGGCAGAATAAAGTCTTTCACATTCAAAAGATCGACCGCCCATTCCCAAATGATGAGAAGAACGATGGCGGATACAATCGGAGCGATGATCTTGGTCATGAGGCGTGGTCTCCCACCACAGCGCGCAAAGCAGTGGAAACAGCGGAGCTCGCCTGAGCAAAAACGCTGGATTCTCGAAACGCTGCACCGCGTACGCCGGTACTCTCTATGCCTATTTCATCGGCAATACGGCCTGGCCCAGGCGTCATCACCAATACCCGGTCGGACATGAAGCAAGCCTCAAACACGCTATGCGTGACGAAAATGACGGCGAGCCTGTCGGACTGGGCAATATCGCGGACGAGCTTAGCCAAATCAAAACGGCGCAGCTCATCAAGGGCGGCAAAGGGCTCATCCATGAGGAGCAGATTGGGCTGGCTCACCAGCGCGCGGGCGATGGAAACGCGCATTCGCATACCCCCGGACAGCTGGGACGGAAAGGCGTTTGGGCGATCAGCAAGGCCGACCCTCCCTAATGCCGCTCGCGCACGGTCTTCATCCACCCCGCCCTTCAGCCGCAACGGAAGAGTGGTGTTGCCGAGGACTGTAAGCCATGGCAGCAAGGCGGCATCTTGAAACACGAAAGAGAGACGCGTCGATGGACGGCGGGTGACGCTTCCCACCGCAGGCGTCTCTAGCCCCGCTAGCGCTCGTAAAACACTGCTTTTACCGCATCCTGACGGACCAACAAGCGTCACCACCTCACCGTCGGCAACCGACAATGACACATCGCGCACAGCCTCAAAATCATCAAAGACGATGCGCAACCGGTCCGCGGCGACCAACGGTTCGCTCACGGCGCCGCCTGAAGAAATGCGCTTGTAATATACTTTGGCAGCGGCAAGCCAGGCTCATACAAGCCCATGTCTTCGACCTGCGCTAAAAGTGCGTACCAGCGCGCCCCATCCATATAGCCAACATCTTGCCAGCGCGCCCCGGCAGGCAAAACGATCTCATTGTCCTTCAGCGCCTGGCGCGCATGATCAAGGAGCGCTTGAGTCATCTCGCGGTTTTCTTTTAAAATGCGGGTGTTGGCTGGTTTTGGGTCGCCCTGAAGATAGTCATACCACCCACGTTGATTGGCAGAGACAAACGCGCGCACGGCGCCCGGGTCCTCTCTCACCAGCGCGCCGCTGACGGCGACCATGGCCGCATAGCCCGTATAGCCATTGTCCGCCAAGAGGAACGGAACCGGGGTCATGCCCGTTTGCGCGGCGGTGAATGGCTCGCTGGTGATATAGCCTTGCTGGGCCGCCGATGGCGTGACCAGCCAAGGCGCCAAGGAATAGGTATATTTTCGAATCTGGCTATCGCTATAGCCATAGCGGGCTTTCAGCCACTGCCAGAAAGTCCCAACAGAAGCATCTCCGACAAAAATCGGCTTACCGCGCAGGCCTTCTAGTGCGGTAATCCCGCTGGATTGGTGCACCATCAGGACCTGCGGGTCCTTTTGAAAGGCCGCCATGACGATTTGGACATCTGCCTTCAACGCAACAAGGTTCAAAGCCTGAAACGCATTGGAGATCATGGCAGCATCCACAGCCCCCGCCGCGAGAAGCCGGGCAGGATCACTTTGCGGCCCGCCAGCACGCAACTTTACCTGAATGCCAGAGGCGCCATACAGCCCCGCTTCCGCCGCTTGATAGAAACCGCCCTGCTCGGCTTGGGGGCGCCAATCCATTAAAAAATCAATCTCTTGCGCCAAGGCAGGTGCTGGAAACGCAGCAAGCATGGAGAAGAAAGCCGCCAATAGAACACGCATTACCAGCCGCCGCCACCGCCGCCACCGGAAAAACCGCCACTGCTGCCAAAGGCGCTGCCACTCGAGCGCTGGGGCGGGCTGGACGCGCGCGCTAAACTGCCCGCAAATTGAGAAGAAATGAGACTGCTAAACCGCCCCGCCGCAAATGGCCGCGTGCCGCCCGCATAATACCAAAGCGGTCGATAAGGCTCCACACCGCCACTTTCAACTTGCGTCGCTTGGGAAAGCTGCTCTTCAAACAGCGCGCTCCATTCGTGCTCCACATCTAACGCAAGCGCATGCGGCAGATAAGCTTCAAACATCTCAGGCGTCATGTCCGGGGGGTTATGAAAATCCATACGATCTTGCTCTGCAACACGCAGATACTCTCGAAACCCATCAATTTCATCCAGCAGTCGACGCCCTACCCGAGTTGGCGCTTTCATCCAATGGTAGAAAGCGACGCAGGTCAAGACGATGGCGGCAGCCAAACCTGCAATCGAAGGCGACGCAACAGTGATAAAAACACCTACGCCGACCACGAGGCCGGCGCCAGTTATGAGCATTGGAATAGAGCTGCCTAGAGCCCTTACGACTGCGCCAAAGGAGACCTTTGTAACAGCCATTAACCAGCTTGTTCGCGTGCGCACAACCGCTTCATACGTCCCAAAGCCCCAAACGGCGAGCCAAAGCCCTAAAAAAAGCGTCGGCAGGGCCTTATCGGACGTCACGGCGAGCCAAACCAAAAGCGCAGCGCCGATCAGGCCGCCAATCATCACCGTACCGCTATTGAGCGTAAAATAAGCGCGCTCATAATCAGACTTAAGCGCGGTCTCGAGGTCCCGTTTTGCTTGCCTCAGCCGCATGTGGTTGATGCGGCTTACATCAAAGCGCGCAGGTCCGTCTTTATAAAGCGCATCTGCCACAGCCTTTTCCGCCTTGGTCAGTTGCACATTCTTGCGGAAGGTCCGTTCAATAAAATATTCGTTGGGGCCTTGTTCGTTGATGATTAGATAGCGCTTAACGGCCATAGCCAAAATGGCAGACGTAAGCGCTTTATCGTCTGTATTCATGTTGCGGACAAATCGCATAGCAGCTGCGCCAAGGCCAGCAGGCGGATAGTACCGCGGGACAAGCGGGCCTGCTTTAGGATCGCGTCCTTTTTGCCACCACATGACAATAAAATAGCCAAGCAAACCCATATAGCCGGCCCCAATCGGGATAACGCCCAGATCGGAAATTCTTGAAAGGAATTTTTCATGTCGCGGCGGCTGGGCAACGATCCCTGTCGGCCAAATTGCTGCGACGGTCAGGCCTTCGCCGGAGAGCAAACGCTGAGATACGGAGAAGGTAATCGAGCCATCAAGGTTGTTGCGGCGCTCTGCGAGTGTGGTGCGCGCGCCGCGCGGCCCTGTATAACTGCGTGCCCGGTCAAACCTTGCCCCAGGCGGGGGGACGATGCGGACCTGCGCGCGCAAGATAGGCAGCTCCCAGCCATTGCCCGTCACGTTCCAATAGAGTTCGTCATAGCCATCGTAAAAACCAACCTGCCGACCAGTGGTATAGGTGATTTCATAGGTTTGCACCGATCGGTCGAGCACCACGTCTGACCGGCCAATGCGAATGCGCATCATATCTCCGGCTTTTTCAACCACATAGCCTTCCGCTATGCCATTGCGCGTGACGCTTTGTACATCATAACGCGCTTTCAGCTCTTCCCCGCGATCATCTAAAAACCGGATGGGCAAATCACGAAAAATGCCGCGCCGGATTTTGCGCTGTTCGGCGTTGACGATGATGGTTTCTTTCACCTTCAGTGTGCCATCTAGCTGAACAAACACATTGCTGACAAAGGAGCGGATCAACTCCTCCGCACTGGCGGGCACTGGTACGAGCAACACCGCCATCATGGCAGATAAGCGGAGCACCAGAGTGATATTTCTAAAGAGGCTATGGCTGCGCAGGAAACCGGACACGTATTTTAGTTCAATCGCCGCCAAAGGAGACCTGGACGGGGTCTCGCGCAGCGCTGTCATCTGCCGAAAGTTCAAAATATTCAGCAAAACCAAACCCAAATTGGCGCGCGATGATATTCGAAGGGAACTGCTCAACCTTGGTATTGAGGTCTTGCACGCTGCCATTATAAAACCTGCGTGCGCGCTGAATTGTCTCTTCAATCTGCGACAGTTCAGATTGAAGAGCCTCAAAATTTGAATTTGCTTTCAGCTCTGGATACGCTTCGGCAACAGCAAAGAGCTGGCGCAGCATGCCCGACAGCATATTCTCCGTAAGCGCTTGCTGCGCCGGTGTTCCGTCATTGGCGATCGCGCTATTGCGGGCCTTAACCACGCTCTCAAGCGTTTCAGCCTCATGGCGCGCGTAGCCTTTAACCGTTTCGACCAGGTTGGGGATCAAATTATAACGCCGCTTGAGCTGTACATCGATATCCGACCAGGCTTGGTGCGCGCGCTGCCGCAGCGCTACTAAACCATTGTACGCGGTAATGGCATAGCCGGCGATCAACACCGCCAGCCCGACGAAACCATAAAGAACAATCATATGCGCATATCTGACATCAAAACCGCCGAACGCTATGAGATTTGCCCGTCACTAGAATAGGCTAACACCTCGCGCGCCCAAAGCCAGCAAGAAAGGTGCTTTTTTATCCTGGTCGGAGCGGCGGGATTTGAACCCACGACCCCTTCACCCCCAGTGAAGTGCGCTACCAGGCTGCGCTACGCTCCGTTCCAGAATAGAGGCGGTTTTACCTGATTATGCGCTCAGCACAACAAAGAATCTGCCGGACCAAATGTATAGCCCCGCATTTGCATCAGACCGCTTTAAGTATCAGGTTTAAGACGTCAGAATTTCGCGAATGCTTTTTAGTTCGTCGATGACTGCCGCCGCATCAGCAATGCCCGGCTGGAGCGCCCCATCCGCTGCGGTGTATGCGTCGTCGCTTGCCGGGTCTTCGAGGTCTAAGACTGGGTCCTCTTGATCAGCATCGTAATCAGTTGCAACGGCCAACGCGTCGCTTGACGCCGCGTTATCATCGGGCAGCGACAAGGATGCACCGCCATCGCTTCCCTGGAACGCGCCAAACTGAGCAATATGACTATTCACCGTCGCCCGGACACCGTTTTCGCGTAGCAGCTTCTGCACACCCTTAATGGTATAGCCATCCGTATACAGCAAATGGGAAATCGCCCGTAGCAGCTCGAGATCTTCGGGCCGGTAATAGCGCCGATTTCCGCCTCGTTTCATAGGTTTGATCTGCGTAAACTTGCCTTCCCAGAACCGCAGCACGTGCTGGGGGACATCCAAGATATCGGATACTTCTGAGATCGTGCGAAACGCTTCCGCCGATTTTACTGATTTATCGGTTGTTGCCATGCCTTAAAAACCCTTTTGCCCTCCCCCTATAAGACGCAAGTCCTTACTGGCCGTTAACCCTATCACGCATGAGCTGGCTGGGGCGAAAAACTAAGACACGGCGGGGGTCTATAGGTACTTCCTCACCTGTTTTGGGATTACGGCCCACACGGCCGTTTTTATCGCGCAGCAAAAAACTACCGAACGATGACAGCTTAACATTCTGGCCGTGCACCAGAGCAGATGCGACTTCTTCCAGTATCACTTCCACCAACTGAGCCGACTCATTTCTAGACAAACCAACTTCTTGATACACGGCTTCACTGAGATCGGCCCTTGTGATCGTTTTCGACATAGCAGCAATGCTCCCCTACTCTGCGAATTCAAAGGTTAAGCAGCTTTAAAAAGCAAATCAATATCATATGCTTGCCCGAAGACGTTAATTCTTCGCTGCGGCGGGAAATTTGAGCGAGAATTAAAGGCGGACGAGTACCGCGCCCCAGGTAAAACCGCCGCCCATCGCTTCAAACAACACCAAATCCCCAGAACGAATGCGTCCATCGCGGCGCGCCACGTCAAATGCAAGAGGGACGCTCGCTGCGGAGGTATTAGCGTGTTGATCCACCGTCACCACGACCTTTTCTGGCGGCAGACCAAGTTTTTTAGCGGTAGCGTCTAAAATGCGTTGATTGGCTTGGTGCGGGACAACCCAATCCACATCCTCTGGCGCTACGCCAGCTTTGTCCAATACCTCGCCCATGATGGCAGACAGGTTTTTAACGGCATGTTTAAAAACATCCGGCCCGCGCATCCGCACATGACCTACCGTCTGCGAGGATGAGGGCCCGCCGTCGACATACAGCATGTCGCGGTATCGGCCATCTGATCGCAGCGCGCTGGCAAGAATACCCTGCCCCTCCGCGACTGGCAGTTCTGCCGCGCTTTCATTTGCTTCTAAAACAACCGCGCCCGCACCATCGCCGAACAAAACACAAGTCGAGCGATCTTCCCAATCGAGCAATCGGCTAAACGTCTCCGCGCCGATAACGAGCGCCCGGTTCGCTTGACCAGACGTTATCATCGCGTTTGCGATCGATAGAGCGTATACAAATCCAGAACACACAGCTTGGACATCAAAAGCCATCCCGTGGGTCATACCAAGGCCAGCCTGAACCTTGGTCGCTGCGGCTGGAAAGGTGTCATCCGGCGTGGTGGTGGCCAATATAATAAGGTCAAGATTTTCCGGCGCCATCTGCGCATCTGCAAGCGCTGCTTGCCCAGCGGCAAGAGCCAAATCTGACGTCATCTCCCCCTCAGCTGCAAGATGGCGCTGGCGTATGCCAGTGCGCGCGATAATCCACTCATCAGACGTTTCAACACGCTCAGCAAGCTGCGTATTGGTCACGCAGTTTGTTGGCAAATAGCTGCCAGCTCCAACAAGGATTGCGCGGCGAGTGGCCATGAAGAGTTCGCTGAGCCCCGCCCTTAACTGCTTGCGACGACCGAGAGTTCAGGCTCGCTTTGCACAGCGCTTAAATCGCTGGCAATGCGTTCACTGATGTCGTGGCGGGCCAAATCAATGGCCATTCCAATGGCTGTGGCAATGCCTTGCGCGCTGGCGCCGCCGTGACTTTTCACAACAAGGCCATTAAGGCCCAGAAACACTGCACCATTATGATTATCAGGGTTTAAATGGTTTTTCAGGCTATTCAAACCAGGCCGCGCAAGCGCGTAGCCTATTTTAGACAGAAATGAGTTTTTAAAGGCACGTTTCATCAGGTCAGCGATTAATTTTGCTGTCCCTTCGGCCGTCTTCAGCGCAATGTTTCCGGTAAATCCATCCGTCACAATCACATCGACGTCGCCAGCGCCGATTTTATCGCCTTCGGTATATCCGACGAAACTCAAGGGCAGGTCTTTGCTATCGCGCAGCATCTGGCCAGCCTCGCGCAAGTCTTCCGTGCCTTTGAGGTCTTCAACGCCAACGTTGAGTAGAGCGACAGTCGGCTTAGCGCTGCCAAAAACGGTACGCGCGAAGACGGCACCCATAATCGCAAACTGCACTAGGGATTTGGCGCTGGCCTCCACATTTGCGCCCAGGTCGAGCATGATGCTCTCACCGCGCTTTGTTGGCAAAAGCGATCCGAGTGCGGGACGGTCAATCCCTTCTAAGGTGCGCAAAATAAACTTAGACATCGCCATGAGCGCGCCCGTATTACCGGCGGAGACGGCGGCCTGCGCTTCCCCCTCTTTGACCGAAGCAATGGAGAGCCCCATGGACGATTTACGCCCGCGGCGCAGGGCCTGACTTGGCTTGTCGGTCCCGAGAATCTTCTCGCTGGTATGAACCACACGGCTAATTTTATTGAGTTTGGAATACCGACTCAAGTGCGCGCGAATTTCGTCTTCTTGCCCGAAGAAAATAAATTCAAGGTCATGCGAACGGGTACGCGCAAGTTCAGCGCCCTCAACCACCGTGGGAGGGCCGAAATCCCCACCCATGGCATCGATCGCTAAAATGACCTTTTTCGGCAAAATATCCTCCCCAACACGGCGGGCCTTTTGATGCCCAGCACTTTTTGTTTCAGCGGGAGTTTACAGAGCGCCTTGCGGTTCCACAACCTCGCGGCCATCATAATAACCGCATGAAGCACAAACATGGTGCGGGCGCTTGAGTTCGCCGCAATTGGGACACTCATTATATGCTACTGCGCTAATCGCATCATGACTACGACGCTTGTTGCGCCGTGAGGGCGTTGTCTTTCGCTTTGGAACCGCCATGGGTGCCTATCCTTTTCGTCTTCAGACTTGTCTGTGTCACATCTAGCCGCAGGCCTAAAACCAAAGAAAAAGGTGCTTGCAGCGAATCAGACGTGGCACCTTAGTGTTTTTTTGCTGCGCATCAAGCCTTGTCTTTAAGCTGCGCGAGCACTGCAAAGGGATTCTGTTTCTCCCCTGCAACACCTTTGTCCAGCTCGGCCCCATCTTTGCGCGGAAATGGGTCAATCGCGAGCCCGAGATATTGCGCCGCAAGTTCCCCCAAATCAATTTCATGGCTGTGAACAAGGGCTGCTTCAGTCACCTTGTAGGCGTCTTCAACACTATCGAGATCAATATCAATTTCGGCGGAGATAGCTAAAAAATTGATGGAAGCCTTGGCTTGACTTTCCAATGGCTCTCCAGACACGCAGCAAGTTTGATGGACCTTCGCCTTCACCTCGCCTGTTACTTGATACCCTAGCGCGTGGGGCGTCACGGCCAAAAGTGCGGCGAGCGCCTCAAGGCCGCGAACATCAAATCGCTTCGCCAGCGCCGTCGTTTCTGATGCCCTGGCCTGGTGTGACACCTCAACAGCATGCTCGTTCGCCGTCGTCAGATCGAAAACCCTTGAGAATTCAGATGGCTCCACCGGCGGCCTCCAACTCTAGCGGCGTCCAAGGCAAACCCTGAGCCCTGCGGATTGCCTCGCTTTGGGCAGAAAGAAGAGCAATTTGCGCGCGGCAATAGCGGGCTATCGTTTCGGTATGCGCGGCAGGTTTGTCTTCATCGCGGTAGACGTTTGCGCTAATGGCATCAACAAGATCACGGTCATGCTTATGTGCGAAGGCGGCGCGGTAGCGCTTCCACCGGCCTTGATACGCGCCCGCCATGGCCTTGACCTGCTTCCCGACCGACAAATCGCCCACACCCACTTCGCGCAACGCATAGTCCATATCGGTAATAAAGCGCTCATCCATGGCCTGTAGCAGCGTTCCATCACCCTCTTTCTCACCCGCCACCAGCAGCGCTTCGCGCAGGAGACACAGGTGCAGCACAATCAAATCAAACCGGCCGTCGAGACTGTCTGGCACGCCAAGCTGGGTATGAAAGATGGCCTGGCGCGCCTGGGCCAGCGCGCTTTCATACAGATCAATCCCGCGCTCATCGGTTTTGCGTTTAAAAAGATCAAGCAGCCCCAAGATAAATGTCCTTTCTTAAACCGCTGCGCATGGTGTTGCCGCATTTGCAGCGCAAGGCCAACACATGATAGACAGACGCTGGTTTATGCACCATAGATGTGCGTCATTGGCCGGGGGAAAAGGGGCAAGATGGTCACAGCCGCGAAATACCGTGTGAAAATGCTCTGCAGCGCAGCGCTGATCGGGCTAACCTTAGCGAGCGCAACAGCTGGGTGTTCGCGTTTAACGGACCAGCAGGGCTATCTGTCGGACCCGGTCCTGACCAAAAACATCATGCCCAAGGTCGACAACCGGCAATCCGTTATTGGAACCTTGGGCCAGCCCTCCATAGCAGGCACGTTCGATGAAAGTGTCTATTATTATGTCACGCGGCAAACTGAGCAGTTCGCCTTTTTTACGCCTGACCCGACAGAGCACACTGTTATGGCCATCTACTTTGATGACAAAGACAATGTGGACCGGGTCGAGTATTTTGGCTTAGACGACATTAAAAAGGTTCGCTACGCGGACGATAAGACACCAACACGCGGCCGCGAAATGGGCTTTTTAGAGCAACTGTTCGGCAACATCGGCCGCTTTAGCGGTGCCCCAGGCGGACCGGGTGGCGGAGGACCTGGCGGACCACCGCCGTAGCGCACAGGTCATCGCTCCTTTCGCGAATAAAACGTATTTGCAGCGCGGAGCGGGATGACTGCGCGCTGGTGGTTAGAGCCCTTTGCTGCCGTTCAAATCCTCTATCGTCATTGGCCGACTTGATCGGGCAATCCATGGAAAACCCAAGCTGTATGCTTAGAAATAGATACCCCGATCAAGTCGGGGTATGACGGGTCTAATTAAGTAGCAAAG
>JBCCAR010000071.1:0-2168 GCA_039814715.1 Pseudomonadota bacterium
CGCGGCTTAAATCACCGATTTCATCTCCGCGGCCTGAATAGTCCGGCAGACGCACCTGGCGTTCAGGGGCTTGCTCAAGGGTGCTTGCTGCATCTGCAAGTTTTTGCAGCGGCCGCGCGATCGTGCGCGCTAAAAACAAAGACAAGATCAGCGTCACCGCCAGCGCCAAAGCAAAGATGATTAAGATGCTCTCCTGCTCGGCTCGCACCAGAGCTTCGATATCGCTGGTATCGGTGGTTAGCAGCAGAGCGCCCAGGACCCGGCGCAGGCGCTGGACAGGCACGGCAACAGATAAAATTTCCGCCTGTTCTGGCCCAGCGCGGACCTGCGTTGACGTATCCCCGCGCAAGGCAAAGGTAACTTCAGGATAATCGCTCGCACGCTGGATGGGCTTTTCAACATAGGGCGGCAAGTTAGACTGACGCACCAAACTAGCGACCCATGATTGCACACCCTCCAGCCATTGCCGCAAAACAGGCTGCTTCTCATCTGGTGGCGGCAGTTCGGTCGCAATCACACTGCGTCCTAAAAACATGAAGCGACTGTCAGCCACCAATTCGCCGCTGCCATCGAAAATGCGTGCGCGCATGCTTTGGTTAGCGCCGACAAGCCTGCGCACAATGCGCCGCGCTTGCGCCACATCAAGCGCGCCGTCATCGTCTGCGCGGGTCGCCGCCTCGCCCAAGGCCCCAGAGATGATGCGCGCTTGGCTGGTGAGCTCAGTCAGCCGGGCTGCGGCAAGTTTGCCGCGAAACTGATCAAGATAGAGAAGCCCGCCGCCAAGAATAGCAAGCGCAAGCGCGTTGATCGCCAAAATACGAAGCGTAATGGGCGATAAATAGCGGCGACGCGGCTGTTTCATGCCAATTTCTGCTAGGCTTCTGTATATTTATAACCAACACCATAAAGGGTCTCGATGCCATTAAACGCATCATCGACAACGCGGAATTTTGTGCGCAGCCGCTTGATATGGCTATCGATAGTGCGGTCATCTACATACACATCATCTGCATAGGCTGCGTCCATCAGCTGGTCGCGACTTTTGACATAGCCGGGGCGCTGCGCGAGCGACTGCAGAATGAGAAATTCTGTAACCGTGAGCTGCACCATCTTCCCATCCCAGGCCACGTGGTGGCGTTCTGGGTCCATAAGCAATTTACCGCGGCTAAAGCTGCCCTCGCTTGCAACATCATCTTCGCCCGCTTTTGCCATGCCAGAGCGACGCAGGATGGTGCGAATGCGCTCAATGAGCAAACGCTGCGAAAATGGCTTTCCAATATAGTCATCCGCGCCCATCTTAAGGCCAAGGACTTCATCAATCTCATCGTCTTTAGAGGTGAGGAAAATGACTGGCAGGTTGGAATCTTGCCGCAGCCGGCGCAGCATCTCCATGCCGTCCATGCGCGGCATTTTGATATCAAGGACAGCCAGGTCTGGTGGGTCGGATTTCAGGCCTTCCAGACCACTCGCACCATCGGAGTAAGTTTTGACCTTAAATCCCTCATTGCGCAGTGCAATGGCAACCGAGGTCAAAATGTTCTTATCATCATCCACCAAAGCGATATGCGCACTCATGGTAAAACCCCTTTCAATCGCCGCCGTTCATGCTTGCTAAGCAGCCATTATGCCCAAAGAAAGGCAGGCATTACAGCACCAACGAAGCATTAATCTCCGTGCAGTATCGTTATTGACGGTAGATAAACAAGGCATGGTAATGCGCGCAGTTCAAGAAATTGGCATGATTGGCAAGGCGATAGAGAAAACGCGTCCGGCACAGACCATAGAGCGTATGCCTTTAGCGCTGCGCAGTGGGTTGAAGCAAAATCCACTGTGCTCGTCTGAGCTGCGCCGCAATCAGCCGCCTGGAACACCATTGCCCATCCCCGGGCGACAGCAAAGCATCTCTTTCACCCGCGTTTAGCTTAAACGCCGGTTTCTGACCACATTTGCTCTTCCTCTCGCGCGCACGATATGAAAGGTAGGGAACGCCGCCGCTCAGGCAGCGACAAGAAGATGTAGCAGTGGACTATGGTGCAAAATAATCGCAAATCTTGGGGCTTCCCGCGCTGGGGCGACTATGGCAAAGTGCAAGACGCAACAACAGTGCGGCTTTGCGACCGGGCCGGCTGTACCGAACGCGGTGAACATAGGGCGCCCAAATCTCCAAA
>JBCCAR010000013.1:0-86989 GCA_039814715.1 Pseudomonadota bacterium
CAAAAAAAATGAACAACAAAAAAAAAAGAAAGAACTGTCACATTCGCACCCGCCACACGACCCCGCCGCTAGGGCCCCTCACCATGGACGCCACCGTCGATTCGAAGGTCTCGTCGGTGATTTCCGCCAGCTCTTGCCGGAACCCGGCTATCCAGGCCTCCACCCTCTCCTCGAGCTCCGCCGGTGTCTTGTCCGGGCTCTGGACCACCACCGACCACGCCAGGGGACCGCCGGGATGCACGATCTCACCCGGGCCCGAGGGCGACGGAGGCGTCACCTTCCCCGCGGGGCCTCGTTCTAGCTGAGTGTAGACCATGTATCCCAGCTGCTCTCGAGTCCGCAGCTGCTGGAACGCGGACGTGTAGCCGAGGGTGTTGATGAACTCCAGGGCTGAGGCGAGGTCGAGGTTGGGCTTGCCGGGCGCCGCCTGAAGGTACACCTGAGAAAGGTTCGCGCGCCACGTTAGTTATTTGTTTGTTTGTTGTTTTCGGGGGGGGGGCGGGTTGTGCCCGTGTTAGCGAGGTGGTACGTACACGTCGTCGCCGCGAGGAGCAGTGGGGAGGCGGCTACAGCAGTAGTGGTACGGCGCGCAGAAGCTTACGCCGACGTTTGGGGGTCCCGCGTTTTTAGTGCTTCGTGCATAGCAACGCAAGACGGCACCTACGAAACCGTGGAGTAGCAAAACGGTCACCAAGCAAGTTGTTACCCAACTCGCAGCGACGAGCGGATTCTGAAACTCCCTCCGGACTGAACCAGTGATGTTGTGGAAGGGCGGGCGTCACGCGACGGCGGTCATTTCCCGTCCTGCCGAACGTAACCAATGCGTACTCGCGACCCGGCAGACAACTAGGAGGAGGAGCGAGAGAAGAAGAACGAGAAGGGGAACAAGACGAGGAAGAGAGCCCCGATAGATGGGCGAAACCAACCTGAACCGCCGAATTCTTCTCTTCCTCCGTTGCGGCCACCAGATCCACAATGACCACGCCGTTTCCGCTTGCCCCGTCAGAATCACCGCCGCCGCCGTCGGCCGTCTCCCCGGCTGCCAGCAGTCTCAACCCGTGCCGAGTGGGCAGCTCCGATTCCGACAGCGGCAGAGGGTGAAGCAGGGCTTCGGAGATTGCCGGAGCGAGCGCCTCCGCCTCCTGTCTCCCGAGGTTACCGTGGCCCATGACGTCCACGCGCATCTTGGACAGGACCCGATCGAAGTGCTCGGCCATCTCGGCCGGAGTGCAGTTGACATCGTCCTCGAGAGCTTGCCGGTACTCGTCCAGGTGCCACGTGTTGGCTTCCATCACCTGTCAGTTGATTTCGTTCGTTCGTTCGCTCACTCTCTTTCCTGTTCGGTGTTCACATTGTTGTGATTATCGCCATTTGGGATAAGAAATTTAATGGCATGGGGAGCAATAGAGACGTCTACCGGCGCCAGTCCAAAATAATCTCCGTCCACCTGCACCATGCAATGACGCCCTGGCGTTTCTATTCGGAACCGCTCGCCCATATGGGCCTCGGCATTTAACTTGGTATCAAACAAACCAAGCCCGAGACATGTATTTGCTTTGAGCACAGAAAAGCGCGAAAGGCCTTTCACTGCAAACGCCGCAAGCGTGTCACGCGTTAAATTGGTGCGCCGCGTTAGCCGGTAACCCCCCGCATAATGCTGTCCGTTGGTGATAATAATCCATGAACTCTGGCGGAGAGTATCTTCGCCGCGGCGCAACACACCGCCTTCACCAGGCCCAGCGAATATCGCCTCAATACCTGCTTTCACATAAGCAAATTTGCCAAAGCGCTTCTTTAACCGCGCACTGACTGCGCCAACGGCAGCGCCATCAAAACCAGCGCCCACCATCATCACGAAAGCGCGTCTTTCGATGGCGTTTTCCACTTGCCCCACCTGCAGCGTGCGGACCCGGCCATGCATCAAAGTGCGGGTGATTTTACGCCTCGCCACACCCCCAAGTGTTACCAATCCCAAATCCATCGCCAGGACGTTGGCAGTCCCCATTGGCAATATGCCAAGCGCCGGGAGCGCCTCAAAGCTTACACTACCGTCTTCAAGCGCCTGTAAAAGCCCGGTCGCGCACTCAGAAATCGTTCCATCACCGCCAGCCGCGACGACAACATCGATATCGCCATCTGTTGCAGCCTGGCGCGCAAGATCAATCGCGTGACCAGGGCCAGTGGTCGCACAAACGTCGACATGGCACCCATTCGCGCGCAGCCGAGCAATCACATCCTCTATACGGCTTTGCTTACGCCTGCCGGCAGTTGGATTAAAGACGACGCGCAAGCGCCGGGAAGAAAAGTGCGACATAAAACGGAAACACACACGACATATGTAATGCCTCAGATGCCAAACAACATCATCTTGATGTGTTACAGGATTAAGGCAGATAGATGGCTCATACAGCAAGCGCGTTCCATCCTCGCACTCTCCGCTCTGAGGCAACCAATTCGAAACCGCGGGAAAACCGCGCTGCGACAGGTGCCAACGACACCCCATCAGCGACACCGCCGAAGCACGAAAAAAAAACCAAACAAAAACTGGCTTTCCGGACAATTTGGATATCCGATGTTCATTTGGGAACACGCGGATGCAAAGCTGAATTCCTGCTCCACTTCTTAAAAAGCACACACTGTGACCGGCTATACCTTGTAGGTGATATCATCGACGGTTGGCAGCTGCGCAAAGGATTATATTGGTCGCAGGCGCAAAGCGATGTTGTACGCCGTGTTATGAAGACCGCCAAAAAGGGGACTGACGTCATTTATATCCCCGGCAACCATGACGAAGGATTGCGCGACCATCTTGATATCGATTTAGCGGGCATAACGGTCAAAGGCGAAGCAGTTCACGAAACGGCGGACGGACGGCAGCTTCTCATTATGCATGGCGATCAGTTCGATTCTGTCGTCTTATACGCAAAATGGCTCGCTTTTTTGGGAGACCGCTCCTACCAATTATTGCTGCGGACAAATACGGTCCTCAACGCCGTCCGCTCTCGGCTTGGCCTACCCTATTGGTCATTGTCAGCTTACTTAAAATTCCGCGTTAAAAACGCAGTCGAATTCATTTCACGCTTTGAAGAAGCGGTGTGCCATGCAGCCGCACAGCGCGGCGTCGATGGTGTGGTCTGCGGGCATATTCACCATGCAGAAATTAAACAGATGGGGCCTATCACGTACTATAATGATGGAGACTGGGTGGAAAGCTGCACTGCCCTTGTCGAGCACAAAAATGGTAAGATGGAGATTCTGGATTGGAGCGAGGTCTACACACCAAAAACGACCCTGATCCCAACGGATGAATTGGACGAGGAAGACATCTCCGTAGAAACCGAACTTGCCAAAGCGGCGCTCACGGCGTGAAATTACTCTTATTTACAGACGCATGGTTCCCCCAAGTTAATGGCGTCGTACGCACCTTAAATATGGTGACACAGGCGCTGCAAAACGCAGGCGATGCGGTCGAGATCGTCTCGCCAGCCGACTTCAAGACCTTTCCGTGCCCGACTTACCCAGAAATAAGACTGGCCGTTGGCGCTGGCGGAGCGATCAAAAAACGGCTCAAACGCATGGACTTCGATGCCATTCATATCGCAACAGAAGGCCCAATCGGCTACGCTGCAAGAGGAGCTTGCAAGACGCTAGGCCTTCACTTCACCACCGCCTACCACACGAAATTCCCAGAATATGTGCACGTGCGCAGCAAGCTGCCACTCTCCTGGCTTTATAAAGCGATCGGCTGGTTTCATGCGCCGTCCGACGGAGTGATGGTTGCAACTCCAACGCTTCATTCGGAATTATCAGCGAATGGATTTACGAACTTAAAGCAGTGGTCGCGGGGTGTCGAGCTCGCCCTCTTTAAGCCCTATCCCAAGACCATTGTGCCCGAATTCAACGATTTGAAAAGGCCGCTCATGACTTATGTCGGCCGGGTCGCGGTAGAGAAGAACATCGGCGCGTTTCTTGATATTGATCATGAGGGCACGAAAATAGTGGTGGGCGATGGGCCAATGCTAGCATCGCTGCAAAAGAAATACCCTGATGTTGTGTTTGTCGGGTCTAAAAGTGGTGAAGAGCTAGCGCAGCATTACGCAGCTTCAGACGTTTTTGTTTTCCCGTCAAAGACCGACACATTTGGCCTTGTTATGTTGGAAGCGCTAGCCAGCGGGGTGCCTGTCGCAGCCTACCCAGTCCCCGGGCCGCTTGACGTCGTCGGCGCAAAAGGCACAGGTGTCTTACAACACTTTAACAAGGCCATTGGCTCCCTCAACACATCATTGTCCACCGCCATAGACGAAGCGCTTGGAGCGAAAGCGGAGGACTGCAGGGCTTATGCCAACCACTTTAGCTGGGAGCAGTGCGCGGCACTCTTTAGAGCCAATTTGGTCGATGCTGCGGCTGGAGATGATTTACCGCACAATGCCCAGGCGCTTGCCGCGCAATAAGGTGCCGCCTGCAATAGGCCTTGCTTAAACACCACGCCCGCTCTATTGCAGCGCAGCATATCTCAAGTCCTTAAAAGGCCCATCCTATGGCTCTGCGTAATATCGCCATCATCGCCCACGTCGATCATGGCAAAACAACTCTGGTGGACGCTTTGTTCCAACAGTCAGGCCTTTTTCGCAGCAACCAGGCTGTGACCGAGCGCGCAATGGACTCTAACGATCTTGAGCGTGAGCGAGGCATTACCATTTTGGCCAAGTGCACATCCGTGCGCTGGCAGGACAACCAGATCAATATCATCGATACCCCAGGCCATGCCGATTTCGGCGGGGAAGTAGAACGCATTTTGTCAATGGTAGACGGCGTTGTCTTGCTCGTGGATGCAGCTGAAGGGCCGATGCCGCAAACCAAATTTGTGACCGGCAAGGCACTGTCCCTAGGGCTAAGGCCAATTGTGGTTATCAACAAGATTGATCGTCCGGATCAGCGCGCGGATGAAGTCTTGGACGAGGTGTTTGAGCTATTCCTCGCGCTCAATGCAAACGATGAGCAGCTCGATTTCCCTGTGCTCTATGCCAGCGGCCGCAGCGGCTGGGCCACGCCTGAAAGCGGGGAAACAGGCAAAGACTTAACGCCATTATTTGAAATGATCCTAGACCACGTCCCTACCCCTGAGCCTGCGCTGGCCGATCCGCAAGGTGAAAAACCATTTTCCATGCTTGTATCACTCTTGGCGCGCGATCCATATGTGGGGCGGATCGTAACCGGCCGGATTGAAACCGGAACGCTGAACGAAAACATGCCTATTCATGCATTGGGCCAGACTGGCGCCGTTGTTGAAACGGGTAAAGCAACAAAGATATTTGCGTTTGAAGGATTGGAGCGTGTCCCCGTAAGCAGCGCGAAAGCGGGCGATATTATTGCGATTGCTGGCCTAGAAACAGCTACAGTGGCCGACACGATCGCTGTGCCGTCTGTGAAAGAGGCACTGCCCTCTATTCCCATTGACCCGCCAACTCTGGCTATGACCTTCCGCGTGAATGATGGACCGCTGGCAGGACGTGAAGGCGATAAGCTGACCTCTCGCGTGCTGCGTGATCGCTTGCTGCGCGAAGCCGAGGGCAATGTGGCCATTAAAATTACGGAGACGGCGGAGAAAGATGCCTTTGACGTGGCTGGCCGTGGAGAATTGCAGCTTGGCGTGTTGATCGAAACACTGCGCCGCGAAGGCTTTGAGCTTGTCATCTCCCGCCCCCGCGTGCTGATGAAGAAGGATGAAAACGGCAACCTTTTAGAGCCGATCGAGACCGTCATCGTCGACGTTGATGAAGACTATTCCGGCGTGGTGGTGGAAAAGCTCAGCGAGCGCAAATGTGATTTGCAGGACATGCGCCCATCAGGAGAAGGCAAAACACGGTTGACGTTCCTTGCGCCAGCGCGCGGCCTGATTGGCTATCATGGCGAATTTCTAACCGATACGCGCGGCACCGGCCTCATGAACCGTAGCTTCCATGATTATGCCCCCCATAAGGGCCCCATTCGCGGGCGCCGCGCTGGTGTCTTGATCTCAAATGCGAATGGTGCGGCGGTCGCTTATGCGCTTTGGAATTTGGAAGAGCGTGGTAAGATTATGGTGCGCCCAGGTGACGCACTCTATGAGGGCATGATCATCGGAGAGCATAGCCGTGGCAATGACCTTGAGGTCAATCCACTCAAGTCTAAAAAGCTCACCAACATCCGCGCTGCTGGCAAAGATGACGCCATACAACTATCAACACCCATGCCCATGCCGCTGGAGGCTGCACTGTCCTACATCAATGACGATGAATTGGTGGAGGTGACCCCTGAGAGCATTCGATTGCGCAAGAGATACCTAGTGTCTCACGAGCGCAAAAAGGAAGAAAAACGTAAGGCATCAGAAGCACTTACCTAGTCTTTATGTGCCTCTTGCGGCATTGCAGCGTTAACCGTAGTGTTTATGTGTGCAGGGGTTTGGGCTGTAATTTAACAGGAGGCTGAATGTTTAAGGAATTCAAAGAATTTGCCGTCAAAGGCAACGTGATCGATCTTGCAGTGGGGATCATTATCGGCGCCGCGTTTGGGAAGATCGTTTCCTCTATCGTCAATGACATGATTATGCCGGCTGTTGGGCTGCTCCTAGGGGGTGTGGATTTCTCAAACTTCTTCATTCCGCTTAAGGAAATACCAGCCGGCGTGGAGTCTACTCTTGCCGCGGTTCAAGAAGCTGGCGTTCCAACAGTCGCTTACGGCAAATTCATCAACATCACGATCGAATTTTTCATCGTCGCCTTTGCAGTTTTCTTGCTCGTCAAAGCCATTAATTCGGCCAAGAAGAAAGAAGAAGAAGCGCCGAAGGAACCACCCGCACCGGCTGAAGAAGTTGTGTTACTGCGCGAAATTCGCGATCAGCTTGCCAAGGGCTAAAACACACCTTAACTGAGCAAATTGAAAAGGGCGGTTACGCCCTTTTTTTATGCCAGAGGCCCACAGAAAGGAGCATCGCCCCAATGGACGCAATCATTGAGAAACTGTCAGATCCCCAGCTGTTGATGGATCAGCTGGTTCCAATTGGCATTGCTTGGACGAGCAATATTTTAATGGCCCTGATAACGCTCATCGTCGGGTTCATCATTGCTGGCTGGCTGAGCCGGATGGTGCGGCGGGTTATGGAACGCACCGGACGCGTTGATCCTATTGTCACTGGCTTTCTCTCTAGTCTTGTTCGCTACGTCATCATCGCTTTGACCATTGTCGCTGTACTGGGCGAATTTGGCATTGAAACAACCTCGATCATTGCTGTCTTCGGTGCCGCTGGCCTTGCGATTGGTTTGGCCTTGCAAGGCACACTCTCGCATCTCGCTGCCGGCGTGATGCTGCTATTTTTCCGGCCCTTCAAGCTTGGCGATTTTGTTGAAGTCAATGGGATGTCAGGAACGGTGAAAGACATCACACTGTTTACGACAGACATCGCGACCCTTGATAATAAGAAAGTCATCGTTCCCAACGGTACGATCTGGGGCAATCCCATCACCAATTTCGCTGCCAATGGCACCCGCCGGGCGGAAACCGCGATCGGCATCAGCTATAGCGCCGACATAGACAAAGCCCAGGACGTTTTACGCGCGCTTTTGGAAAGCGATGAGCGCGTGCTCAGCGAGCCAAAGGTGAATGTTGTTGTCTCGTCTCTGGGAGACAGCTCCGTCAATCTGACGGCCTATTACTGGACACAAGCAGCGGACTTCTTTGCAACACGCATGGACATGAACAAGCGCGTGAAGCAGGCGTATGATAAAGCTGGCATCGATATCCCCTTCCCGCATCTTTATGTGATGCAGCATAAAGACGAAGAGACTTAAGCTGCGAGAGCAAAACGCCTGGGGGCATAGCGCTCAGCAGTAATGCCAAGCCTGCCAAAAGCGTCCGGCAATGCCTTATCCTGTAACAAGCAAGCGGCAAGCTCGCCAGCAGCAGGGGCAGTCTGGATACCAAAACCACCCTGCCCGGCGCACCAAAAGAAACCGGGCACGTCCTGGTCAAAGCCATAGACCGGGCTTCGGTCTGGCGCAAAGGTTCGAAGGCCAGCCCAGCGAGCCGCGCAGCGCGGCAACGTCAAGCGTGTTGCTTGCTCAACGCGGTACCCAGCCAACGCGATATCTTCGACATCGGGCTGAACATCACATGGCGGAGAGTGTGTTTCATCAGCAGGCGAAACCAAAAGTTGGCCTGACTGAGGTTTAAAGTAAAACCGCTCATCGAAATCCAAGCATAGCGGCAACCGTTCATCTAAGACTGCGCCGCTCACCTCAAACAGAGCGATGGTCCGGCGCATAGGCGTTAAGCCCAAAGGGGAAACGCCAAAAATTGCTGCTATCTGATCGGCCCAAGCGCCAGCTGCATTGACGACCAGTGCGGCCGTCAGGCTATCGCCTTTGCTGCTTTGAAGATGCCAAACGCCATTTCCCCGCCGCGCGCTTTGAACGTCAAACCCCGTCGCGACGCTATGTCCACGATGTCGGCATTCGCGCAGGAAATATGAATGCACCTCTGCCACATCAATATCGCAGCAGTCAGGATCCCAAACACCGCCTGTCAGCGCTTCCCCGTTTAAGACAGGGCAACGTCTACGCGTTTCATCAGAGCTTAAGAGCATAACACTTGGCGCCAAATGTTGCATTTCCTTGGCAAAGCCCTTCAGTGCACCGGGTTTCTGTGACCATGCAACATGAAGCGCGCCGCGCTTTGCAACCATGAGCGCGTCTGTACTGTGTGATTTGGTGGAAAAATACCACCGCTTTGACGCTGTGGTGAGCGGCTGAACCTCGGGCCCGCCATAAGTTTCAGTATAGAAGGCTGCTGACCGGCCAGTGCTATGATAGCCGGGCTGGTGTTCCGCTTCTAGTAAGGCAACACGCATGCCGTCAGGCAAAAAAGCGGCCATGCTTGCGCCAGCAATCCCCGCGCCTATGATTGCGATATCAACGTCCATGGCCTTATAAGCCAAACACTGTTTCGTTTCGTCAATCTCTTTTAAGGCTCTGCGCTATGCGGCAAAGTGACAATCCTGACTTAGGCAGCCTCAGCGATCTCGAAATTGCAACGCAGGCATGCCGAAAAGGCGCGGATGTCGCTGCTGGTTATTTCCGGCATACAGCTGCGATCAACAAGGCTCAAGATGGCACCTATGACCCGGTCACAGAGGGCGACAAAGCCGCTGAACGCGCGATTAGGCAGGTCTTGGAAGCAGGACGGCCACGAGACAGTATCCTAGGCGAAGAATTTGGCCACAAAGATCAGAATAGTCCCCGGTGCTGGACGATTGATCCAATTGATGGAACCCGAGCCTTTGTTGCCGGCGCGCCAACATGGGGCACCCTCGTAGGGCTTAAGACTGGAGATGATTTCACCATCGGCGCAGCCTGCCAACCTGTGGCCGGGGACATGTTTTCAGGCGACAATACGCAGGCATGGCTCAATGGCAGTAAAATCACGACTCGCGAAAGCGTGGACATTGCTGCACTGCGTTTAGCAACCACGGATGATGACCTCATCGATGCGCCATTTCGCAGCGCATTCCAGGCGCTAAAAAGCAAAGCTGCCATAACCCGCTACGGCCTGGATTGGTATGCCTATTGCCTACTTGCAGCCGGCCATCTGGATGTCGTGTTTGAATGCGGTTTGCAAGTCTATGATATTGCAGCCCTTGTCCCGATTGTGCGCGGCGCCGGCGGGGTTGTGACTGATGTGAAAGGCGGACATAACATCGGGCCCACAGTTGTCGCCGCGTCTTGTCCGCAGACCCATGCGCTTGTGATAGCAGCGCTTGAGACCTAAACCGCCCGCATGAAGCGTATGATTTTACCGAGGACAAGGCGGCGAATCTCGTCCTTCTCCTTTAGCATTTCATGGCGCGCATTTTCGATGATCTCCCAATGGGAAATGGGAAGTGTGCGTGCGAAATTAAGGGTGCGGTCGTTGTCCACGAGAAGCTCTTCCCCAGCGACGAGCATTAACGCAGGAAAGGTTTGTGTGTTTTCTTCTGCGATTTGAAACAAGGTGTCACAGGATTTGAACACGGCTTTCATCCAACCAAAGCTCACACCGCCTAGGTGAAGCGCAGGATTGGCTTTAAGCGCGTTGAAGGTTTCTTTGCGGCGCTGATCATCATGGGTCAGGCGAATACCGGCAAGTTCTCGCTCAGTAATGTCGTGCATGGCTTTTTGCGTGAGCATGTAGCGGCGCTCAAGCCCAAACAAAATGGCGACCTGTGTGATAAGGCGCACAAACCAGTGCGGAATGGGCCCTGGTGCAAACCCCATCATTGGCGCCAAGGCGACATATTTCTCAAACCCACCGCGATGACGCAACATATGGCGTAGCAACAAGTGTCCGCCCATGGAGTGGCCAACGGCATAGAAAGGCGGCTTGAGTTCGTTTTCAAAGTGCCGCTGGCGGATGAACTCCATATCGTCCACGCGAATGGAAAAGTCTTCCACATGATCGATATCGCGCCCATGGTCTCGGCGGTCCGACAGCCCTTGTCCGCGCCAATCAAATGTTAGAACGGCGAAACCACGATCGACGAAATCGTGAATGGTCTCGAAATACTTCTCTAAAAATTCGGCGCGCCCTTGCAATAACATAATCGCACCACGATAGCTGCGGCCGCTTGGCTCCCAGCGGCCAACGCGCACCCTCGTTCCATCGGCCATGGCAGCAAAAAACACCATACCGCCGGGCGGCATGGTGTTTCGTCTTGCGATCTCAGTTGATTGGGCTGCCATGCAGCCAAGATATGGCGTTCATGGCAGGCCGCCAATCGCTTTTTTACGCAGTCCTTTGAAAGGTCATTTGGCAATCCGCAGATTGGCCAAATTGTTTGCGACAGCGCGAAAAGACTGTCGAAGCTGCTCGCTCGAAGGCGCGTAATTATAGAACGGCGCATCCGGCTTAGAGGCCACGTCTTTCATGAGCGTCGCTAAATCACCATCGCCGTTTGCAAACTGCACGGTATAAATCAGAGCCTCTGTCGCTTTGATGTTGTCCGCCAAATCACGCAAGCGCTGGTCACGTTCGCTTCTGGTATTCAGGGCCCGGTTATATCCGTCCCCTGGGCGCGTCGTGTTTGCGCCGTCCGTGAGGAGGACAATGGCTCGTTCACGCTCATAGCCAGCATAGAGGTCCGCGTTCTCAGCACCTTCAGTAAAAGGTGCGCCGTCGCTCAGCAAACGCCATGCCCATGCTAGGCCTTGAGGAATATTGGTAAACACGCTGCCTTCCGCTTCCAAGGCACGCAGCATATTGACCGCCGCCGTCTTATCTTTGCTCAAGCGGTGAACGCCGCTTTCAAGGCACGGTGTACACTCACTGGTATGACTATTCAAACGAGCCAAGTCGCAGCGATTATTACCATCTTGCGGCTCGCCTTCTTCGCCCATAGGCATCCAGCCAACCCAGCCCAGATTGTCGGGGCCATGGTTCGTCACAATACCATCCTCAAGATCGGCTGCATTGGATTTGTCAATTGAGAGGTCGTAGCTCCCAGCGCTTTGGTTCCACGCAAATGGACGCGCGGTGGAAGCCCAGCGTGCGTAAACGCAGCCCTTCCAATTTTCTGGTGGCGGTGCCAGCAATGGCACCACGGAGTTGTGCGCATAATAGACCTTCGAAATCCGGTCCTCATGCCCATCAGGCAACAAAAAACGGTCCCGCGCCGACGCATTGGATGCGTTGACTGGATCGTCATTGACGCCCA
Organism: Pseudomonadota bacterium; assembly: GCA_039814715.1. Taxonomy (GTDB): domain Bacteria; phylum Pseudomonadota; class Alphaproteobacteria; order Sphingomonadales; family CAKZYD01; genus CAKZYD01. The sequence continues at coordinate 11,723 of JBCCAR010000013.1, forward strand.
GCGCCGGCGCATTATTGCCGCCTGGGATATAGCTGTATGTATAGTGTTCCGCCTGGAATGGATTATCTTGCTGATAACCGAGATTGATGGCTCGGTAGCGGTTGGCGCTCGTGCCATTCCCTACTGGCTCAGGCAATTTGTTGCCAAATGCATCATATCCATGGTCACTGCCAAAATCGCTGACATTGACTTTGCCGCCCCAGGGAACGATCCCAACCCGCACAAGCTCAGATGGCGGATCGCCATAGATGATATCCACAAGGTCTTCTGCGGCAGCTTTCGCCGCGTCAACGCGCGCGCGGGCTTCTCCCGGCACAGAGCTGAGCATGGACCCAGACAAGTCAATCGCGAGTACGACATCAAGCAGCGCCGTTTGGCGTGTGACGACTGATTCTGAGTAAACAGTAATATCATCCACACCCACTAATTTCATGAACGCCGTTGGCATCGTTGCTGATGCCCATACCTTTAGCGTACCCTTATCCGTATTCTCCTCGGCATGGGGTCCATCTATAGTTGCCTGGAAAGCTTCGATGGGTAAGTTGGCCTTAAAATAGGCGTCTATGTCGCGCTGGCGATCGGACGAGAAATAAACCCGCCCACCTGCCAGCGCGGCTGAGTCAACCGCAGCTGTCAAATTGCTGCGCAGCATCATGAGCTGGGTGATATCAACAGCTGTGCCAATGGCGGCTACAGCGGGCACTATGCCTACAGCAAAGAAAACCATTGTGGTCCCGCGTTGATCTTTTTTGAAAGACTTAACCGCTGCAGACACTGCCGTCATTGCTTTAAGACGCAAACTTTCCAGTGTTTTCATAACAAGGCTACTCTTCTTCTGTTAAGTAGCCGAATATAAACACACGATTTCAATTTAAAACGCCCAAATATTGGCTCTTTAATGATGACTTTGATTAAAATTTTAAATAATTAATCGAGTAATTGAGGCCTCTTTTTTACTTGTGGCCAAGACCCGGCTGCCACGTTGAGCGCATAACAACGTGTAGGCAAGATGTTCGAATTCATCAAAGAAATTTTGGCCGGGACGGCGATCGCGGGGTTTGCATCGGTACTACTCTATGCGGCCTATACGGACATCCGTTCCTTGCGCATTTCAAACCAAACCTGCTTGGCTGGCCTCGCAACATTCATCCTCTACGCGTTAGCCCTGTCGTTGGCAGGGCGCGCTGACAGTATTCCAGGCGCTTTGGGTGTTGCCATCATCGTCTTCATTATCACGGCCGGCATGAACATGGTCGGCGCTTTTGGCGGCGGCGACGTGAAACTCATGACCGTCTTAGCCCTGTGGACAGGACCACAGGCGATCTTGAACGTATCATTCAACATCGCTGTTATCGGCGGAGCAATTGCACTGGTGATGTTGGTGCGGCAAACGCTCCAGCGAACCGCGCCCATGACTGCGCCAGGCACATCGGCCCTTGATGCGCGGCCTATCCCTTACGGCCCCGCAATCACTTTGGGGGGTCTGTACCATTTGAGCGAACTTATTCTTAACGGTTTCTATTGATACTGCCTGCATGACTTTAGAGAGGGCACTTTCATGAACCCGCGTAGCTTGGTTCTTATTCTAATAGCAGTCGTCATTGCCGGCGCCGCAGCCTATGTCGCGCGGTCTTTGATGCAAGAACAGCCAGCACAGGCTGAAATTGTTGAGGTTCGCCGCGATACGACCACCACCGGCATTCTGGTGGCGGCAGCAGACCTACCAATTGGCACTATTGTGGAGCAAGACCACTTCCGCTGGCAGCCCTGGCCGGAAGACGCGCTTGATGAACGCTATATGCTTGAGGGCAGCGTTGACCTCACCGAAGGTGTCTATGGCCGCGTTATCCGCGCGTCGCTCCTGGAGGGTGAGCCCGTCACGGGCGGCAAGCTGGTTGGCCCAGGCGAACGCGGCTTTCTAGCCGCAGTGCTTAGCCCAGGGCACAGAGCGATTACGGTCCCGATCACGCAAACCTCAGGTCTTGCCGGTTTCATTTTTCCAGGCGACCGGGTCGACATGATCTTAACGCACCAAATCGAAGATGCGCGCCAACAAAGCCAGCAGGTTTCCGAAACTGTTCTTTATAACCTTCGAGTCCTGGCCATCGATCAACGCACCAATAATCAGGAAAACCAGCCCCTGCCTGGCAGCACAGTGACCTTTGAAGTAAATCCGAAGATTGCCGAGATGGTCGCACTTGTGATGCAAATGGGTGACCTGTCCTTATCGCTGCGATCGCTTTCTGATCAAGCGCAAGGCGATGACCAAGAAGCAGCGGTGAATCCTGAGTTTTTAGCAACCACCGGATCATACACGTCTGGCGCAGATGTTAGCGCCCTGCTCCCAGATTTGAACGCGCGCGCCAATGGCGGTTTTGTATCTGTTGCACGCGGCTCCAATAGAGACAGCGTCGATATAGGAGGCCTGCAATGAGCCCCATAAAACAATTTTGCCACGCCGCATGCCTTGCAGCGTCCCTGACCAGCACGGGCGTTATCATCGCAGCTGAAAGCCAGGCAGCGAATATCATCCGCCCAACCGGCGGGACCATTAATATCGATGTTAGCAAGGGCACATTAATCCGGTTGGATAAGCCGGCATCCAACGTGTTTATCGCCGATCCGGAAGTGGCGGATGTGCAGATCAAATCCCCACAACTGATCTATGTTTTCGGTGTTGGGGACGGTGAAACCAGCCTCTATGCGGTCGACTCCGATGATAACATCCTTTATTCGACAACCGTAGCTGTGGCTCAAAACCTCGGCCAGCTACGCACCCTCATTGGCGCGATTGCGCCCAATGAGAAAATCTCAATCCGCATTTTGAACGGCATGATCGTGCTGTCCGGTGTGGTGCAGAAACCAGAAGTATCGGAAGAAATCGCGCGACTAGCGCAGGATTTTGTCGGCGAGCGCCAAAAAGTCATCAACCGCATCAGCGTGACGACACCAACGCAGGTGAGCCTGCAGGTCAAAATTGCGGAGATAAGCCGAGACGTTGTGAAAGAGCTAGGCTCCAACTGGGAATCGTTCTTCTCCATTGGCGGCGATGGCACGATTGGTTTCTCCACCGGGTCGGACCTGTTTAATGTGGAAGAGGAAATTTTCGACATTATCGATCCCGTCAGCGGTCTTCCCATTATCGGGGCCGGCGGCGTGCCCCTGCGATCGGTTTTAGAACGCCAAGTCTTCTCCTTCCCATCCAGCGGTAACTCCTTCTTAGGCGGCTTTACAGGTGATAATGTACGCCTCGGCGCCGTCATAGAAGCTTTAGAGACGGAAGGGTTTGTCTCGGTTTTAGCCGAGCCAACCCTGATGGCGCTCTCTGGCGAAACAGCGACGTTCTTAGCAGGCGGCGAATTCCCAATTCCAGTGCCAGACGATAACCGGATCGTGATTGAATTTAAGCAATTCGGCGTGGGCCTATCCTTTACGCCAACCGTACTATCAAGTGACCGCATTTCTATGCGGGTGCGCCCGGAAGTCAGCCAACTCTCAACTGAGGCAGCCATTCAAGTGAACGGCATCGCCGTCCCAGGGCTAACAACCCGCCGGGCGGAAACAACCGTCGAGCTAGGCAGTGGTCAAGGCTTTGCTATTGCAGGCCTCTTGCAGCAGAGCTTGTCTCAAACCGCAGAAAAACTGCCCGGGCTTGGCGACCTGCCTGTTCTTGGCGCGCTGTTCCGCTCTGACCGGTTTCGCAATCAGGAGACCGAGCTGGTGATTATCGTCACGCCATATCTGGTGAAACCAACCGATCCTAAGAACCTGCGCACCCCGCTGGATGGGCTGCGTGCACCGAGTGATATGGCGCGCTATTTCAAAGGCGAAACCTTTGAGAATACGCCGCGCGGCTCTGGCGAGCCAACTGTGGCCAACAACGGACCAGCGATGGTTGGCCCCGCTGGCTTTAGTTTTGGAAATTAAGGAGAGCATGCGCATGATCAAGACAGCAAAAATCGTTATGCTGGCGGGCACAGCTTTAGCCCTAACAGCGTGCTTCCCCAAAGAAGGCCAGTATCAAGGCCTTTCCCCCATGTTGCGCGCGGAGGTCTCTTTAACGCGTTTTGCGCATGACATACGCGTGTCCTCCAATGGCGCCCTGAGCAAAGACGAGCAAACAAAACTTTACGCTTTTCTGCAGCGTGTTGATGTCCGCTACGGAGACGAAGTTCAGCTTGATCCCGGCGCACAAAAAGAGCTCGGCAAGACCCAAGATATGCTCGATATCGCGCTTTATCCCTACGGGCTAGACTTGCAAGCCGCGCCGATTGCTATTGGCGCGATGCCGGAAGCTGGCGTTGTGCGTGTCGTTGTGACCAGGCACCTGGCAAAGCCGCCGACATGCCCCAATAACTCCCAGCCCAATACGCCAAACTATGAAAACGCGCCCATGAGCAATTTCAGCTGCTCTGTCCGCACCAATCTCGCCGCTCAAGTCGCCGATCCCGCCGACCTCGTTGGCGGCAAGCGCCACAGCGGTCCTGTTTCCGGAGAACCAGAACGCGCGATTGATAATTTCCGCACGCGCGATCTCACCGGAACAGAACGCCTGCAAGGCACATCCACTGCTGATGCAGTTGGTGACACTCAGTAGTAACGCCTGACCTTAAACAGAGATATTTCAGCGATGAACGCACCCTCAATTTCCATCAAGCCCGCTTCCGAGCCAGTAGAATACACCTGCAAGGCTTATTTATGCGACGAGGACACCAAACAGCTTTTGCAAGACGTGCTGAGCGATGCCAGCTGGATCAACTCTTCAGCAAGTCTTGGCGGTGTTCAAGAAGCCGTGCGCCGGCTCGCAGTGGAAGATTCGCCGCAGTTCCTCATTATTGATCTCTCCGATTCCGAAGATCCTCGCAATGAGGTCTCAGCACTTGCAGAGGTGTGCGAGCCTGGTATTTGCGTGCTCGCCATTGGCACAATCAATGACGTCGGTCTTTACCGCGATCTGCTTGGCTCGGGCATTCAGGACTATTTGGTTAAGCCGGTGACGCCGGCGATGCTTGGCGAAGCATTGGCCTTTGCCGAAGCGACAATGAGCCAGGACAAGATCGACGAAAATGAAGGCGACGTGCCCAAGCGCTTTAGCACCTTTATTGGCGTACGCGGTGGTGTGGGGACAACCACGCTTGCAACGTCCGTTGGATATTATCTGTCTACAGGCCACAAACGCTCTACAGCCTTTCTCGACCTTGATATCCATTTCGGGGCGGCAGCACTGACTTTTGATTTAGAACCTGGACGTGGTCTCTGCGATGCCATTGAAAATCCAGGCCGGGTAGATAGCCTGTTTATCGACCGTGCGACGATTAAGCAAAACGACAAGCTGTCGATCTTAGGCGCCGAAGCGCCCATCAACGATCCAACGCCAGCTGACCCGACTGCGCTTGCCCATTTGCAATCGGAACTCTTCAATAACTTTGAGTGCGTCATCGTGGATATGCCGCGTGCCATGCTGTCAACGCATGCGCATTTAATTGCCCAAGCGACAGACCTGGTTTTAGTATCAGACCTCTCCCTCACCGGTGCGCGCGACACAATCCGCCTGCTGCAGTTCTTTAAAGAAAATGCGCCCAAAGCGGCCATTCATCTGGTCTTGAACAAGGTGTCGGCGAATTCTAGCGAAATGACGAAAGCTGATTTTGAGCAATCCGTTGAGAGAAAAGTCGATCTGGCACTAGGGCTCGACAGCAAACCAGCTGTCGATGCGGCTAAAAAAGGTGAGTGCGTTGTACAAGCCATGCCGACCAGCAAGCTTGCTGTGGGTGTGAAAAAGCTTGGCGCTTTGCTTTCTGACAAAACGGAAAGCAATGACAAAGCTGGCCTTCTGTCGAAACTAGGGCTTGGCGACGTTCTCAAGCCCAAAAAAGACAAAGCGGCCTAAGGCCATGATGGCTCTGCATGAAAGGCGGTAACTTCGGGAAAACGCGCGCGCCCCATCTGCGCCCTGCTGCTGGATTTGGCAAGCCTGGCTTTGGAACACCTGTTTCAAAGTCTGAGGCCGCGCGCCAGCAATGGGAAGGCGACCTTGAGAGCTTTGTTGATGAGCTGGAAGCGTCCATCGAAACGCTGCTACCTGAAAGCGAGACCGCTGGAAAAACACGCGCCGAACTCGCCTTTCTCATTGACGAAAAAATTCTTGAACTATCAGCCGAGCGAAACATTGTATTGCCCGAAAGTGAGCGGCGCGATGTCGTTACCGTGCTGCTCAATTCCTTTATCGATCTAAAGGGCGATGCGGTTACAGCTGATCCACTGTCGCTCGAAGACCAAGCGAAGAAAAATCTAGAGACCGCCAGTAAAAACTCAGTCACCGAAGCAAAAGACCGAGTCCAGCCTCAGCTTTTTGAGCATATCGACCCCTCTGCTGCAATGGAGATGGAGCGCGCTGATCTTGCCGCCGAAGTCTCTGACCTCGTCGGCGAGTTACTTGCCGATGAAAGGCTGAGCCTGAATTCGCAGGAACAGCGTGATGTCGTCACTTTATTGCTCAACGACATGCTCGGCCTCGGCCCGCTTGAACCGCTGCTTGCAGACCCGGATGTGACCGACATCATGGTCAACGGCAAAAACCAAACCTACATTGAAAAACACGGCAAGCTGACCCTTAGCGACGTGCAGTTTCGCGATGAGCAGCATCTCTTAAACATCGCGACACGCATCGTTTCCGCTGTCGGCCGGCGCGTTGATGAGACACAGCCGATTTGCGATGCGCGTTTAGAAGATGGCAGCCGGGTCAACGTCATCATTCCCCCGCTCGCCATTGATGGCACTTCAATCTCAATTCGCAAATTCTCACAGCAAAAAATCACGCTGGACAAAATGGTTGGTACCGAAAACGTCTCGCCGCAGATGTGTCAGGTCCTGAAAATTGCCGGCAGGTGCCGCCTGAACATCTTAATCAGCGGTGGTACCGGGTCTGGTAAAACTACGATGCTCAACGCGATCAGCCAGATGATCGATGAAGGCGAGCGCGTCGTGACAATTGAGGATGCCGCCGAGCTACAGCTCCAGCAGCCACACGTTGTTCGCCTAGAAACCCGGCCAGCCAATCTCGAAGGCCAAGGCGAAATCACCATGCGCGATTTGGTGAAAAACGCGCTGCGGATGCGGCCAGACAGGATCATCCTTGGCGAAATTCGCGGCGGCGAAGCCATTGATATGCTCCAAGCCATGAACACTGGCCATGATGGCTCGCTTGGCACAGTACACGCAAACCGGCCGCGTGAGGCGCTGACCCGGATGGAAAACATGGTCAATATGGCGGGCATGCATTTGCCTTCCAAAGCCATTCGCACGCAAATTGCCGACGCTGTTAACATGATCGTGCAGGTTGCCCGTATGCGCGATGGCAAGCGCCGGGTTTGCTATGTCACCGAAGTGGTCGGTATGGAAGGCGAGGTCATTACAACGCAAGACCTCTTTACATATAAATTTACCGGCGAAGACGCAGACGGCAATCTAACCGGCGAGTTCATCTCCACCGGCGTGCGCCCAGCTTTCTATGAACGAGCAGAGTATTTTGGACTTGGCCGCTCTTTAATGGAGGCCATGGGATAACCGCTATGAACCAAACCATTTTGATCACTTTGATATTCGTGTTGGTACTCGCGAGTGTGGGAACGCTCGCTTTCGCTTTTGCCGGTTCATCAGCAAACCGGGAAAGCAAAAAGCGGCTTGAGAAAGTGCGTGAGCGCTTTTCTGATTCTGCAGCAGTGCGCGCAGAGCGCACGCGTAAACTGCGCCTTAACGACAAAGGCAGCTCACTTGATCAAGCCATGGGCGGCTTTATCCCGCGGCCAGCTGAGCTTCGCAAACGCCTTGCCGCCACAGGTAAGAACATCTCAATCGGCAAATATGCTCTGCTCAACTTCGCCATCGTAATTGTTCTAACGGCGGGCATGGCGTTTGGCGGCGGTTTTCCATTCGCCCTATCCATCATTGCCGGTTTTGTCGGCGGGGTTGGGCTGCCGCACATTTTTGTCGGCAAAATGATCAACAAGCGCCTCAAACTTTTCACAAAGCTGTTTCCAGATGCCATTGACCTTATGGTGCGCGGCCTACGCTCTGGCTTGCCAGTCAGTCAATCCATCAATGCTGTTGCCGAGGAATTTGACGAGCCAATTGGCGGCGAGTTTAACCAAATTGCCGATAAGGTCCGTTTTGGTAAAACCTTAGAAGCGGCTTTGTGGGAAACGGCAGAGCGCGTGCCGACGGCTGATTATAAGTTCTTTGTCATCACTCTGGCCATCCAGCGCGAGACTGGCGGCAATTTGGCTGAAACGCTCAGCAACCTGTCGGACATTTTGCGCAAGCGCCAACAACTCAAGCTAAAAATTAAGGCGATGTCATCAGAAGGGGCAGCCAGTGCCTGGATCGTTGGGTCTCTTCCATTCTTGATGTTCGGGATTTTGCTGTTCATCAACTACGACTATGTCTCGCTCCTGTTCACTGATCCCAGAGCAATCATGGTGTCCATTGGCGCGCTGGTATGGATGGGCCTGGGCGTTTTCATCATGTCGCGCATGATTAACTTTGAGATTTAAAGGGAGAGACGATCATGCCTTTTGAACTTCCCTTTGGATTATCGGCCGTTGACGCGGCCACAATCGCCTCAGCACTAGCCGCCTTCATGTTGTGCGTCGCCTTTTGGAGCGCGCTGACAGTTCGCGACCCAATGCGCGGCCGCGTAAAAGGCCTTCAAGCGCGGCGCGATGAGCTGCGTGCGGGGTTGCTCAAAACAGAAACCCGCTCGCGCTTGAGGCGCAAGAGTAAAATCGATCCTCTGCGCAAACTCGGTGCAAAGTTCAGTATTTTGCAAGCTGAGCAAATGAAAAAAATCGAGCTCAAAATGCTGCAGGCAGGATGGCGTTCAAAAGATGCGCCCGTGATCTTCGCCTTTGCAAAGCTTGGCATGCCGCTCATCATCGGCGGATTTGCTTTGATCTTTGTGTCTTGGCTCAATGTGTTCAATCTAGAGCCGGGTATGAAGTTCATGGCCACGGTTGGCGCGATTGTCGTCAGCTTCATGGGGCCTGACATCATCATCAAAAACACCATTCAAAAACGCGTGGATGCGATCCGCAAAGGCTTGCCCGATGCACTCGACCTCATGGTCATATGCGCGGAAGCAGGTCTCACGCTCGATGGCGCATTATCGCGAGTCGCACGCGAACTTGGTACTGCCTATCCAGAATTGTGCGATGAATACACCCTCACCTCCATTGAGCTGGGTTTTTTAACAGAGCGACGCCAAGCATTGGAAAATCTGTCTCAGCGGGTTGATTTAACCAGCATACGCTCGGTGGTCACAACCCTAATTCAAACTGAAAAGTACGGAACTCCGCTCGCATCATCGCTTCGCGTGCTCTCTGCAGAATTCCGAAATGAGCGCATGATGAAGGCAGAAGAAAAAGCCGCGCGCCTGCCAGCAATCATGACAGTTCCACTGATTTTGTTCATTATGCCGACCTTGTTTGTGGTGCTGGTTGGACCGGCCACGTGTAAAATTTCAGACGAGTTTATTAATCGTTAGGCAAGGTTTCGTACACTTTGCCCATGTTTAAGTTGCTTCGATTCGTTTTGCCGCGACAAAGGCTGAAGTCGACCCTGCGTGATCAGCGCGGCGTTGCTTCGATTGAATTTGCCATGGCCTTCCCGGTCACGCTGCTGTTGATCATGGGTGCAATTGAATTCGGCTATGTGCTTTACAGTAACTCCATTTTAGAGGGTGCGGTGCGCGAAGCATCTCGCCGCGGGTCGACAGGGTATGCGCCGTGCGACATGACGCGCGAAGACTACATTCTCGCTGTCGTCAATCAGCAGATGCTTGGTTTAGCTGATGAAGAAAAAACCACCATCGAGCAAACTGTCTATAATAGCTTTGATGACATTGAAGGTGAGCCGTTCTCTGACCTGAACGGAAATGGCTACCGTGATGGCTCAGAACCATATTCAGACATCAATGGAAATGCGCAATATGATCGCAATCTAGGGGCTGCAGGGCTTGGCGGTGCTGGTGCGATCGTTGTGTATGACATTGAGTACTCGCTTGATACACTCTTTGGCTGGCTAACCGATCAAATGGGCAGTGACCGAACCTGGACAATTGGTGCAAGCGCAACAGTGCGCAACGAACCTGCCGCCATGGACGGGACCTTTGGTGCAGAAATTGAAGACTGTGACTTGGAGTGATCATGCGCGTATTAAAAGATCAACGCGGAACCGTCCTATTAGAGTTGGCATTTGCCTTGCCGATTATGATGCTCATCATTTTTGGGGGCGTGGAGCTTACGCGGTTCCTGCTCAATGCTCAAAAAATCAACCGGGTTGCCATGTCGACGGCTGATTTGGTCTCGCAATCGCGCAGAGTGACCGAGGGCGACATCATGAATATGTTCACGGCCAGCCAAGCCGTGATGGGAGATTCCGTGATCCTCGATCACGGAAATATCATCATCTCGTCAGTAACACGCACGGGCGATGACGCTCCACAGGTACGCTGGCAACGCGAAAATGGCTCTCATGGAGGGGCTTCAACAATCGGCAACGAAGGCGCTTCAGCAAACCTTCCCAACGATGTGGTTTTAGACCCTGGCGACGGCGTGATCGTGGTGGAAGTATATTTCAAGCATAAGCCGTTCTTGTTCGACACGGTCGTGGGCGAGCGGGACATCTACCAAATGGCCTTCTTCCGGCCCCGTTTTGGAACACTTGAAGAAGTCGAGTCAAACAACGGCTAACATGGTTGACTTTCCCAGCGCCTGACGCAAATCCCTATGGTCCTAATTTCACGAGAATCATAGAGGTAATATAAGTATGGCTGGGTCTGCTAAAAACGTAGGTGGCAATCGATACCGCGAGACTTTTGGGCGCTATTTCGAAGAGTTCAAAGTCGGCGATATTTACGAACACCGCCCTGGGCGCACAATTAGCGAAACGGACAATACCTGGTTCACATTGCTGACCATGAATACCCACCCGCTCCATTTCGACACTGAGTTTGCAAAGCATTCAGAATTTGGCAAACCCCTTGTTGTTTCGTCGCTTACAGTATCGATCCTGCTGGGCATGTCCGTGTCCGATATTAGCCAAAAGGCGATTGCAAACCTCGGCTGGACGGATATCAAAATGTCCGCGCCGGTATTTTGCGGCGATACCCTGTATGGCGAGAGCGAAGTCTTAGAAGTTCGCGAATCGAAGTCGCGGCCTACACAAGGCATTGTGACCGTCAAGTCGCGCGCCTTTAATCAAGATGGCGTGCAGGTTTGCGAATTCGTTCGATCCGCTCTTATTCCAAAGACAGGCCACGCTGTTGAAGACAAAGCCAATTACTGACCGCGCTCTGACTAAGGCCTTGCTGAACCTCAATTCCTGTGATTAGACTGCTTTCGTTAACCATTAATTGATGTGGTTAAGGGGGCAGAATGTCAGATACAACAAAGCTCATTATTGGTCTTGCTGCATTGGCGTGTCTGCTGCTCGCCACCAACGCCATAAAGAACCAAGCCATTCAAACGGAGCTACAAGAGGGCGCCATATCAACGCTAACGCAGGCTGATGTGGATTGGGCGGAGGTCTCTGTTGAGGGGCGAAACGCGGTCGTCAGCGGTATCGCGCCAAGCCAAGACGCGGGCGAGGCCGCCGTTGATCTTGTTTCAGGTCAGTTTGGCATTCATAGCGCTAAAGGGGATTTTCGCGTCGTCGAGGTTGTTTCGCCTTTTTTATGGACCGGAAGTTATGGGACAGCGGGTTTAACGCTGGCGGGTGTTGTCCCGTCTCAAGAGGCGATGGACGCCCTGCTCATGGCGGCCAAAGGAAATTTCCCTGACGCGCAGATACGAAACGAAATGCGCATTGCTGGCGGCGCGCCGGAAGGCGATTGGACTGCCACCGCAAAGGCCGGCCTGACGCAACTCGCGCGGCTGAAGACTGGACGCGCACGGCTACTGGATAATGCACTGACCTTGTCAGGGGAAACAGACACCTCTTCAACACTTGATGCGATAACGCGCAGCTTCGCCGCTGTGACGGATGGCTTTGAGGCGCAAACGGATATCGTCGTGAGTGTCCCGGACGTAACGCCGGAATTACCTAATCCAGTCTCCGGCGATCAGGAGTCAGATCCACAGCCTGTCATTATCCCAGCAGAAGCACAGATTGAGATCGATCGTTGCCAGAGCGCAATCGATGGCATCATGTCTGGTCAAACCATTAAGTTCAGAACTGGTAGCGCAGAAGTCGTGCCCCAACCAAATCCACTCATTGTCCGCCTTGCCGCAGTGACCAAAGAGTGCCCGAATACACGTGTTGTCATCTCTGGCCATACCGATAGCGTTGGGGACAAAGAGGCTAATCAGGTCCTTAGTCAAGCGCGCGCGCAGGCCGTCGTCAACCTTCTCGTCGATGAAAGTGTGGCAGCAGACCGCCTTCAAGCGGAAGGGTTTGGATCAACCAAACCAATTGCCGCCAACACAACACCAGAAGGCCGCAGCGCCAATCGCCGAATAGAATTTCAGGTGTTATACGCAGGCGCTTCACAATGACGCCCGCACTCGATTTACCTTAGGAACGCAAAAGAAGAGCCAAGCCATGGGATATCTTTTTCTAGAATTGCTATTGTTTCTCCTCGTCGCATTTCTGCTTGGACTATTGGTCGGCTATTGGATTTGGGCTGGCCGCGGGAATAAATCGCTAATGCTAGAGCAAGACTTGGCAACGGCGCAGAAGGCTCTGGCCGACTGCCAATCAGCGCGCCAACGCTTAGAGCGCGAAGATAGTGCAACACGTACCAAATTAACGGATGCCCAGTCGCGCATTGCATCGCTAGAAGAGGCGTTAGAAAAAGCCAAGCAAGACGCTTTTGATGCTGCAGCGGCAACGCCCGAGCCCTCACCTGCGCCGCAGGCCGACCCTGCGCCTATGGGCATCATAAGCGGCATATCTCAGCCGGATGAGGAAGCCAAAGCCAAGCTATCTGCGAGCCCATTTTTAGACAAGCCAGTCGGCGTCCCCGATGATCTGATGTTGATCAAAGGTGTTGGGCCCAAATTAGCGGCACTTTTGGATTCGCTTGGCGTCTATCACTTTTTCCAAATTGCCGGTTGGTCAGATGATGATGTGGCAAAGGTTGATGCTGAAATGACCAACTTTAAAGGACGGATCGTCCGAGACAATTGGATCGATCAAGCCAAGCTCCTTTCAGCAGGCGATACAGAGACTTTTGTCTCTCGTTACGGCCAGCTAGGCGAAAATCGCAAGTAACTTTGCGGCCGTTCAGCTCCGTTCATATTGCGCTTTGCCTTACCTTAGCGCCTAGCACACACCTTTTTCGGCGTCTGCCGGCGAGAACAAGTCTGCCGCGCGCCAGCTCCTACTTGTCTTAAGGCAAACGCCTTATTTGGCACTGCTGCCCCCATTGCGCCCGATCAAACGCCGCTTTGTTTCTTCTTAAACACCATGAGTTTCTGCGCGTTTTCGAGCCAAACGGCTGGAAACAGGACCCCCTTTTATCTCATCTTATCAATGGCTTAAAGCCATAAAAGCTCTCAGCGCTTGACCCGAAACACGAAATATTTGCTCTTTTATGACAGTTATGTTACATCTTGTATTACGGTTTTATGACAAACACAGAACCGAGACCCATCTGGGAGATAAGACGATGAATAATAAAGTATTAAAAAATAGCGCACTTGTCCTCATAATGACGACCTTAGGTGCTTGTGGATATGCACAAGACTTTGCCCATACATTGACACCAGCTCAACAAGAGGATTCAGCAATTGAATACTATGCTGCACCTGTTTTTCCTGAGGCAGCAGCAAAGAGTTGTGAAGCTGGCGCTGTATTAGTTCAGTATGATGTTGGCTATAATGGCGAAGTGAAGCCTGAGAGTGTGCGTGTGATCGCAGACGCAGGCAGCCCTGCCCTTGCAGATGCAGCCGTAAGTGCTGTGCGCCGCTGGAAATATGCGCCTGCCATGGAAGGCAACTCCATCATTGAACGCACGGGTCTGCAGACCGCAGTAAATTTCGAAATCGAAGGCTGCGACCCTGCAACTGTTGCTAGCAACGAATGATTTTTAAGAATGTAGGCGGCGCTAAAGACCGCTCGGCTTAACTGCCAGACCCTTTTGACTTATCCCCTGCTGTGTAGGTTCGCTTCCAGACACAGCAGGGGTTTTTACTGCGTAAAGCTCTAAACCATAGAAGAAACGCGTTTTCTTAAGTCAATAAAGATGTCGGGGATGTGGGTGAGATGCGGCTCTTCCTCATCTAGGATCGCAGCAAACATCTGTTGTTTCAGTTTGCTGATTGGCAAGGCATCCGCCAAGTCAGGGACCGCACTGGCGACGATATCTATAAGCCGCTCGGCGCCTGTGAGGCGTCCCCAGAGATAGTCATTTTCCCGGTAGGCGCGCGAAAAAAAGGCTCCGAAATTACCAAGTTCAGCGCCTTTAAGAATTTGCCCCGCCCCGCCACGATCGAGACTGTTTGCATCATTTGCCGAGATTCGGTCCACCAGAACCTCATCCAACTCATACAGATCACGCCACTGCGTCATTGGCAGGGTTGCGACATCGAAGAAAGCAAAGCCCAGGTAACAATCGAGCACCTGCGTTGCCATCTCCTTTGACGGTGCGTCATTAAACAGTTCCACCAAAAGGATGTCAAAACTCTCATCAAGGATCTGCAAATCCAAATATCCACCCACTTTGCTCAAGAAAGCATCGATGTCATCTTTGCTTGCCTGGCCGCTAGGGGGAAAAAAGACTCCCTGCGCGCCAGGTAGATTTTCAAGGCGAGCAACCGCTTCATACCGATGGATGATATCGTAAAGTGCGACTTTGGCGCGGTTTAGCCAACTGGCTTGCAACGCATCGTCAAAACTGAGCCCACGATAGAGATCATTGACCCTGCGCAGCATGAAACGCATCCGCCGAACGCGGTAATGAACGTCATACTGCCGCAGGAACTCCACCCACGGCGTATCGTCCTTGCTAAGCGCGTCATCGGCAGCATCAGAGATGGGCAAAACATCTTGCCGGTAGGCCCATTCGTCAAGCTGCGTGCGCACGCTATCTTCCTGCGTGCTGTTGCCTGAAATATTGATCAAGAACGCCGTTTCTTCAAGAACTGTCAGGACCTTCAGGCGTGCATAGGCGCCATAAGCAAAACCGCTGTCTTCCGCCGCAGCCGAGTGGGCCTTTTTGCGCCAGACGCCTAACCGCTCTAGCGTTAAATCCCGGCCCCATAGACCTTTACGGATGCCGCTGACCATGCGCGTGACTTTTGGCGTGAGCGCATTGATGATTTGGTTCAAGTTTTCAGCGCGAATATTGAAGGTGTTAAGCCATTCAAGATCATCACGAATCGGCTGATTGCGCGGGATGTCGGACAGAGCGCCCTTCAGCGTAGAGAAAAAGCCTGGTGGATCAGACTGTATGCGTGCGCGCTTATCTGGATTTGGATCAATATAGACAATGCGGCGATCGACTTCACGGCTGGCAGACCGATCCTGTACAGCCTTGATCGCCAGCGCTAAAGGCTTATTCATCAATACGCTGCCATCGATAAAGGCTGCGTCTTCGACATCTTCGCCCTGCGCGGTAAGGGCTTTAAAACTGCGGTCAATGAAAGCTTTCCGGTTTGTCCATTCCTTGCCTTCCGCTGCTAGAACACGATCAATTTCCTTCAGTTGAGCTGGCGGAAAGGCGCCCGGGAAACACGATGTTGCGCGCGCAGCAAAGGCCATCGACGGGATGTCTTGTTCTGTCATTTCTGACTGAGCCATGCCGTCCGCCATCGTAACATGGCGAAACGTTAAAATATGCCGGTGCTCACGCTCCACAATCACCGGTGGATCATGCAAAGCAAGCAACTGCCGGTGGCCCCAGAAATCGGTGCCAGTAACAAACAAATCGAGCGGATGGCCCGATGGAAGAAGGGAGCCTTTTGATGCTCCATCCAGTCCAATCGACGTCAAACCATCGAGCATCATCTTGCTCATCCGGTCGCCAGAAAAGGGCGGATGAAACCAACGCGACCGCGTCAACAAGGAGAGCTTTTGTTGTACCTCTAAAGAGCGCGCGGCGTCACTGGCGAGCTGCCCCATACCTTTCTTTTGCCACCACCCTAGAAAAGCAAGCATAGGCCGCATAAACGGCTTGCTCCACATATTGGCTTTGCCTTTTGGGTCTAAAAGCTCGGTGACATCGCCCAGCTCCAGCCACATCTTGCGGTGACTATCCAGCGGCAAATCATAAGCAAGCGCACGCGAAAGCATAATGCCATTGATGCCGCCTGCAGATGCCCCGGCAATGATGTCGACCACCACCCGTAGATCGACGGTGTCATGAATAGTGTCCAGCAGGGTTTCATAGACAAACTGCGACGGCACATCGGTACGCCCGCCCATGTGATCGCGTACAGCTTTTGAGGCTTTTACAAGATTGAGGATCTCACGCGACACCCCATGCATGTAAACGGCCAGGGACACCCCGCCATAACACACAAGCGCCATACGCAGCTCGAGGGAGCGCCGACGGCTCTTACCCGCCTGATTATCCGCCGTTTCACCCATATGGCTGTCAGACCGCTACCAGGCCGCTTGCTTCATTCTTCCGGAAAGAAATCAGGGACTGAAAAATACCGTTCTCCAGTATCGTAATTAAATCCAAGAACTTTAGCTGTTGGGTCTAAGTCTGGCAGCGCTTGGGCAATGGCAGCGAGTGTGGCGCCTGACGAGATACCGACCAGCATACCCTCTTCTTTTGCAGCACGCCGCGCCATAGTCTTTGCGTCATCCGGCGCGACTTGGATAACACCATCAAGCACATTAATGTCCATCACATCAGGGACGAAGCCCGCGCCAATCCCTTGAATGGGATGGGGGCCAGGCGCACCCCCTGACAAAACGGGCGATGCAGCGGGTTCTACAGCGTAGACTTTCATCTCCGGCCACACTTCTTTCAAAACCTGCGCGCATCCTGTGATATGGCCGCCCGTTCCAACGCCCGTAATCATCGCATCCAGTCCACCGGGAAAATCCTGTTGAATTTCAATGGCGCTTGTCTTGCGGTGAACCTCAACATTTGCAGGGTTTTTAAATTGCTGCGGCATCCAAGCGCCCGGAGTATCTTCTACCATCGCTTCAGCCTTTGCGATCGCACCAGGCATCCCTTTTTCGCGCGGCGTTAGAACGAATTCAGCGCCATAAGCCAACATCAAGCGGCGGCGTTCAATCGACATGGATTCGGGCATGACCAGCACCAAGCGGTAGCCTTTAACGGCCGCGACCATAGAAAGGCCCACGCCTGTATTGCCAGAGGTCGGCTCAATGATCACCCCGCCAGGCTTTAAATCGCCGCGCTCTTCAGCGTCTTCAATCATAGCAAGTGCAATGCGGTCTTTGATCGAACCACCGGGGTTTGCGCGCTCTTGTTTAATCCAGACATTCGCGTCGGCGCCATATAGCCGCTGCATTTTCACATGCGGCGTGGACCCGATCATTTCCAGCATGGTGTTGAGTGGCATATCGCCTCCGCTTATCAACGTGTTCTAAAGGCAGCATGACAAGGCATCGGCCCCTTGCCAAGCCCTGCTTTATCGCAGACACAAGCGATCATCGTCTCCATAAGCGTAGGAACAATTCCAGTGCCCATAAAAGATGCCTCAGACGTGCAAACGCTCGCTGCTGGAAAATATCTAGAATTAGTCAAAAAAGACCATTGGGAATGGGCCCGCAGACCGTCTTCAATTGACGCGGTTTGCATTGTCGCTACGGATTGGCAAGATCGGTTGTTACTCGTGGAGCAGTATCGCTACCCGCTTGACGCACGCACAATCGAGCTCCCGGCAGGCCTGGTCGGGGATGACCCTGGCACGCCTGACGAGGCGATCCTTGCGGCGGCAAAGCGAGAATTAGAAGAAGAAACAGGCTATACAAGCCAGTCTTGGCGTGTCATTGGGCCATTTGCCTCCTCTGCTGGAATGACATCAGAGACACCGACCTTGGTTCAGGCACGTGATTGCAGAAAAACGGCGCCTGGTGGAGGCGTGGACGATGAAGACATTACACCTCACGCGGTTGCAACGCGTGAGGTGTGGCACTGGGTTCGAAGCAAACAACAGAATGGATTTGTTACCGACGCGCGTGTTTTAGCGGCTCTTGCTATTGTGGCGGGCTTAGCGGACCGGCCGGCGTGAACTGCGCGGCCAGACTTACCATCTCTTCAGACCAAACTCGCCAGCGATTGCGTCCCCTTCAGTCCGACAGGGATTCGCAGTAGGCCTAAGTTTTTGTGCCGAACAGTCATCCAATTTGTTAACAGACCGTATAAAGAAATGTATGTTGGGAATGCGGAAGCTTTTAATTCTTCCAGCTTTTTTCTCAACCGCCTGCAGCGTAGGAGGCCAATAAGCCAGCCCATTCGCTCAGTTTATATTGATAATGGCGAAGCTGAAGGAAATGTTGTGAGCTATATGGACCGGGATGCTGCCATCCCTTCTGATGTGCTTGATGCAGTAAAAACACTTATCGAATGGGCAGGAGATGACCCAACGAGAGAGGGTCTTGTTGATACTCCAAATCGTGTGGCGCGGGCCTACAAGGAATTTTTTAGGGGCTATGATGAAGACCCGCTCCTCCATCTCGAGCGGACGTTCGAAGAAGTCGGTGGATATGATGAAATTGTCTTGCTTCGCGACATACCCCTGGTCAGCCATTGTGAACACCATATCGTGCCGATTACGGGTAAGGCGCACGTCGCATATTTGCCAAAAAATCGGGTTGTCGGCGTCTCAAAACTCGCGCGTGTTGTGAACGGTTTCGCGCGTCGATTGCAAGTACAAGAACGTCTTACTGCGCAAATCGCAGAGGCTATCGACACAGTCTTGCAGCCGCAAGGGGTTGCTGTGGTGATAGAAGCCACACATGGGTGCATGAGCAGCCGCGGCGTCGAGGCGCCGACAGTGGTCATGACAACGAGCCGCATGCTTGGCGCGTTTCGAGAAGATGATAAGGCGCGCAGGGAAGTCATGAGCCTTATGGGCTTTTAAATACCCTGGACTTACATGAACCAATGATTAGGCTCCGCGCACCTCGCCGGAGCCTTTTTTTATGACCAGCCAAGACATTCTAGAAACACTCATCGCGTTTGACACAACATCGCGCTTGTCCAACTTGAGCTTGATCACTTGGGTTGAGGATTATTTGGCAAACTACGGGGTCACAGGCCGCAGGGTGCTGAGCCCAGAAGGTGACAAAGCCAATTTTTACGCCACAATTGGCACCGGCAGCGCTGGCGGGGTTGTCTTATCAGGCCATAGCGATGTCGTACCGGTAGATGGCCAAGACTGGACAACTGACCCATATACGCTGACCCAGCGCGGCGACAAACTCTATGGCCGCGGCACATGCGACATGAAGGGCTTTATCGCCTGCGCGCTCGCAGCGGTGCCGCAGATGACGAGCCTGAAACGACCGATCCATCTCGCACTATCCTATGATGAGGAAGTCGGTTGCCAAGGGGTCGCGCCTATGGTTGCAGCCATTGTAGAGCACTTACCGCCCATTGAGGCTGTGATTGTCGGCGAACCAACAATGATGCACCTCGTGACCGGCCATAAGGGCATTGGCGCGTTTCAAACAACCGTTCGCGGCATCCCAGCGCATTCTAGTCAGACACAACTTGGCGTTAGCGCTGTCATGGTGGCCGCAGAGCTCATTACACAGCTCATGACGATTGCAGAGGGATTGAAAGCACGCAGCGATCCCGATTTTGAGCCGCCCCACACGACGCTGACTGTCAACACTATCCATGGCGGGGCAGCGATCAATATTCTAGCTGAGCATTGCAGTTTCATGTGGGATGTCCGCGCCATTCCCGGCGATGACGCCGCCACGTTGCTCGCTGAATTTGAGCAATTTTGCATGGCCAAGGCGACGCAATACAGCCATCCAATCAGCATTGCGACAGAGGTCATCGCAAACGCACCCGGCCTGACGCCGCAGGATGACAATAGTGCTGAAACGCTCATCCGGCGGCTTACGGGAGCAAATAATAGCGGCGCGGCCGCCTTTGCAACGGAGGCTGGCTTTTTCCAAGGTGCAGGCTTTGATACCGTCGTGTTCGGCCCAGGCGATATCGCCCAGGCCCATCAGCCAGATGAGTTCATCACGCTAAAACAGCTAGCAGCCTGCGATACATTTTTAGGATCGCTGGTCAAACACCTCTCTTAGGCGCTTTTTAACGCTGCCTGCGCTGCTGCAAGACGGGCGATTGGGACCCGGAAAGGTGAACAGGACACATAGTCCAAACCAACACTTTCGCAAAAATCGATCGAGGCGGGGTCGCCGCCATGTTCACCGCAGATGCCAAGCTTGAGATCAGGCGACGTTGCCCGGCCCCGCTCAACACCGATACGCACCAGCTCCCCAACACCCTCGACATCGATGCTGACAAACGGATCGCGCGGGTAAATCCCTTGCTCAACATACTCGGTCAAGAAGCGGCTGGCATCGTCTCGGCTAATGCCGAGCGCAGTTTGGGTCAAATCGTTGGTGCCGAATGAGAAGAACTCCGCACCTTCAGCGATGGAGCCCGCCTGCAGCGCCGCACGCGGTAATTCGATCATCGTGCCAACCAGATAATCAATCTGGCCACTTGTTTCCCCAAAGACCGTCTGCGCGGTCTCGTCGACCAATTTGCGCAGGATGGCCGTTTCTTTTTTTGTCGCCACCAAGGGGATCATGATTTCAGGGATAGGCGCTTGGCCGCTGCGCTCCTTCACGCCAAGCGCGGCTTCAAAAATGGCCCGTGCCTGCATGGCGTAGATTTCAGGATAGGTAACACCAAGTCGGCAACCGCGGTGACCAAGCATTGGGTTAAACTCATGCAGCTCGTGCACGCGGCGGCGCACCATATCCGTCTCTACGCCAAGGGATGTTGCCAGGTCTTCAAATTCGGAAGATTCGCGCGGGAGAAACTCGTGCAGCGGCGGATCGAGTAGACGTACCGTGACCGGCAAGCCTGCCATCACATCAAAAATATCATCAAAGTCTTGCCGCTGGATGGGGAGCAATTTGTCCAGCGCTGCTTGGCGCCCGGCATTGTCCTCAGCCAGGATCATCTCGCGCACGGCGAGAATGCGGTCCGCTTCAAAGAACATGTGTTCTGTGCGGCAGAGGCCAATGCCTTCTGCGCCAAATTCACGCGCCGTCTTTGCGTCCGCCGGTGTTTCGGCATTGGTGCGCACGGCCATGCGCCGCACTTTATCGGCCCAGACCATGAGCGTTGCAAAATCACCCGCTAGCTCTGGCTGAATGGTAGGCACTTCGCCTGCGATCACATCCCCCGTTGCGCCATCGATGGTGATCACGTCGCCATGGCGCAGCTCTACTTGCCCGCAGCGCAGCGTTTTTGTTTTTGCATCAATCTGCAGCGATCCCGCTCCGGACACACAGGGCCGCCCCATGCCGCGCGCGACCACCGCAGCATGGCTTGTCATGCCGCCGCGGCTGGTTAAAATGCCTTTAGCCGCATGCATGCCGTGAATGTCCTCAGGGCTCGTTTCCACGCGCACGAGAATGACTTCTTCGCCTTTGTGGGCACGGTCTTCGGCTTCGTCTGAATCAAAAACGATCGCGCCAGAAGCCGCTCCAGGCGATGCCGGTAGTCCGGTTGTAATGATGTCGCGTTCTGCCTCAGGATCGAGCATGGGGTGCAGCATTTGGTCTAGCGCGGCAGGATCGACGCGGGAGATCGCTTCTTCCTGCGTGATCAGCCCTTCATTGGCCATGTCCACGGCGATTTTAAGCGCGGCTTTGGCCGTGCGCTTGCCGCTGCGGGTTTGCAGCAGCCAAAGCTTGGCTTTTTGAACCGTAAATTCGATATCTTGCATGTCGCGGTAATGCGCTTCCAGCTGCGCAAACACGTCCTTTAGCTGGCCAAACATCTCCGGCATCACCGTTTCCATGGACGCTTCTTTCGCCCCGGCGTCCGCGCGCGCTTCCTCAGTCAAATATTGCGGTGTACGAATGCCAGCGACCACATCTTCGCCCTGGGCGTTGACGAGATATTCGCCGTAGATGCGGTTGTCGCCATCAGATGGGTTACGTGTGAAGGCAACACCGGTGGCGGACGTTTGCCCCATATTGCCAAACACCATAGCCTGGACGTTGACCGCTGTGCCCCATTCTTCCGGGATGTTGTTCAAGCGGCGATAGACTTTCGCACGTTCAATCTTCCAAGAGCCAAACACGGCGCCAATCGCGCCCCAAAGCTGGCTTTGGACGTCTTGCGGGAAGGGTTTGCCGAGCTTTTCTTCCACCTTGTCTTTGTAGGCCGCGACAATCGCTTGAAGGTCTTCTATTTCCAGATCCGTATCCGTGAAATAGCCCTTTTCCTCCTTCATCATTTCCAGAATATCTTCAAAGAGATAATGGTCCAAACCTAAGACCACGTCTGAATACATCTGGATGAACCGGCGATAGCTATCCCAGGCAAAGCGCTCGTCTTCAGACTGCTGCGCCAGGCCAACGACAGTCTCATCATTGAGACCGAGATTGAGCACGGTATCCATCATGCCAGGCATAGAAACCCGCGCGCCAGAACGTACAGATACCAAAAGCGGGTTTGATGTATCGCCGAACGCTGCGCCGACCTCCGTTTCGACAGTCTCTAGAGCCTCATCCACTTGCGCTTTCAGCGCATCGGGATAGCTCTCGCCATTGCCGTAATAATAGGTACAGACTTCCGTCGTAATCGTGAGCCCTGGCGGGACTGGCAAGCCAAGGCTGGCCATTTCCGCAAGGTTCGCGCCCTTGCCGCCCAAAAGATTGCGCATCTGCGATGACCCATCTGCAGACCCGCCACCGAAGGAATAAACCCATTTCGTCATGTATCTTTAGCCCTGACTACGCATCCGGATGTGGTTTAGGCCCCCGGTTTAGCCTTCAATCTTTGAAAAATCTGCTACTTTGTGCACTGCAGCGCGGATTTGATTGAGCAAAGTCAACCGATTTTCCCGAATAGCGGCATCCTCTGCATTCACCGTCACATAATCAAAGAACGCATCCACCGGCCCGCGCAGCTGCGCCAGCGCCCGCATCGCCGCCTCAAAGTCTTCCATTTCCAGTGCCTTGGCCAGCAGTTCATTAGACGAAACCAGCGCCACAAACAGCGCATGCTCCTGCGTATCGCCCAGCAACGCTTCATCGACCGCGCCATCAAACGCCTTGCCATCTTTCTTCTCTTCAATACGCAAGATATTGGCGGCGCGCTTATACCCAGCCAATAGATTTGCGCCATGGTCAGTTTTCAAGAAGCTTTGCAGCGCTGAGACACGGGCGATTAGTCGCACGAGATCATCTTCACTACCCAGCGCAAAAACCGCATCAATAAGGTCATGCGGCACGCCTTGCTCGCGCTGCTGGACTTTGAGGCGATCTGCGATGAAATCGATTAACCCTTTTATATCATCGCTGTACTGCAAAGCCGGATTACCAGTCGTTAGACTTGGGCGATTACCCTTTATCGTAGTTACTTCGAAACGCACTGCCTTGTCTGAGTCCTGTGGCCTTAGTTGCTCAACGGAACTTTCAGCCGCACGAGAAACCTGTTCAGACAGAGTTTCAAAAACTTCTACTCTTACGAATGAGAGAAGCTCGCCCAGTTTAAACCGCAGTCCATTTTCTAAAATCAGCCGAATAATCCCTAACCCAGCTCTACGAAGCGCATAGGGATCTTTCGAGCCTGTCGGTTTCTCATCAATCGCGAAAAAACCGACCAACGTGTCAATCTTATCCGCCAGCGCGACAGCAACGCTCACGCCATTGGTCGGGCAATCGTCATTAGGCCCTTGCGGCGCATAATGTTCTTTAATCGCGTTCACAACGGCCACATCTAGACCTTGCTTCTCAGCATAGTAGGAGCCCATGACGCCCTGCACGGAGGGAAACTCGGTGACCATGGCGGAGACAAGATCTGCTTTCGCCAATTTGGCGGCCTGATAGTTCAGTCCAGGCTCACCAATACCGTATTCCGCGCCCAGCCACTTGGCGAGTTTGGCAACACGGTCCACTTTCTCAGCAACGGTTCCCAGCTTCTCATGAAACGTGACATCTTTGAGCTTGGCCGCCATCTCCTCCAAAGGGGTTTTGAGGTCTTGCTCCCAGAAGAACTTGGCGTCCGACAGCCGCGCCGAGAGCACTTTCTCATTGCCTGCCAGGATTGCCTTACCGCCATCGCTGGCCTGTAGGTTCGCCACACACAAGAACTTGTTGGTCAGATTGCCAGTGTTCGGGTCGCGCAGGGAGAAGTATTTTTGATTGGTGCGCATGGTGGCGGTCAGCACTTCGTCCGGCACATCCAAAAACGCTTCGTCAAAACGACCCATCAACACAGTGGGCCATTCGGTGAGGCCTGCATTTTCAGCCACCAGGGCATCGTCGCGCACGATTATGACCTTGCCGATCATCGTTTGCGCGTTGGCTTCTTTGACGATTTGCTCCATCCGCTTGAGCGGATCGAGGATCACATAAGCTTCGGATAATTTCTTAAGATAATCCCCAAACCCATTGACTTTAATAGCCTCTGGTGCATGAAATCGGTGGCCGCGGGTCTCATCGCTGCTCGCAAGGCTATTAACCTCAAACGGCACAACGTTGCCATCAAACAAGCACAGGATGGATTGCAAAGGCCGCACCCAGCGCAGACTCTCCGTGGACTGAGAAGCCGGACCCCATCGCATAGATTTAGGCCATGGGAAACTGCGAATGATGTCTGGGAAGATCGCCGACAACACGTCTGCCGTGGGAGCGCCCTTCTTCTCAATCACTGCATAGAGGAAGGTGCCTTTTTTATCCTCGCGCTCCTCTACTTGATCGCGTGTCAGACCAACACTTCCTAGAAAGCCAGCAATAGCCTTTTCAGGCGCATCCGCCTTCGGCCCGCGCCGCTCCTCGCGTACATCTGCTTGAGCGGTGGGAAGGCCGATGATGTGAAGGGCCAGCCGGCGCGGAGTAGCATAAGCCTCCATCGTCTCAAAGCCAAGCTGAGCATCTTTCAGCGCTTTCTGCGTGAGGCGCTTTAGATCATCGCAAGCCTTGGACTGCATGCGCGCTGGGATTTCTTCGGAAAACAGTTCGAGGAGAAGCTCAGCCATAACTTATGCGGCCCATCCGTTGGTACTCATCCACGCATCGCAGCACCCCTTGGCCAGAGCACGCACGCGGCCGATGTAGCTTGCCCGCTCTGTTACGGAGATGACGCCCCGCGCATCCAGCATATTGAAGATGTGGCTTGCTGAAATGCACTGCTCATACGCAGGCAGCGGCAATGGCTTATCAAGCTCTAGCAGCATCTGACATTCTGCTTCGGCGTCTTTGAAGTGCTGCAACAAGCGGCCCGTATTGGCGTGTTCAAAGTTATAGGCAGACTGCTGCTGCTCATTTTTTAAAAACACGTCGCCATAGGTCACGCCGCGCCCGTTAAAATCGAGGTCATAGACGTTGTCCACGCCTTGGATGTACATCGCCAGGCGCTCGAGCCCATAGGTGAGCTCGCCCGCGACGGGCTTACAATCATAGCCGCCCACTTGTTGGAAATAGGTGAACTGACTGACTTCCATGCCATCACACCACACTTCCCAGCCAAGCCCCCAAGCGCCAAGCGTAGGGCTCTCCCAATCGTCCTCCACAAAGCGAATATCATGTGTTTCAAAATCGATGCCGATCGCTTTGAGGGAGCCCAAATACTGATCTTGGATATCCACCGGCGCTGGCTTTAAAATCGTCTGGAACTGGTAATAGTGCTGCAGCCGGTTCGGGTTTTCGCCGTAACGTCCATCTGTTGGGCGGCGCGAGGGCTGCACATAGGCAGCATTCCAGCGCTCTGGCCCCAGTGCGCGCAGTGTCGTCGCTGCATGAAACGTCCCTGCCCCCATTTCCATGTCATAGGGCTGCAAAATCACACACCCGCGATCCGCCCAATAGCGCTGAAGCGTAAGAATAAGATCTTGAAAGGAAAGGCTGTCGGCCATTGCGTTCTTTGAGTCCAAACCAGCGATAAAAGATGGCGGACCCTAGCGATGGCGCCTTTCGAAATCAATGGATTGAACGAAGACCGCGCCTGGGCCCTAAATTTTGGCATGGTCCAGCGGCATTTAACGGAATATAAAAGCAGCTGCCTTACGAATGAGCGCAAGGATTTTAACGGACGCGACAGCTTATGATCATTATAGGGCTTGGCACCGGACGCTCTGGCACGGCCTCGTTGGCGAAGCTGCTAAATGCGCAGAGTGATGCTATTTGTTTTCACGAAATGAACCCGAGCTGCATGCGCTGGGAAGGGACACCGCGCCCAGCCGTCAACATGGTTGAAGAATTTGGTGCTATTCTGGATGGAGGGCCCACGCAGCGATTAACAGTCGACTTATCACGCCCTCCGGCAGCCGAAGCCTATGAACAGCTCAAAAAGATGCCGCGGGCCAGGATGCTTGGCGACATCGCTTTCTATTACCTCACCTATGTCGATGACCTTCTTGCCGCGAGTGACCGGGTGCGGTTTATTTGCCTTAAACGCGATAGAACCCAGACAGTGACCAGCTGGATGACCAAGTCAGGTTTACCGCGCTGGCCTTCCAAAGCCATCGGCGAACGCATTAGCGCAGCCATCACCCGCGAGCCCTATCATGACAGCCGCAATTTTTGGATGGAGCACGACGGGACAAAATGGGCGCTCGATCCTGTTTGGGATAAGCTGTATCCGAAATTCACCGGCCCGACCAAGAGAGAGGCCGTGGAGCAATACTGGGATTTCTATTACGCTGAAGCGGAGAAAATTGAAGCGCGGCTGCCAAAGGTGTTTCGCATCGTCCGCACCGAAGACCTCGATGATCGTGATTTTCAATCAGAACTGCTGACGTTTTGCGGCGTGTCTGACAGCGACAAAGTCCATACTGACGCCCACATACACAAGTCCAAACTAGCGAGCTAAAAAGACTTGCCCCCCGGAACAATCGCGGCACACGGATACTTGAAAGCCTAAGCATGACTGACACTAAGCCTATTTTTTCGGTCATCATTGCCACGCGCGACCGGCCAGTTCTGTTCAAACGAGCGCTGCAATCCGTTCTTGCGCAGGATTTCGAGGCGATGGACGTTCAGGTGGTTATGGACGGCTCGCAACCAGAGAACCTGGCCGCCTATGACGCGCTGTTTGTTGACATTCAATCCAGTACGAGCAAACCCGTTTTCGTGCACAAGTTAATGCATCGTAGCAACGGACATGGCCAGAGCTATAGTTTTAACCACGGCGTATCTGAGGGCCATGGCCAGTACGTCACGTTCCTTGACGACGACGACGAATGGACTGACGTTGGCCATCTGAGCCGCGTGTCCCGCGCCATTGAGGCAGCTGGGAAGAATGGTAAAACCGTGCAATACATCATGTGCAATCAACAGGCGTATATGGGCGAAACGCTGAAAGAAGACGCGGTTTGGTTAGAAGACCTAGAACCAGCGCTCGTTCGCCGCGGCAGCAAGCCATATGCGGAGAACTTCTACGATCTAGCCATCGAAGACCTGTTCATTACGCCGGGGTTTTGTCACCTAAATACGTCCGTCGTCAGCAAGACGCTGTATCAGGGCATTGGCGGCATGGATGAAGGTGTGCGCTGGGAGTGTGACCGTGACTTGTTTCTACGGCTGATTGAAGCCAGCGATACGCGCGTGTTCGTGCCCAACATCGTCTCCAAGCACTACATTCCCGATCCCAAAGACAAGTCGAGCATGACCACAAGAGCCTCCATGGTTCAAAAGCGTCTGTTTCAGATTCAGGTTTTACTCAAGGCGCTTGCCAATACGCGCAACGATACCATCCAAAACCATTGCCGCACTCGATCTGGCTATGCGATGAAGAAACTCGCTTTGGAGCTAAAGTCCTTAGACCAGAAAGATCAGGCAGACGCCTTCTCCAAAATGTCCCAAGCGCTCTCTTTCAGCCTTGGCTGGCCGCTCGAGTATCGTAAACAGGCGCGTGGCCGAGCAAACGCGTAATGCCGAACCCTCCTGCGCCTGTGACGCCGCTAAAGCTGGCGATCTGCACGTTTCTATCGCAATCACGCGAGAGTGTTCTCAAGCTCATTGACCACAACCGGAAAATTGGCGCCGACCATATTTTTCTCTTTTTTGATTACCCGGAGGAAGCCGATTTCCCGGAGATCGCGGACTTCGATGACGTCACGATCGTGGCCTGCGACGACACTTTTTGGAACAGTTGCCCCGGCGGAAGATCAGACGTGCTGATCAAACGTAACGAATTTGCGCTTTTAAAAGGGTATCAAATGGCAACGGCGGCTGGCTGCGATTTTGCTGCGCTTATTGACGGCGATGAGCTGCTGTATGCAAAAGGAAATCTCATCCAAGCAATACGCAAGCACGCTGAAGCGGCCGATATTCTAAGGCTTTATCCCTACGAAGCCATTCTTGTTTGCAAAGATAAGCGAGACGAGTTTAGCCAAACGCATTTCAAGGCACTACCAAATCGCATCAATCGCGCATTTTTAAGGTGGACCTACGGTGATACTCTCGCCATCAGCGATGATGGGTTTTTCGGCCATTTGTCAGGCAAAGCGATTGTCCGCACCGGTTTGACCTTCAAACATATCAATGTCCATTGTCCTACTCCGGAAACACCTGCAAGGACCGTCCGGATTAAAGACGTTTGGCTATTGCATTTCGATTGCATGAATTTTTCCAGCTGGAAACGCAAATGGGCCCTTCGCCTGAATGGCAAAGCAATTGGAACCATGCGCGATAAGCGAAAGCGTCAGTTCACAGCTATAGAAAAAGCTTTTCAGGACGATGAAATAGCATTGGA
The DNA here is from genome assembly GCA_039814715.1 of Pseudomonadota bacterium. GTDB lineage: Bacteria > Pseudomonadota > Alphaproteobacteria > Sphingomonadales > CAKZYD01 > CAKZYD01. The sequence goes on from JBCCAR010000013.1 coordinate 40,611, forward strand.
AAACCTCTACGAAGCGTTTTTTGTTCTAGACTTTTGGAGGGTTACCCTTGGCCGTGCAACTGGCCTGATCCGCAAAGTAAATCTGAGCTAAAAGAAGATAATGCTAACGCTTTGATGGGCTGCAGGAGAGTATAAGATGTGGAGCGTTTCGAAGTCAGACCTGAGCAACGACAGAAAGCCAGGCATCTCTGGCTTTATGCGGCTCAGAAACGAAGCCATGTTACTGAACGAGGCATTTGAAACACATATCGACGGCGTGGATGAACTGGTCGTCGTATACAATAACTGCCAAGATTCAACGCCGCAGATTTGCGAAGCTTGGCAAAAGCGGTATCCCGGAAAGATCCGCGTCTTTGAGTATGAACCAGAAGTTCTACCTGTTGGATCAACAGACGCAGCCGGCATTGATCCGCGAGACGAAAATAGCCTCGCCAATTACTACAATTATGCTCTTTGTAAAACGAACCACGAAATCGTCATCAAAATTGATGGGGATCACATTGGGTCGCCCGCACGATTTAGCACGGTTTGTAACCGCGTTCGCAGAACTTTAAAGGTCGACCAGCGCTGGCCTATTTTTGGGATAAATGTGACTGATACAAATGACGGCGTCGCCGTTTACAACTTTTACAACTACGCACCTAAATTCGTCGGAAAGCGCATCGGCCCGCCTCCCTTCACCTCAGGCGATCAATCGTTTTTTCGGCTAGACAACAAAACCTGGCATACAACAGATCCCGTGTATGGCTACGAAAAAATGCCATTATCCCACAAGAAGCGTGCAAGGGCCGCGCATGACACGGTGCTCTTTTTTCACTGCAAAGGCTTTAAAGATGATCACGGGACGGGATCATGGAGTACGTCTGGTGAAAGCTCGCGCAAAGACTGGATTGATAACGTCTCCAACATTTCCTGGGAGAATTTGGCTACACTGCCGGCCATGGTAGAGCGTAATCCGAGCTATTTTGCTGGTTTTCCTTACGCCAAAGAATTTAGCGCCCTCTTCCCAAATCGGCGGCTGCTTGACGAAGGATACCATCCCAAACAAGCGCCGTTGCTGATTCAAAGCGCAAAGAACACCCTAATAGACTTCTTCACTTCAACCTGAAGGTCAGTTCAAGGCCGATGAACGATCCCAGACGCTCCCGACATCAAACGCACTAGGCGCGCAAACGCTCATGGTGGCGAATAACTTCGGTTACGATAAACTGCAGAAACTTCTCGGAAAAGTCGGGGTCTAAGTCCGCTTGCTCAGCGAGCGTCCGCAAACGCTGAATTTGCGCCCGCTCGCGATCTTTATCGGCAGGCGGCAGACCATGTTGGGCTTTCAACTGGCCGACTTTCTTGGTTACTTTAAAGCGCTCTGCCAGCATGTGGATCAACGCAGCATCTATATTGTCGATGCTCTGGCGATAATTGTTCAGCACATCCTGCGTTTGTGTATCGTCTGCCATTCGCATCCTTACCGCGCTATCCTAGAGCGAACCTGCTATTGACCAAAACGAGACCAATCTGCTTGCGAGCGCAGCTCCGATAGAAGCGTTCTTGCAGAGAGAGCTGGCCCGTGCGCCATAAACGGCAAGCGAAATTTCCGTTTCGACTGGATAAGCGGCAGGTCCACATCTTTCCCGAATTTCTCACGCATTACATCGCGCACTGTGCCCACGCCGTCAACTAACCCGGCGCTAACTGCTTTTTTGCCCACCCAAATATCACCACTAAACACTTGTTTGCGCGGCGCCTTCAGCCTATCGCCGCGCCGATCGCGCACCAAATCTTTGAAATAGGTATGAATATCGCTCTGGAGCTGTTTGAGGCGCTCAATGTCTTCCGGCTCTTCAGGTTTAAAAGGATCGAGCATGGATTTGCTCTCGCCAGCTGTATAAACACGGCGCTCCACGCCGACTTTGTTTAAAAGCTCAACAAAGCCGAAACCGGCTGAAATGACACCAATAGAGCCAACGACGCTGGCATCATGAACGTAAATCTCATCACCTGCGCAGGCAATGAGATAGCCGCCTGAGGCGGCAACATCTTCGGCAAACACAAAGACTTGCTTGTCTTTCTCGTCAGCAAGCTCGCGTATACGCGAAAAGATCAAACCTGACTGAACAGGCGACCCACCGGGCGAATTGATAATGATGGCGACTGCTTTTGCATCCGCGACTGAAAATGCCTTGGTGAGACTGGAGGAAACGGCGGCAAGATTAAGGCCTTGAGCAAAACGGCCCTGCTCGCCGATCACGCCCGTAAAGCGCAACACGGGCACAATCGGTTTTGGATGGAGAACTTTTTTTAAAATAGGGAGGCGGCTGAGAAAACGTTTCAATCGGTGAGCTCACTCATAAAAAAAGGCTGCGCCAATTCAGCAGCGCCAGCCAAGGGTTGCAAGGCGTGCTCAGCTGCATACTCAAAAAACAGTGAGCGGCGCAATGTGAAGATACGGTAGAAGTCACGGTTGTGATGACTTAGCCGGAGACAAATAGTCGCCAAGCGCAGCGTCTTTTATAATCATACGCGCCCGTGCAAGGTGATGCGGCGCCACCATGAGCCGGCGCGGCACCAAAACAGAAATGCTGCCCTCCAAAACACTCATATGAGCATCGAGTTCAAACACATCGATCCCATCGGACTTCAAATAAGACTTGATAGCATTGATTAACACCAAGTCAGTGGTGCGAAGCAGTTCCTCCAATGGCGTGTCCTTCCTTAAAAGTGATAATGCCGCAGTTCCTGGCAATGGACTGGTAAATCTGTGCGGCATGGTCTAGCAGATGGCGCAATTCTCATTGTTTTGAATACGTGCAAAAAGGCCAAGCCCTTGTCAAACGTCACCTCCCTGCCCGTCCGTGATAGCAGTTCATCAAATGCTGGCAATGCCCTAACAACACTGCAAGCTCTCGTTGCAGACGATATGAGGTTGGTCAACACCACGATTTTAGAGCGGATGGAGAGCCCGGTGAGCTTGATCCCTCAGCTTGCAGGACACTTAATCGCCAGCGGTGGCAAGCGGCTGCGGCCCATGCTGACTTTGGCGAGCAGCAAGCTGGTTGGCTATGAAGGCAAGCGCCAATGCAAGCTCGCGGCCTGCGTCGAGTTCATTCACACTGCTACATTGCTCCATGATGACGTGGTTGACGAAAGCGCTCTACGCCGCGGCAAGGACACGGCAAATGCAGTCTGGGGCAATCAAGCGAGTGTGCTAGTGGGAGACTTCTTATTCTCGCGCGCATTTGAGCTCATGGTCGAAGATGGCTCTCTTAAAGTTTTGAAAATTCTGTCGTCAGCGTCGTCAATCATTGCAGAAGGCGAAGTTCAGCAAATGATGACTGTTGCTGACCTAACGACGACCGAAGACATATATATGGACGTGATCGGCGCCAAGACGGCCGCCTTGTTTGCAGCGGCCTGTCAGATTTCCGCCGTGGTTGCGGAGCGCCCTCAGCGAGAAGAAGATGCGTTGTCCGCTTATGGCAGAGACTTAGGCCTAGCGTTTCAGATTGTGGATGATGTGCTGGATTATAGCGCAAACCAACGCAAGCTCGGAAAAACGGTGGGCGATGATTTCCAAGAAGGCAAAGTCTCCTTGCCGGTTATCTTGGCCTATCAGCGCGGCACCGATGCTCAAAAGGCCTTTTGGCAACGCACCATTGGTAAGGGCGAGTGTCATGACGACGACTTGCAGCAAGCCATTGACATTCTAACCAGCACGAATGCACTTGTAGACGCAACGCGAAGAGCGCAGCATTTCGCTGATCGCGCGCTGGATTGCCTCAACCTGTTTGCACCATCTTCAGCGCGCAGCGCTCTCTCAGACATTGTGCATTTTTGCCTTCAGCGCGGGCATTGAGTCCATAAGCCTGGCCCTGAATGTCTTACACCTGTCTGAGTGCTGCGGAAAACAGTGCAAGACGCTGGCGCATCATGATAATTTAGGATTATTAAAAACGGTTAAGTAACGATGCAGTCCTATATGGGGTTGTCGGATTTGTTTACACTCAATACTGTCAATTGCGTCGACATGAGACATCCAGAAGACTAAATCGTTGTTCTTCCGAAACTTTTTTTATCTACGCCTTTTGGCATAGTTATTGCTTCATATAAATCGATAGAATGCCCAAAGGGGCGGCATTCTTGAGCTGTTTATTTGGAGTAACAAAATGGCGTTTAGCAAATTTATAAGTGCGGTAGTGGGCTGCGCAGCACTGGGGGCAGCCTCGCTTGGCGGCGCTCAGGCACAAGAAGCGTTTAGCTATGATTGGAATGGCTACACGGGTCTCGGTGGCGGTAACAAAGATCTGTTGGAGGATTTTCAGTTACATTATGCCACAAACGGTCGCGATTCCGGCCTGAGTGTGAACATTGATTTCAAACCAGAAATCTTGAAACCTCGTGGTGACGCAGGTGGGTTTTGGCTCGTCATGTCAGATGGACCCAATCCAAAAAACCAGATTGGCGAATATGCCATTCTTTACGCGGACCTTCGCCGCAACCGGATTACCGCGTATGAATACAATGGCGACAACAACGCCAGCAGTTTCAACGATCCAGGCAATTTCCTTGGCTCCTTCAACAATATTATGGACTTACAACCGCGCGCTGATGGAAATGTGAATTTCCAGATTGATGTGACCTCTATCAATTCCACATTTAATACCGACGACTGGGATGGTATCAGCTTTGGCAATCGTATTGGTGTTTGGTTCCATTTCTCCGACTCGTTGACCGCGACTTACGGTCCAAACATGGGTAATGGGCAGCGTGAACTCACGAGCTTCCACCTTGGCAAGCAGGGATATGTTGACTTTGCATATCAACATGCCACGCCTAAGAACTGCTCTGATCTTCCACCAGATTTCCCTGGCTGTTCACCAGTGGATGTTTCAGAACCCGCATCCCTTGCGCTTCTTGGACTTGGCTTAACGGGTCTAGCTGTAACACGCCGCCGCCGCGCTGCGTAGTCTATCGCGCCTTTTTTCAAAGGCGCTGAGCACGAGAAAGAAAAAATCCCGGCTTTATTTAAAGTCGGGGTTTTTTATGTGTGGCAGCGTGCAAAGCTTGCCACAGCTATGGCGCGGTATTATAGCTCGCATCATCCGCGGCGAAGCCGTGTTGATGGTCCCCGGTCGGGGGGTAGCTCAGCCTGGTAGAGCACTGCGTTCGGGACGCAGGGGCCGGAGGTTCGAATCCTCTCTCCCCGACCAATCTACACTTTTTTTCTGCTTTCATGATCCGCTGCAAAATAAGCGGCGTATTACTGTGCAAGACAACACGCCGTCCCTCCACGGCTTGTCTTTTAAAGGCCCGGCCACCCCCCCCTCGGCCGGGCCTTTTCCTTTTCAGGTTCCGACAATTATTGTTATCTCTATACGCTGCGCACGACGGCGTCTGATTAAGGACCAGGATTGACATGAGCATTGCGTTCATTGCGGACCCAGACACAAAAGCACCAGGCATTTACAATCCGCAGCCTGGATTAATCCGTGTTGTTGCAGGAAACGCAGGCCCATTCACCTATACGGGCACCGGGACTTACATCCTCAATACCTCAGAGAGATGTGTGGTCATTGATCCGGGTCCACAGAGCGAAAGTCATGTTAAGACCATCATTGAAGCCATTGGCAATCGAAGCGTTGATGCTATCTTGGTAACACATACACACAGAGACCATAGCCCAGCCAGCAGAGCCCTGAAGGACCATTTCAGCGCGCCAATTCTAGGCTGCGCGCCGGTAATTAGCCAAACGCAAGAGGCGGGTACCGCGATGGATGAAAGCCAGGACATGGCTTACAACCCGGACCGGCAGCTTAAAAATGGCGAACGTCTCCAGGTTGGTGGGTACAATATTGAGGTATTTGCCACGCCCGGCCATTTGGCAAACCACCTATGCTACAGATGGATCGAACACAATGCGTTGTTTAGCGGCGATCATATTATGGGATGGGCAACAAGTGTGGTCATCCCGCCAGACGGGCATATGGCGTCCTATATGGAGAGCCTTGAGCGCACTTTAGAGCTTGACCTAGACACAATCTGGCCCACCCATGGGCAACCGATCACAGTTCCCCAGCCCTTCATCAAAGCACTTATTGCACACCGCAAAGCCCGAGAAAGCGCGATCCTACAGCAAATTCGCTCGGGCAACGGGTCCATCATGGATATCGTGGCAACACTCTATCACGATGTGCCTAAGGCGCTTCATCCAGCCGCAGCACAGTCAGTTTTTGCGCACATTATTCACCTGATAGAACAGGGTTTAGCAAAGCCGCGCAGCGCACTGTCCATAAACGATTTTTTCGATATTTCTTCGGCCTAGTAAGCTTCCGCGAGCGCGCAAAATCCTTGCATGGCCACTCTAAAAGCACCACATACGGTCTCTATCATGTCGCCGGGAAAGGACCCCAATGACGAAAGTTGAATTCCCCGCCGCTTTTATGCGCCCACAGATTGATCCTAATATCGATGTGGTTGCGGAGATACACCGTTTGCGCAAAGAGAAAAATGCAGTGATTTTAGCGCATTATTACCAGGCGCCAGAAATTCAAGATATTGCAGATTTTGTGGGAGATTCGCTTGACCTATCGCGCAAGGCGGCCGCGACAGACGCTGATGTCATCGCCTTTTGCGGTGTCCGCTTTATGGCAGAGGTCGCGAAAATACTAAGTCCAGAAAAAACAGTTGTGCTGCCGGACCTTGCGGCTGGCTGCAGCTTGGAAGACAGCTGTCCGCCTGATGAATTCGCGGCCTTTCGCGCAGCCCATCCGGACCATATCTCCCTCACCTATATCAATTGTTCAGCAGCGGTGAAAGCGCACACCGACATCATTGTCACGTCTTCAAACGCTGAATACATCGTCAATCAAATCCCGCTCGACACGCCGATTTTATTCGCCCCAGACCAACATTTGGGCAACTACATAAAACGCCAGACCGGCCGCGAAAACATGCTCATGTGGGAAGGCTCCTGCATCGTGCATGAACAATTCTCTGAAAAAGAGCTTCTCAAGCTCAAAGCGCAGAACCCCGGCGCGCCGGTAGCCGCACACCCAGAGTGTCCAGCGCACATTTTAGATCATGCCGACCATGTTGGCTCAACGAGTTCAATTTTGAAATTCTGCGCGGAAACCGCTGCGGAAACGATCATCGTCGCGACCGAGCCTCATATCATGCACCAAATGGAAAAGGCACGCCCTGATAAGACGTTTATCGGCGCGCCCGGCGCAGATGGCAATTGCAACTGCAATATGTGCCCCTTCATGGCGCTCAACACCATGGAAAAACTCTATCTGTGCCTGCGCGATATGGCGCCGCAAATCGATGTTCCTGAGGATATACGCGTTAAAGCGCTGGCGCCGCTTGAGAAAATGCTGGAAATGTCGCCGCCAGTGGCAAGCACGACAACGGGCGATCTGTCTCACATCGCGTCGCACCCTTCAAGTGACTGAGTTTCCGCTCTCCCAAGCGCAGATAGACACCTTCGTTGAAGCCGCTCTTACAGAGGATGTCGGCCCCGGCGACCGTACATGTGATGCAGTGATCGACCCTGCTGCGCAGCTACAGGCACATCTGACCGCGCGAGAGAATGCCATTGTCTGCGGCACCCCGCTCGCAAAAGCATTTTTTAGAGCGCTGGATCCCGGAGCTGCTTTCGACGTGCATCTGCACGACGGAATGCCAGCCGAAAAGGGCCAGGTCATCGCGGCCGTCAGCGGCAAGGCATCCGTGCTCCTCACAGCAGAACGCAGCGCGCTCAATAGTCTGCAGCTTCTCAGCGGCATTGCCACGCATACGCGCGCCTATCGCGCCGCCATGGGCAATGCAAAGGCGAAATTGCTCGACACACGCAAAACAATCCCAGGCTACCGCTTGCTCAGCAAATACGCAGCTGTTTGCGGCGGCGCGACAAACCACCGGATGGGTCTTTATGATGCCGTGATGATTAAGGACAATCACATCGCCGTAGCCGGCGGCGTCAAACAAGCCATTGCCGCTGCAAAAGCGGCAGGTGAGCGCCAAATCCAAGTCGAATGTGACACCTTGGAACAAGCAGACATCGCCATTGAAGCCGGCGCAACATCCCTCCTCCTCGATAATATGGCTCCGCTCATGCTAGTCGAGGCGGTAAAGCGATATGGCGGCCGTGTTCCGCTTGAGGCTTCGGGCGGTATCACGCTAGAGACCATCGGCGCCATAGCGGCCACGGGCGTTGATTATGTGTCCGTTGGCGGAGCCCTGACACTCTCTGCGCCTGCCATCGATATTGGTATGGATTATACGTTTGCGACATAAACGCAGTAATGGACGTTACATCTCTAGCGTCCCAGCCATGACCTTCACGCCATACCCTCCTATAGTGCAGTTCCCGCCTGCTTTAAGCGTTAGGTAAATCTCGCCTGGCCGCCCCATCTGCACACCTTGCTGTATGATGTAATCGCCCAGCGGCGCATTCTGCTGCGCTAAGACAGCTGCTAAGGCTGCTGCAGCGCTGCCCGTCGCCGGGTCTTCGGAAAGACCAATCTCGTCTGCCAAGAGACGGGCATAGACGTTTTCAGGCCCCGCCTTGCAGAATACATACAGCCCAACGCACGCCAAGCTTGCAATATAGGCGCCCAGGCCTGGACCGATGACTGCAGCATCAACGCTAGTCTGATCCCCAAGCTCTACAAAGGCAAACGCCGTCCCTGCAGTCGCCGTCAAGATCGCCGCCTCCCGTGCAAGCCCGATGACGTCCTCTAAAGACCGAACCTCCTGCGAGACTATCTGCGGGATTTGTGGCGGGGTAAGGCGGGCTTGAACGCCATCTCCCTCGCCAGCAAAAGTCATATCCACCCGCCCGGCTGGAACGTCCAATTCACAGCCCGAACCGCGCACTTTGCCAGCGCCAAGCAAGGCAAGCGCTGCGCCGATTGTAGGATGACCTGCGAAGGGCAGTTCCATCGTGGGCGTGAAAATTCTTAAAGCGGCGGCTCCGCCTGCACCGTTTGCGGCACAAATGAAAACTGTTTCAGAATAGTTGAACTCCCGCGCGATAAGCTGCATGTCTTCGCCAGAGAGCCCATCGCCCCCCCAGACGACGGCCAAGGGGTTTCCGGCAAAGCGGCGCTGGGTAAAAACATTCCATGTTTCGTACGCCAGCACGCTCATTCCAGCCATCTGGCCTGTTCAGCGGCCTTCCATCCCACCGTCACACTTTCGCCATCCGTAATGACGGGGCGTTTAAACAATGACGGTTCTTTGAGGATTGCTGACGCAGGCCCCGCCATTGCCGCGCCGCGTGATACCTCATCCATTTTTCGCCAGGTCGTCCCGCGCGTATTGATCAGTGTTTCTGCATCAACATAAGCAAGCCAACTCTGGACCGTCTCTTCGGTGAGCGCCTGCGCGCGCACGTCAACGAATTCAACCGGTTTACCAGCTGCCTCAAACGCCTTGAGCGCTTTGCGGACCGTATCGCAGTTTTTGATCCCATATAGTTTTGGCATTTGGGTATGTCCTTGTGGGTTAGGGGTAAAGCCGCTGACCAGACCAACCAGCGTCGCTACCGCGACTATAGCGGACCCGGTCATGCAGACGAAAATCCCGGTCTTGCCAGAATTCCATCACGTCTGGAATCAGACAGAAACCAGACCAATGCGGCGGCCTGGGTACATCTTGGCCCTTAAACCTGGTCTCGAAATTGGCAATGCGGGCTTCAAATGTGTCTCGGCTATCAAGGGGGCTCGACTGGTCTGAGGCCCAAGCGCCAATTTGGCTCATGCGCCTGCGCGTTGCGAAATAAGCGTCGGCGGTATCGTCTGATACGAGCGATACCGGGCCACGCATCCGAATTTGCCGCCGCGCACTTTTCCAGTGAAACAGCAAGGCGCATTTCCGAGCTGCGAGCAGCTGCTTACCCTTTTCGCTGGTTAGGTTGGTGTAAAAGACGAAACCGTCGCTGGTGCGTCCCTTCAGCAACAATATCCGCGCATCTGGCAGGCCAGCTTCGTCAACCGTTGAGACGGTCATAGCATTGGGATCATTTGGCTCACTTTTTTCTGCATCTGCGAACCAGTCGGTGAACAGCGCAAATGGGTCAGCTCCTTCATCAATGAGGTCCATAGGAGGTCCTTTCATCTTGATAAGTAGACATGGTAAGCTCAACACGATGGTTGAGTTTCGCTTCCCCGCTTTAAGGCTCTTTAGCCTATGTGTCACATGTTTTGCTGCGCTCTTTGCCGCATCATGCAGCAGCACCGGCACGTCTAGCTCCTCAGTCCCTGGAGATGGGGATGATGAGATGATATTGGGCGGACCGCCATGGGTTTTACCTCCAGGTGAGGAGGTTGCTGCGCTGCCGCCAGATATCGCCACACCGCTTGAGGGTATGGCTGGCACTTGGGCTGGAGAGAGGCTTGGCAAAGCGCTCGATGACAAGACGCGGCGAAAGGTGATTGATCTGACGCAGCTTACCTTGTCGCAAACTATGCCAGGCGAAAAGGTCTCTTGGAAGTCTGGGAAAATTGCTGGAACGGTGACACCGCAAGTGCGTTTTGCCGGCCCAGAAAATCTGGTTTGCCGCGAGTTCCATCAAGTATTGCGCATGGGCACAGCGGTTGAAACAGGGTATGCAACGGCATGCCAAGCCCCTGATGGAACGTGGCGATTGCTGGCTGAATAAGCAATTCAACCATTTGCGAACGCCGTTTCATGCGCTAGGCCTTTAACCTGGCGACTATCTTTACCATATATAGGTCCGTACAGAGGGATGAATTACGCTTTAGCAGCAGTGGTTTGACACGAAACAATGGCAAAAGACTTATACGGAATGTTAGGCGTTCAAAGAACCGCTTCGGCGGACGAGATCAAGCGCGCCTATCGTTCACTTGCCAAGAAGTATCATCCAGACCAAAACAAGGACAACGCGGCCGCGCAAGAGAAGTTCAAGTCGATCACTGCAGCCTATGACATCCTAGGCGATGCAGAAAAACGCAAAGCCTATGATGCTGGCGCCATTGACGCGGATGGAAACAAAAAAGCGCAGTTTCATGACGGGTTCGGTTTTGGCGGCGGCGGGTCGCAGCAAGAGCGTCGCCAAGGTGGACGCTGGAATTTTGACGGCGGCGGTTCCCCAGAAGACGTTTTCCAAGACTTGTTTGGAAATTTTGGCGGCGCGTTTGGCGGCGGCCAGCCCGGTGGTGGCACACGCAGCGAAGGTTTTCGCCCAGGCCGTGCCTCAGGTGGGCAAGATGCCAAATATGAAATCACAGTCGATTTTTTAGATGCCGCTCTTGGCGCACAGAAAAAGCTATCACTTCAAGGCGGCAAGACCTTAAGCGTGAAAATCCCCGCTGGATTAAAAGATGGCCAGCAGATTCGCTTGTCTGGTCAAGGTGATCCTGCCCCTTTTGGCGGCAAAGCTGGCGACGCGCTGATCACGGTCCATGTACGCAGTCATGATGTCTTTTCCCGCACGGGCAAGGACATCCGCATGACGCAAGAGCTGGACCTAGAGACCGCTGTTCTGGGCGGGAAAGTCACGATTTCGACCATTCATGGCTCGGTAGTGCTCAAGATAGCGGCTGGCACCTCCAGCGGCAAAACAGTGCGCCTTCGCGGCAAAGGCATTGCGCCCAAATCAGGCCCTGCAGGAGATCAATTGGTGACGTTCGCTATCACAATTCCGCCAGAGGATGACGCTCTTCAAGACGCCGTGCGACACTGGGTCAAAAAGCGCAAGACAACCAAACAAGCAGCCTGACGCTGACAACCATCGACTAAGGCCCTGTGTTTTGCTGAATACTCTTGTCCGCGTGTTTTCGAGCGCCATCGCCGGGTTCATCCGCGACGAAGGCGTCATGATGGCTGGGCATCTCGCTTTCATCGGCTTGGTATCGCTGTTTCCTTTTGTCATTTTTACCATTGCCGTTGCTGGCAGTGTTGGCGATACCAGCGCGGGGCAGGATGCGATCGTGCTAGCCCTGAGCTATCTGCCACCTGAGGTCGCGGCCGCGCTTTCCAAACCAATCAATCATATTTTGAGCGGCACCCCGCGGGGCATTCTGACAGCATCTGGCATCGTTGCGCTATGGACAGCCTCTTCTGGGCTTGATGCAGCGCGCGTTGCTGTGCGCCGCGCTTTCCACTGGGCTAAGGTGCAGCCCGCTTTAAAACGGCGCGCTCAGAGCATCGGCATTGCAGCAGTAGCGCCTCTCTTTGTCTTGCCGATCATGGCCTTGCAAATTGGCGGCCCTGCTGTATGGGACATGATTGGCGGCGCCTATTTTGATCAAGGCATCATAGAGCAGAGCTGGAAATTACTACGCCTCCTGGTCACACCCGCTGTTTTATTTTGCATTCTTTATGCAGCCTATTTCGTGTTTGCCCCATACCGAATACGCCCCATTGCCATCTGGCCAGGCGCGCTCACGACGGCGGTTTTGTGGCTGACAATCGCCAATGGTTTATCCATCTATCTGCGCAATCTAGCCGACTACCAGTCCACCTATGGGTCTTTGGCTGGAACTATGGTGACGTTGGTTTTTTTCTTCCTTCTAGCCATTGCATTTGTGTTTGGTGCCGAAGTGAATGCAGCTGTCACTGAACTGCGTAAAGGCGGCGACCTTGGCACGGCCCTAAGGCCCAGCGCGCCGACGCCCCAGAGCCCGCCAGACGCCTAGGGCGTCATTGCGCCTTGCGTTTAAAGAGGCCCAGACTAAAGTGCCGCCAGCGCAACGGCTGCAGGATCGTCTTCTTATGAGTGTAAACAGTTTTGGCCGGTTGTTCCGCGTCACAACCTTTGGGGAAAGCCACGGTATCGCAATAGGGTGTGTGATCGATGGCTGTCCGCCTGGGCTAGACCTCATAGAAGCGGATATTCAGCCGGCCCTCGACGCGCGGCGGCCAGGTCAGTCACGCTATACAACGCAGCGCCGCGAGGCTGACCAAGTGAAGATCCTATCCGGCACCTTTGAAGGCAAAACGACAGGCACGCCCATTGCGCTGCTGATTGAAAACACCGATCAGTGCTCAAAAGACTATTCGGACATCAAAGACAAATTCCGCCCTGGGCATGCCGACTACACTTATCTGGCCAAATATGGCCTGCGAGATTATCGCGGCGGCGGGCGTTCATCTGCTAGAGAGACAGCGGCGCGGGTAGCAGCTGGAGCAGTCGCACAGCAGGTTTTGGGTGATGACATCCGCATCGTTGCAGGCCTTGTGCAAATGGGTGGGCATCTCCTGCCAAGCGATGAGCGCGATTGGGACGCAGTGAACGATAATCCCTTATTTTGCCCATGCGCCAAAACAGCAGCTGAATGGGCCGATGCACTGGATGAAGTGCGCAAGGCAGGGTCCTCTATAGGCGCCGTCATTGAAGTGGCGGCAATGAACGTGCCAGCCGGTTGGGGCGCGCCGATCTATGGCAAATTAGACGGTGATATCGCAGCCGCCTTTATGTCGATTAACGCTGTGAAAGGTGTCGAAATCGGCAATGGAATGGCCGCAGCAGCGCTCACGGGGGAAGAAAACGCCGATGAGATGATCCTAGGCGACAATGGCGAACCAGAATTCCTTAGCAACAATGCTGGCGGCATTTTAGGCGGGATCGCCACGGGGCAAGAGGTGGTTGCGCGCTTTGCCGTGAAACCCACCTCGTCAATTTTAAAGCCGCGTAAAACCATCGACCGAGCGGGACAAGAAACTGATATCGTGACAAAGGGGCGCCATGACCCTTGTGTGGGTATCCGCGCTGTCCCGGTTGGCATTGCGATGATGGCGTGCGTCTTGGCAGATGCAAAACTGCAGCATCGTGCGCAGACGCGGCGAGAAGGCCCCGCTGAGATTATCAGCGCTTAAACAACGCAGCGAGCTCAACATGAGTAGACCATAAAAACTGCCCGACAGGCTGGACCTCCTCTAAAGCATATCCGCCATCGACCAAAGTCCTGGCATCGCGCGCAAATGTAGCGGGATTGCACGATATCGCGATCACCGTATCAACAGCGCTTTGCGCTAGTTGCTCACTCTGTGCTTTCGCGCCGGCGCGCGGCGGATCAAAGAGCACGACGTCATAATCTTTAAGCTCTGGCGGTGTCAGTGGTCTGCGAAACAAGTCGCGGTGATTGGCTTGCACCCCGTGCATCCCCTCTGGCCGAAGCGCTCTATGCATGGCTTTAACGGCCACCCCGCTTGCTTCAAAACCGTCGATCTTCATATGCTTCGCAAGGGCAAAGCTAAAGGTGCCTAGTCCGCAAAACAGGTCAGCGCCTGATTTACCCCCTTCGGCCCAGCGGCTGGCCGTATTACCAAGTGCGGCCTCACCATGCTTGGTTGCTTGCAGGAATGAGTTGACTGGCAACTCGACGGATGCACCGAAAATATGCATTCGCGGCGCTTCACTTTGCCAGAGAATATCCACATCCGGTCCGTCTTGCCCAGTGATGCGCACGGCGCCGTCCAGCGCAGCTGCTAACACAGGAATATCTTGCAAAACATCCAGACGACGAAGCGGCAGCCCGTCTAAGTGAATATCTAGACCGTTGTCCGCCAACGTGAGAGAAGCGCGCGCCTTGGCCTTGGTTGGCAGACAAGACTTTAAAAAAGTCCGCAAGGGGCCAACTGCAGCTTCAAGTTGGGGATGCATGACCGCGCAATCGTGAATATCCTCGACCTCATGGCTGCGCTTACCGCTAAACCCTAAGTGAACGCTTCCACCCGATTTTTTTCCTGTGAGCGCAGCGCGGCGCCGTGTTGCTGGTAGACTGATCAGTGGTTCATTAATCTCAGCGCTGAGATCATGCTGTGCCAAAGCCCGAACGATTGGGACACTGAGCCATTGCGCGTAGTGCGCGTCAGAAAGATGTTGAAGACTGCACCCGCCGCAGGGCCCAAAATGCGGGCAGCGCGGCTTGGCCCGGTTCGCACCGGCTTCAATGCGTACAATACGACCACCTTCAACCCAGGCTGTGTCTCCTGGGACGGCGCCTGGCACAAAAATGGGGCGCCCGTCCACCTGAGCGACACCATCTCCGCGCGCGCCGACGGCTGTCACGGTCACAGCCGTCATGGTTTTTCAGCGCCGATTAGAAATTCGACATTGCCTTTGGGGCCCGTGATGGGGCTCTTGGTGATCCCGTGCACCGTCCACCCCATATCAGCCTCGAGCCATTGCGCGATTTCTTCGCACACAGCATCATGTAGAGCCAGGTCACGCACGACGCCGCCCTTCCCTACATCATCTTTCCCGACCTCAAACTGCGGCTTTATGAGCGCGATGAGCTTTGTATTGGGGCCAGCAAGAGACATCGAGGCCGGCAACACGGTTTTAAGCGAGATAAAACTGGCATCGCAAACAATCAGGTCTGGCCGAACCGCAATCTCTTCTTGCGTCAAATAGCGCGCGTTCGTCTTCTCTAGAACCGTCACACGGTCGTCGGACCGCAGCCGCCAATCAAGCTGACCATGGCCGACGTCGACTGCAAAGACTTGGGCTGCGCCGTGCGTTAACGCGACATGGGTAAAGCCTCCTGTGGAGGCCCCGACGTCAACAACAATGCTGCCTTGAATATCCCAGCCAAAGTGCTGGAGGCCATGGTCCAGCTTCAAACCGCCGCGGCTGACCCATGGGTGATCTTTTTCTTTTAGCTGAAGCGCGGCGTCCTCTGCAATTTGCTGGCCCGCCTTCTCAACCCTTCGGTCACCAAGCATCACCTTGCCGCCAAGAATGAGCGCCTGCGCCCGCGCGCGTGTTTCGGCAAGCCCCAGGGCGACTAAGCGTTGATCAGCACGGACTTTGCCCACAGGCAAGCCTTAAGCTGTTTCAGTGGCCGACAGGCTTTCAATATCATTGTGACCGAGTGCTTTTAGGGCTGTTTCAACGATATGAACCGCGTTGAGGCCAGCTTCATCATACATCAGCGCTGGCTTATCTTGATCTATATAGCTGTCTGGCAATCGCATGGTGCGGATTTTCAGGCCATCGTCTGTTAAGCCCGCGTCAGACGCATAATGGAGCACATAAGCGCCAAACCCGCCTGAGGACCCCTCTTCGATGGTAATCAGCACGTCATGATCGCGCGCCAATTTGCGCACCAGGTCTTCATCCAGCGGTTTTGCAAAGCGCGCGTCTGCTACCGTCGTGGACAGGCCGCGTTTATCTAGGTCATCGGCTGCTTTATGGGCTTCTTGAAGACGCGCACCAAAAGAAAGGATGGCGACTTTGCTACCCTCACGCAGAATACGGCCTTTACCAATTTCCAAAGGTGTTCCGCGTTCGGGCAATTCAAGACCAATGCCCTCGCCGCGCGGATAGCGGAAGGCAATGGGCCCTTCGTTATAATGAACGGCTGTTGCTGTCATATGCACCAGTTCAAGTTCATCTGCCGCGGCCATGACGACCATATTTGGCAGTGTGCATAAATACGCCACATCGAAACTGCCAGCATGCGTGGGGCCATCGGCGCCAACAAGTCCTGCGCGGTCCATGGCAAACTTCACTGGCAAATTCTGGAGCGCCACGTCATGCACAACCTGATCATAGGCACGCTGAAGGAACGTCGAATAAATCGCGCAGAAAGGCTTATAGCCCTCTGTCGCCAGTCCGCCAGCAAAGGTCACCGCGTGTTGTTCAGCAATGCCAACATCAAAGGCGCGGTCGGGAAAGGCTTTCTCAAAAGCGTCTACGCCGGTCCCTGACGGCATTGCGCCGGTGATAGCGACGACTTTTTCATCCGCCTTCGCTTCGGCGATCAGCGCATTGGCAAACACCTTTGTATAGCTCGGCGCTTTCGGTGTTGGCTTGTGCTGTTTCCCCGTGATGACATCGAACTTTGCGACGCCGTGATATTTATCAGCAGAATTCTCTGCTGGTCCATAGCCTTTACCCTTTTGGGTCACGACGTGAACGAGGACTGGTCCTTCTTTCGCATCGCGCACGTTTTCAAGCACGGGTAGAAGGTGATCCATATTGTGGCCGTCAATTGGGCCAATATAGTAAAATCCTAGCTCTTCAAACAGAGTTCCGCCGGTTGCCATGCCGCGGGCATACTCCTCCGCCTTTTGAGCCGCTTTCGCCAAGCTGGAGGGCAAACGACGAGCGACCTGCTTGCCAATATCACGCAAAGACAAATAACTATTTGAACTCAGCAGCCGCGCTAAATAAGCCGAAAGGCCGCCCACAGGGGGCGCAATTGACATGTCGTTGTCATTCAAAATTACCACGAGCTTATTGCCGGCCTGCGCCGCATTGTTCATGGCTTCATAGGCCATCCCAGCCGACATGGCGCCATCGCCAATAACAGCGATACCCCGGCCTGATCCACCAGACAGCTTGTTGGCCATGGCCATACCAAGCGCTGCTGAAATAGACGTAGATGAATGGGCCGCGCCAAAGGGATCGTATTCGCTTTCCGCGCGCTTGGTGAAGCCCGACAGGCCATCTCCCTGCCGAATGGTGCGGATCCGGTCGCGCCTGCCAGTGATAATCTTATGGGGATAGCACTGGTGGCCCACATCCCAGATCAGCTTGTCATCGGGCGTATTGAAAACGTAGTGGATAGCGGTTGTGAGTTCGACAACACCCAGGCCGGCGCCCAAATGGCCGCCGGTTTGGCTCACTGCGTCAACCATTTCGGCACGTAGTTCATCGGCAAACTGGCGCAACTGGCTTGGCTCGAGTTTACGCAGGTCCGCCGGATAGGTGACCGTGTCCAGTAAGGGGGTTTCCGGTTTTGACATAGTGTTTCCCACTTCCTCGCGTCTTTACTTCACGCCCGATACATCTGGACGTGCAATTGGCTGCCAATCAAGGCGATTATTTGTCTCTGGTGATGACAAATCGCGCAACCCCGCGCAAGAGCGAGGCCTCTTCACCAAAGTCTTCAATATGCTCAAGCGCCTGATCTATCAAAAATTTTGATTGTTCGCGCGCTCGTTCGGCGCCCATTAGGGACACAAATGTCGCCTTACCTGCATCTTCATCCTTGTGTGTCGCTTTTCCCACAGTTTCCGGGTCGCCTTCCACGTCAAGGAGGTCGTCAGCAATCTGAAAGGCCAGTCCAACACTGTGCGCATAACCTCGCAGCGCTTCGCGGTGGAACGGATCGGCCTTCCCTAAGATGCCGCCAGCTTCAACCGAAAAACCAATGAGCGCGCCAGTTTTAAGGCGCTGCAAATGCGTGATAGCGCCAAGATCAAGCTCAGCAGCTGATTCGGCGGCAATATCGATCGCTTGCCCGCCGACCATACCGGAAAAACCCGATGCTTTCGCAAGAGCAGCAACAAGTTCAACGCGTACCCTTGGATCAGCATGGGTTTCTTCAGCTGCGAGCAATTCAAATGCTAAAGCTTGAAGGCCATCACCGGCCAAGATGGCGGTTGCTTCATCATAAGCCTTGTGGAGGGTCGGCTTGCCGCGGCGCAGGTCGTCGTCGTCCATCGCTGGCAAATCATCATGAATGAGCGAATAAGTGTGGATACACTCCACAGCTGTGCCCACTTGAATGGCGGAAAACAAATCAACGCCAAATAGCTGCGCAGAGCCAACCACCAGCAGCGGGCGAAGCCTTTTGCCCCCGCCAATGCTGGAATAACGCGTTGCTTCTATAAGCTCTTTTTCAAGCCCATCACGCTGCGGTAACACAATAGACAACCGCCTATCGACTGCGCTTGCCGTCTCTTTCATGGCCCTAAACAGCGCATCAGATTGATCGGAGATGGTAGACGTCATTAGGCGTCGAACGGCTCTGCAGCGTCAGCAGCTTGGCCATCTGCAGATTTGATTTTCTCGATTTTTGAGCGGGCACCATCGAGCTTCATTTGGCAGTGCTTCTTTAACGCATCGCCGCGCTGATAAAGCGAAATTGAGTCTTCGAGATCGACTGTTCCAGCTTCCAGCTTACTCACAATCGATTCAAGTTCAGCCATCGCCTGTTCAAAGCTCAGTGCATCAATAGGCTGCGGCTCTGCCGCGGTCGTGTCTGTCATCGGCCCCAAAGTCCAACGTCTTGTTTTGGTGGGCGTTAACCCTGCTTCACACGTTGTTCGTAGGTTGCCTTTTCCTCTGCGACAAGCTCTTTCTTAGACAGTTTGCCCACCATCGTCTTTGGCAGCTCCTCGCGCACCTCAACGCTAACAGGAATTTCCACCTTTGAAAGCTTGGGCCGAATAAACTCCAAAAGTTCTTCAGAGGTGGTATCTGCCTCGTCCTTGAGCGTCACAAAGGCTTTCGGGGTTTCGCCGCGATAGTCGTCTGGAATACCAATCGCCACAGCCTCATGTACGGCTGGATGGGCGTAAAGCGCCTCTTCAATCCGCCGCGGAAACACATTATAGCCGCTCACCAAGATGAGATCCTTCATCCGGTCAACGATGAAGGTATAGCCATCTGCGTCCATATAGCCGATGTCGCCAGTGCGAAGGCGGCCATTGCTTAGAACGTGTTCCGTTTCGCCAACTTTGCGCCAGTAGCCACCCATGATCTGCGGGCCTTCGACGCAGATTTCCCCGGTCTCACCGATATCTAAAATCCTATCGGTATTTTCGGGATCACAAATCACGATTTTGGTCCCTGGAATGGGCAGTCCCACGCTGCCGGTTTTGCCTTCACTATGATAGGGATTGACCGCGACGACGCCGGAGCTTTCCGTCAAGCCATAGCCTTCACGCAAAATAGCGCCGCTGAGTTGCTCGAATTTATTTTTCAGATCCACAGGCAGAGGCGCTCCGCCAGAAATAGAGAGACGCAGGCTGCCAAGGTCATAGCGCTCCAGCCTACTATGATTGAGGATCGCCATATACATGGTCGGCACACCCGGCAGCAGCGTAATTTTCTCTTTGCCAATCGTGCGCATAACCTGATCAAGGTCGAACTTGGGAAGCAGGACAATTTCTGCGCCAATATACGTGGAGACATTCATGACCACCGTCATAGCAAACACATGGAACAGCGGCAGCGCGCCCAGCATCTTATCCTCGCCAAAGACCAGTTGGGGGTCATATTGCGCGGTTTGCACGGCATTGGTGTAGAGATTGGCGTGGCTGAGCTCAGCGCCTTTAGGCGTCCCTGTTGTTCCGCCAGTGTATTGCAGCACAGCGATATGCTGTTTTGGCTCGATATTGACTGGCTTTACGTTGCCATCATTGTCCGTGAGTTGGTGGAAGCTGATATGGGCGGCATTGTGCGGAACAGAAGATGATTCGCGGCGCTTGAACACCTTGTAGAGCATGTTTTTCGGAAACGGCAAAACTTCAGCGAGGGAGCCAACAATCAACTGACGTAGCCGGCTAGCCTCCATCACATCATGGATCTTCTCATACAGCATCGCGACATCAAGCGTCACCATGATGTCCACGCCTGCATCTTCCACCTGCTGGATGAGTTCTTCAGCCGAATAAAGCGGGGAAAAATTAACAACTGTACCGCCCGCTTTCAAAATCCCGTGGAAACAAAAGATAAACTGCGGGCAGTTAGGCAGAAACAAGCCGACGCGTGAGCCACGTTTCACGCCAAGCGCTTGGAAACCATTGGCGGCCCGATTGACCAGGTCAGCTGCCTCTTGATACGTCCAGGACCGCCCGAAAAAATTCACAAATGGTGCGTCTGGCTGCCGCCTTGCCGAATCATCCAGCAGGTGAAAAAGCGGTTTGGGTGGGATATCCTGACCCCAATCAACGCCAGTCGGGTAGCTCGCCAGCCAAGGGAATTCTTGAGTATCTAGGGCGGTATTCATGGGCCTGCTCCGGACCTTATTATTGTTTTAAAGTAGCGTAGACGGGTTAAGAAACCGCATCAATCGGCTTGGCGCGAATATTCGATAAATCCAAGCCGGGTCATCGATGGCTGGGAAGTACGGCAATAATAAGCCACTCCGCCGCGCATGTCGCGCTCCACAAGCCCTGCTGTTTCCAGGAACCGCAGATGCGCAATACTCTCCCCCGTCGCCATGGAGAGAAGCATCGGATTGTCAAAGCGCCGGCCAAACAGTGTATCGAGGGTTTCAAGAGCAGTTTTTGGGGTCTCGAGCTTGCGCGCAAGACGCTCAAGCTTCGCGCAATGACCATTGATCAACGCATCCAGACGGTGATGCAGCCCATAAAACGGTTCATTGTGGGACGGCAGCACGAGACAGCTTTCCGGCAAAGCCTTGAACTTGTGCAACGATTGAAGCCAATCGGACATGGGATCGGCCTCAGGCTCTGTTGCATAAACAGACACGTTAGAGGAAATGCGCGGCAGCACTTGATCGCCTGAAATTAAAACGTCCAGATCGCGCTGATAGAGGCAAGCATGTTCCGGCGCATGCCCCTTCCCGATCCATATCTCCCAGTCGCGCCCACCAATATGCAGACTATCGCCGCCTTGGATGCGGTGATAGCTGATGGGGAGTTCAGACACCATTTTTGCAAAACTGCCAAAGCCGTTCTTGCGCTGCCCGTCGAGCAGATTTTCATCCCAGCCCGCTGCTTCAAAAAACGCAATCACTTCAGCAGGGGGCGCAGCGCGTACATCCAAGCACAAAACGCGGGTCATAAAAAACTCAGTACGCGTAATGTGGATAGGCGCGCCGGTTTTTTTGTGCAGCCAGCCTGCCAAGCCTATGTGATCGGGATGGTAATGCGTCACGATGATTTTCGTGACAGAGCGTCCCGCGATGTGCCCATCAAACAGCTGGTCCCAAAGGCCTTTGGTCTCCTGGGTATTAAGCCCAGTATCAACGAGAACGACGCCGTCTCCATCCTCTAAAATCCATAGGTTGATATGATCCAGGCTCATGGGCAGCGGCATGCGCAGCCAGTAGACCCCTTTCGCCACCTCCATAACGTCACCACCCGCGGGAAGTGCGTCAAACGGGTAGCGCAGCTCCGCTGTTTTGGAGTCGCCGTCTGAGAATGTGGATTGATCGCTCATGCACTATATTTGGAACGCAGCGGGTTTAAAGGCAAGCCCTGCACGTTGATCGGATCACAAGCCTCCAGATCAAGGTGGCTGAACGGTGAACACGACACGGACGTTTTCAACAGGCTTAAACTTCCCGTCTTCGAAAGCAGGCAGGTACCGCCATTTTTCTACCGCTTCGATGGCAGCGTCTTCGTTAAGGTCAGTCAAATCGGAACTGAGGATTTTGATCTGTTCCGTTTTTCCCTTTCGATTTACGGTGAACGACAAGAGGATAAATTTCTTTGAGCGTATATTTCTAAAATTGGGCGAATAACGTTTCAACGGCTGCAGCTGAACATCGCCATCCTCATCATAGACAAGCTCTGGCGCCTCGAGCGCTTCAATAGAGCTTAGTTCTGCTTCCGCCTTGTCAGGACCATAATCGAGAAACAATGCCGCCGCTACAACCATAAACAGCTCCTCGCGGCGCGTCTTTGGTATATTTTCAACTCCGATCTCCAGAGTCTTCACTCTAATGAGCTCAAGCGCCTCTTCATGGTCTCGAAATATAGCCGTCATAAGTCCAGCAAGAGAAGACAGCGATCGCAGCGCAACGTCTGTGTTGTTTAAGCTAATGGCCTTATCCAATAGCTCCGAAAATTCACGGCGCACAATACGCTTCTTACGAAAACTACGCTCACTCATAAGTGTAAAATACCGTGCCTCGAGCACCCTTGGATCCGTTACTGGCAGGGTATCCTTGGCGACGTGTTCTAGGCGCTGTATGAGCTCAGCTTTTTGTTTCAAAAGGCTCTTTTGTGCCGACACAACGGGCGCTGATAAATACACTTGAGAATAAAGTAGCCCCAAATCGACGAACTCTGGCGGTAACGGGATACGCCGGTCCATTAAATACTCAAGGCGTGGCCCCAAATATTTCCAAGTCTTACGTCTGTTTTTAGTGTTCGTAAAAACCATCTGGAACGCGTTATCTAACAGAACTATGTATACCTCAGCGCTAAACTCGCTGGGCTCTTGCGAATAAAGTATGACTGCTGTCTTGGCGGCCTTCTCTGCAAGGGCGTAATTCTTTTTTGCTAACGCTGCGCTAGTCGCCTCGTTGGCATCTCGCCAGCTTGTCCAAACACTCGTCGTTTGCGCGGACGCATCTGCGCAAAACATGATGCAAATGACAACGCTCCATAGTACCAACTGCATAAATGTCTCGCCCTCCCTGCGAAGAGAATTTGACATTGAATTGTGACTATTTCAACCGCAGGTTAGAGCGCGAATTGATCTTCTTGAAGTGCAAATAAGTGCTGGCCGCCTGCTGTGACAGGGCCAAGAAGCGTTGTGCCTTCGGGCATGATTTGCTCAGCGTAAAACTGCGCGATGGTGAGCTTGGCGTTTAGATAGTCGGGGTTGCCTTCCCCTGCTGCTAAGGCGGACTGGGCTGCCTTCGCTTGCTTGGCGAGCAAATAGCCGCCTAAGACGATACCAAACATCCGCAAAAATTGGCTCGCGCCAGCGGCGGTATCGACGGAATAATCTTCGTTTCCAAAGAGGTTAACAGCTGCAGCTTGCAGCGCTTCAATGCCGTCTTCCAGATAGGGCTGCAGCTTTTCAAGCTGCTGGTTTGCACTCAGCTCAGCAGTAAAGTCGCGCATTTGCGCAAACAGCTCTTTCCAGTGCTTACCGCCATCCATAGTGAGTTTGCGGCCCACTAGGTCGAGCGCTTGAATGCCATTGGTGCCTTCATAAATCGGCGCAATCCGGCTATCGCGCAGGTGTTGCGCAGCGCCGCTTTCTTCCACATAGCCCATGCCGCCAAACACTTGGATCGCCAGAGACGACATCTCCACGCCCATATCGGTTGAATACCCTTTCGCCACTGGGGTGAGCAAGTCGGCCAGCCCCTTTGAGGCTGCGCGGACGCTTTCATCGCCGTGATGGTGCGAACGGTCAACCGCGCCGGCAGTCATATAAACGATCGCGCGGCAGGCTTCGACATTCGCCTTCATGGTCATCAACATACGCCGCACATCGGCATGCTCGATGATTTTAGCCGGGCCTTTTGGTCCATCATGAAACCGGGCCGATTGCACACGCTCGCGCGCATAAGACAGCGCGTGTTGATAGGCCCGCTCAGCAATCGCAACCCCTTGCAGTCCAACGGCAATGCGCGCATTGTTCATCATCGTAAACATGCAGGCCATGCCTCGATTTTCTTCGCCGATGAGATAGCCGACGCAGGCATCATTGTCGCCAAAGCTCATAGTGCAGGTCGGCGAGGCGTGAATGCCCATCTTGCGCTCCAGCGAGACACAGCGAAGATCATTGCGTTGCCCGAGGCTTCCATCGTCATTGACCATGAATTTCGGAACCAAGAACAACGAAATTCCGCGCGTGCCCGCCGGCGCGCCCGGCAGCCGCGCAAGCACCAGGTGAATAATGTTGTTCGAGCATTCATGCTCACCCCAGGTGATATATATTTTCTGCCCTTTGATGTGGTAGGTGCCGCCGCCTTGTGGTTCAGCTTTTGAACTCAGCGCGCCCACATCTGAGCCCGCTTGCGGCTCGGTTAAATTCATCGTGCCGCTCCAGTCGCCTGAGATCAACTTTGGCAAATACAGTCTCTTTTGCTCAGCGGTCCCATGGGCGCTGAGCGCTTCTATGGCGCCTTGCGTCAGCATCGGACAGAGGGAAAACGCCATGTTCGCGGAGGTCATCATTTCCTGAACCGCCATTTGCACAGAATATGGCAGGCCCATGCCGCCATGCTCCGCCGCCCCAGAGACACAGTTCCAACCTGCTTCAACGAACTGGCCATACCCATCTTGGAACCCATCGGGTAGCCGTACAACACCATTTTCTAGTTGTGCGCCATGCCGGTCGCCAATGGCGTTCAGAGGTGCGAACACTCCAGATGCAAACTTTGACGCTTCTTCCAATATGCTGTCGACAAGGTCAGACGTCAGGTCTTCAAATGCGCCGGTTTCAACAAGATCATCGAGCCCGACAACATGATCTAGCGCGTGGCGCATATCGTGAATTGGTGCGGTATATGTCATCGATAATTCCCAAAGGTCTGCTGACAGCCATAAATTGGCTCTGGCGCTTTCGCCGTTAGTGACGCACATAGGGCCGAGATAAACATCCGGCAAGGCGGCAGTTGAACTAAGTCACGTGACGAGCATTGTTTCTATCACTCAATCGACCATCACCGAAGCGATAGCGATTCTTTCTGATGGCGGCCTCATAGGACTTCCCACAGAGACGGTCTATGGGCTGGCAGCTGATGCAACCGATGGCGAGGCGGTTGCAGGAATTTTTGCAGTTAAAGAGAGGCCGACGTTCAACCCTTTGATTAGTCACGTCACAGGTCGAGGCATGGCGCGCCAGCATGTGCGTTTTTCACCACTTGCTGAGGCGCTGGCAGAGGCTTTTTGGCCAGGACCACTCACATTGGTTCTCCCGCGCAGGCAACAAAGCAACATTCATCCCCTCGCCACAGCGGGCTTAAACACGCTCGCAGTTCGTGCGCCCGCCCACAGCGCCGCGCGGCAGATATTGCACGGCCTTGGGCGGCCGGTTGCAGCGCCCAGCGCAAACCCATCTGGCAAGCTGAGCCCAACCAAAGCTGACCATGTGGCAAGCGGCCTTGGAGACGCAGTATCGCTTATCCTGGATGGGGGACCATGTCCGATCGGATTGGAATCGACCGTTGTTGAAGTGCGCGGAGAAAGGCCCATCTTGCTGCGCGAAGGCGCCGTCACGCGCGAAGACCTGGTGGAGGTGTGCGGTCAACCGCTCCAAGAGGCGGACAAAGTGATCCGAGCGCCTGGCCAACTCCTCGCGCACTATGCGCCTAATGCGCCGCTCCGTTTGAATGCCGAAGAACCGGGCGACAATGAGTATATGATTGGGTTTGGGGCCATCGATGGTGACACCATGCTGAGCAGCCAGGGCAGTCTGCAAGAAGCAGCCAAAAATCTGTTTGACGCTCTCGCGCAAGCAAATAGCGCGCGTGCGGCAGCTATAGCCGTTGCGCCCATACCGGAAAAAGGACTAGGCAGGGCTATTAACGACCGGTTGCAGCGCGCTGCCACCGGCAGCAGGAAGCAGCCTTAACCTATGGACGCTAAAACCACGCCCACACTTGCAAAACCGCCTGCCGACGCGCTGGAGCGGTTTCGCCGGATCGTGGGGCCAAAGGGCTGGACAACAGACGCGGCGGACATGGCTCCGCACGTCACAGACTGGCGCGGCAATTATACTGGTCAAGCGGCCATGGTGCTGCGGCCGCGCACAACAGATGAAGTACGCCGGATTGTTAAAACAGCCAATGAATTTTCAATCGCCCTCGTACCGCAAGGCGGCAACACAAGCCTTTGCGGCGCTAGCGTTCCAAGCGGCAGCGGCAATGAGATCGTTGTCTCGTTAACGCGCATGCGCACCATTCGAAATGTTGATCCGCTGAACTACACAATCACTGTTGATGCGGGCCTCTGCATTCAAGAAATCCAGGAAGAAGCAGCCAAAGTCGACCGTCTCTTCCCAATGTCCTTCGGCGCGGAAGGCAGCGCGGAAATCGGCGGCGCTATTTCCACCAATGCCGGCGGCGTCAATGTTCTAAAATACGGAAATATGCGGGCGCTCGTTTTGGGCCTGGAGGCGATTTTGCCGAACGGCGATCTGTTTGATGACCTGACGGGGCTTCGAAAAGACAATACAGGCTATGATCTCAAACAGCTGCTGATTGGCGCAGAAGGCACACTGGGGATCATCACAGCAGCGACGCTGATGCTCTATCCAACGATCAAGGCCAGCGCGACTGCCCTCGCTGCAGTGCCAAGTCCTAAGGCAGCTGTCGAGCTCCTGGCCTTGGCCCGCGAAGCGTCAAGCGACCATGTTACTAGCTTTGAGCTCATGTCGCGCTACGCGCTCGATATGGCCTTCAAGCATGTCCCTGGCTGCGTTGATCCATTGGCAAAGCCTTACGAATGGTATGTGCTGATCGAGCTGGGGAGCCCGCGCAGCCACGACCTCTTGCGGCGACGCTTAGAGGATGTATTGACCACAGCTTTGGACAAGAACCTCGTTTTGGATGGCGCATTGGCGGCAAATGTGGCGCAAGCTCAAACTTTGTGGCGACTTCGGCACGGTATCCCGGAAGGGGAAAAAAAAGAAGGAAAGGCCATCAAGCACGATATATCTGTGCCCGTGAGCCAGCTGCCTACTTATATGAAGGCAACGCGTGAGACGTTGCTGGATATCGCGCCTGACCTACAGCTGAGCATCTTCGGCCATATCGGCGACGGCAATTTGCACTACAATGTGCAGAAATGGCCTGAGATTTCGCCTGAAGAGTTCGACGAACTGCGCCCTGACATCACAGACACGATTTATAATGGCCTGGCGGCCTTTGGTGGCTCCATCTCCGCAGAGCATGGTATTGGCCAGCTCAAACGAGATGCTCTGCGCCAAGTCAAAGCGCCAGCTACATTGGGCGCGATGCAGACGATTAAGACCGCACTTGACCCCAAAGGCATCATGAACCCCGGCAAAGTGCTCTAAGTTAGAGCATTCAGAAAACCATCGCCTGGATCGAGTAGCCGAGGGCCATCGTTACGTACATTGCCAACATCCCGGTTCGCGGGGCGTATGGACATCGCCTCCAGGTCATCCAGCAAATCCGCGTTCAATGGATCGGGCGGGCGAAAATTGCGATGATCCATCCAAAGCCGCTGGCCTTCTTCGCTGAGTAAAAGCGGCATGCGGTGATGCACATTTTCTAAATGCCCAACGGATGGACGCGTTACAATCGCCGCCGATAACAAGTAAGACTGGCCATCCGCGCCGCTCCAAAGGTCACAAAGGCCAGCAAAGACAAGCGGTGCATAATTATCGCTCGCCATCACATAGGGCCGCCTCTCGCCATCTAGATCTGCCCACTCATACCATCCATTGGCTGGGATGAGGCAACGATGATGGCGATACGGGCCGCGAAAGAACGGCTTTTCGTGGATGGTTTCAGCGCGCGCATTAAACACAGGCGTGGGCGGTATCTCCTTCATCCATGTCGGCACTAGCCCCCACCGCATTGGGAGCAAGCAGGGCCCAATTTCCTCGCGGATAGAATAGACTAATATATCCTGAGTTGGAGCGATATTGTAGCGCGCCGGCAAGCTCAGGTCTGTCTTGACCTTGAAGATCTGCTGCATTGCCTCAGCTGCTGAAGTAAATAAGAACCGTCCGCACATGGGCGAGAAGAAACCATATTGTGTAACCAAAAGGGAGTCCCTGCGTGAAACGCTCCTATCCAGACCGCCCTATCGTCGGCGTTGGCGTCGTTGTTCTCAACGCTGATAAAGTGCTGTTGGTTAAGCGAGGCAATCCTCCAAAGGCGGAAGAATGGAGCCTGCCGGGCGGCGCACAAGATATCGGCGAAACATTGCAGGAGGCCGGGATTAGGGAGGTAAAAGAGGAAACTGGATTGACAATTACTATCAGCGGGCTGGTAGACGCCGTCGACTTCATCGAAAAAGATGACTTTGGAAAACCGCGGTTTCACTATTCCTTGATTGATTTTTGGGCTGTTTCAAGTGATCGAGAGTTAAGGCCTGGTGACGACGCGCTATCAGTTCAGTGGGCGGCGCATGACCGCATTGACGCCCTGCCCCTTTGGAGCGAAACCAAGCGCGTCATCCACAAAGCCTTTAAATTGAGGGACAAGAGCAAGCAATGAGGGAAACACCAAACAGCCGCAATTTAGTCGGCACCCTTGCCCTACTGCTAGGACTGGGGATTTATGCTTTGATTGTGGCAGAGCTCTCCGTACGGATTGGCGACCTGCCTTTCATCGTCGAAGTCGTGTTTTACATCATCGCGGGCCTGATATGGCTCTGGCCTGCGCGCGCACTTGTTCGTTGGATGTTAGCGGGCAATATCAAAGACTAGGCCGTGGGCAAAACGTAGTCTTTAAACTGTTCCCGCAGAACCAACTTCTGGATCTTGCCGGTGGCAGTGTGTGCAATTTCATCCACAAACACAACGTCATCGGGCAACCACCACTTTGCGATCTTATCGCGCAAAAAGTCGATCATCTCCTCTTTGGTGATGGACGCCCCGTCCTGCTTCACAATGATGAGTAATGGCCGTTCATCCCACTTGGGGTGAGCAATCCCGATAACCGCTGCTTCTGCGACAGCTGGATGACCGACGGCCTCATTCTCTAGATCGATGGAGGAAATCCACTCCCCGCCCGACTTGATCACATCCTTCGCGCGGTCGGTGATTTGCATGTAGCCAAGTGGATCGATAGTGGCAACGTCTCCAGTATCAAACCAGCCATCCTCGTCGAGAATACTGCCGCCTTCATCTTTGAAATACGCTTTGGCGACCCAGGGTCCGCGCACTAGGAGATGCCCAAAAGCTTTGCCATCGCGCGGCAGTTCTTGTCCAGCATCATCGACGATTTTCATGGCAATGCCGTAAACACTGCGGCCCTGCTTTATTTTCATGTCGAGAAGTTCATCAATTGATTTGCCCTTCAGCGGCCAAACCAACGTCCCCACCGTGCCGAGCGGGCTAGTTTCCGTCATGCCCCAGGCATGGTTCACTTCAACGCCGTATTGTTTTTCAAATCGCTCAATCATAGAGCACGGAGCCGCCGACCCCCCTATGGCCACACGGTCTAAATGCGGCAATGTTGCCCCAGAAGCCTCTAGATATTGCAGCAGCCCAAGCCAAACTGTGGGGACCGCAGCTGTGATGGTCACTTCTTCTGCATTAAGGAGGTTCAGCAACGTCTCGCCATCAAAAAATGGCCCGTTCATAACCATTTTCGCGCCTGTGATGGAGGCCGCATACGGAACACCCCAGGCATTGGCATGGAACATAGGGACTATGGGCAATACGGTATCTTGGGAGCGAAATGCCAATGTGTCAGACATACAAGCACCGTAGGTGTGTAGCACGGACGATCGGTGAGAATAGAGAACGCCTTTAGGGTTTCCCGTGGTGCCGGACGTGTAACATAGCCCGACGGCTGCGTTTTCATCGGCTATCACCGGCCAGCGATACGCCCCATCTTGGTCCTCGAGCAACGTCTCGTAACACAGCACGTCCAGGCCCTCGATGGCCGGGCAGTGGGCGGCATCCGTGAGCGCGATCAAGACCGGATTTGACGTAAAGGTCGGCGCTAGTCGCGCAATGATTGGCGCGAAAGTAATGTCAAAGAGGAGGATTTTGTCTTCGGCATGATTGACGATGTACGTTATCTGCTCGTCAAATAAGCGCGGATTTACGGTATGCAAAACTGCGCCCATGCCGGCCGCAGCGAACCAGGTCTCTAAATGCCGATGGGTATTCCAGGCTAAAGTGGCAACACGGTCGCCTTGGCTCGCCCCAAGCGCTTCTAGGGCCTGCGCGAGTTTTTTAGCGCGGCCAATGCACTCTCCATAGGTTCCGCGAAACTCGCCGCCCTCAGGCAACAAGCTTACCACCGGCACCTTGGCATGGTTCGCCTCGCAATGATCAATCATGCCAGAAACAACCAATTTAGACTCTTGCATCAGTCCAAGCATGTTCGAAACTCCCCAAATACCGCAGACATTATACTTTTTCCTTCTTTAACGCACGGCGATAGCGAGTGCATCCCCCAACGCGATAGGTTTGCCCTTTTTCGTATAAGAGATCACAGCTTTGCCCAAATCGCCCTCTAGCCTTTTCGCTAGCAACACAATATGTTGCGGACGCACCGATGATAAGCACAAGAAATTGAGCCAATTATGAATGACCAATCCAGACGCCTGATCGTTCAATCCATGCTAGCAACCGGATTGGTAGGGCTGCCAGCGTGTACCTCCGGGCAATCGCAAGCCCCATCGCGCCAGCCCCAAGGCTCAGGTGTTGACCCAAATGCAGCGGTTGGCCAACAAATTGATCCTGAAACAGGCCAGCCGATTGAAGATACATATGACGAGACTACCATCCTCGATGCAGCGCGGAACACCTTTGGAAGCGGCGCAGAAGGCGTAGCAGGACTCATTGAACGGTTGTTTTCTGAAAATGGCAAACCCAACGCCTATATCACCGGCGAAGAAGCCGGCGGCGGCTTTATTGGCGCCCTGCGCTATGGCGGGGGCACACTCTATCACAAAGTTGAAGGCGAACGCCCCATTCATTGGACTGGGCCATCCATCGGCCTAGAACTTGGTGGCAATGCAGCCAAGAGCTTCATGCTCGTCTACAACCTTTATGATACCGAAGATGTGTACGCCCGCTTCCCCGCCGTTGAGGGCCAAGGCTATTTCGTCGGCGGCCTTGGCGTGAATTACCTCCAACGCCGCGGCGTTAAGGTGGCCAATGTGCGCCTCGGCATCGGCCTGCGTTACACCGCGAACCTGGGATATGTGAAATTCACGAAGAGCTCTACGATTAATCCGTTTTAGGCTACGTTAGAGGCAATGGCCGGGTTGGGACAGGGCTGCGATTGCCCTGCCCTCAGTCCCAGGCGTGATCCGGGACCCCACAGATCAAGCTCACAAGCTAGACATCGGATCAAGTCCCGGGAAACGGGCGGTGTATTGAGTTCACATATTCTGAGCTTGTCGCCACAAAAAAAGCCGAGCACTTGACCCGGCTTTTGATTTCTCCTTCGCCAAATCGCTAATTTTTCTCTTTATCCACCAGCTGGTTTTCTTTCAGCCATGGCATCATGGCGCGCAGTTTTGCGCCTGTTTCTTCAATCTGGTGCGCGCCTTGCAGCTTGCGCTTGGCTTTCATCACAGGGTTGCCCATGCGGTTGTCGGTGATGAACTGATTAACGAATTTGCCTTGCTGAATATCATCCAGAACACGCTTCATTTCAGCTTTGGTTTCTTCTGTAATGATCCGGGGGCCAGTGGCGTAGTCACCATATTCTGCCGTATTAGAGATCGAATAACGCATGTTGGCGATACCGCCTTCATACATGAGATCGACGATCAATTTGACTTCATGCAGGCATTCGAAATAGGCCATCTCAGGCGCATAGCCGGCTTCCACAAGTGTTTCAAAGCCGGACATAATGAGCTGGCTGAGCCCGCCGCAGAGGACTGCCTGCTCACCGAACAGGTCGGTTTCGCACTCTTCTTTAAAGGTTGTCTCAATAGTACCTGCGCGTCCGCCGCCAACACCGGACGCATAGCTAAGCCCCAAATCATGGGTGTTGCCTGATGCGTCTTGTGCAATCGCCAAAAGACAAGGCACTCCGCCGCCGCGCAGATATTCAGAGCGCACCGTATGGCCAGGGCCTTTGGGCGCGACCATGAACACGTCCAGATCGGCGCGCGGTTCAATCAATCCAAAATGAACATTTAGGCCGTGTGCAAAGGACAGCGCGGCGCCTTCTTTGATATTAGGCTCAACGTCGGTGGCATAGATCTCTGCTTGATGCTCATCAGGCGCTAAAATCATGACCACATCGGCCCAAGCGGCAGCCTGCGCATTCGACATCACCTTAAAGCCTGCGTTTTCAGCCTTCGCGCGAGTGGCGGAGCCTTCGCGCAGCGCAATGGCGACCTCTGCGACACCGCTGTCACGCAGATTGGCTGCATGGGCATGGCCCTGGCTACCGTAGCCGATGATAGCAACTTTCTTGGTTTTGATCAGATTAACGTCTGCATCACGGTCATAATAGACGCGCATGGGCTTGCCCCTTTTTGACTAATTCAACGAAAAAATTTTGCCGTGTCTAAAGCGCTTCTGCGCCGCGCGCAATGGCTGCAACACCAGTACGCGAAATTTCCACCAATCCGAGCGGTGCCATTAAGGCAATAAAGGCCTCGATTTTGTCTGTCGGACCGGTGATTTCAAAGATGAAACTCTCCGTCGATGTATCCACAACGCGGGCGCGGAAAATGTCAGCAATGCGCAGGGCCTCGACCCGTTTCTCGCCTGTGCCGCGAACCTTCACGAGCGCCATTTCACGCTCAACAGAGGGCCCTTCTACGGTGAGATCATGAATAGCGCGAACAGGGATCAGGCGTTCAAGCTGCGCCGTGATTTGCTCGATCACCATTGGCGTCCCAGAGGTAACAACCGTAATCCGGCTAACGGAATTGTCTTCACTCACCTCTGCAACGGTGAGACTTTCGATATTGTAGCCGCGGCCTGCAAACAGGCCTATGACACGCGCCAACACGCCTGCCTCATTGTCAACCAAGACAGACATCGTATGACGTGCGGTTTCATCAGCTGAAGCGTTCATCGCTTCGCATCCTTTTCAAACTTGCAGGAAAGGAAAGATCAGACGAGAGCCTGATTTTCTTTCGATATTTGTTTTCTCGCCCCATCAGGGCCTAAAATCATTTCGTTATGCGCTGCCCCTGATGGCACCATCGGGTAGCAGTTTTCAAGCTTCTCGACGAGACAATCGACAAACACCGGTCCATCCGTCTCCATCATTTCTTGAATACCAGCATCAAGATCGCTCGCTTTTTCAATCCGAATACCCTTCCAGCCGAAGCTCTCCGCCAGCTTCACGAAATCAGGCAGCGAATCAGAATAGCTGTGCGAATAGCGGCCTTCATAGGTCAAGTCCTGCCATTGGCGCACCATGCCCATATACTCATTATTGAGCGTGAAGACTTTCACCGGCAGTCGGTATTGTGTTGCCGTTCCCATCTCTTGGATGTTCATCTGGATGGACGCTTCGCCGGCAATATCAATCACCAGCGCGTCTGGATCAGCCATCTGCGCGCCAATGGCGGCTGGAAGGCCATACCCCATGGTCCCCAATCCACCTGAGGTGAGCCACTTGTTGGGTTTATCGAACCCAAAATACTGCGCGGCCCACATCTGGTGCTGTCCGACCTCAGTGGTGATGATCGGGCTTTTGTGATGCGTCAGATCAAAGAGGCGTTTGACGGCATGCTGCGGGAGAATGCTGTCGCCACTCTGAGAGTACGCCAGGCAATCGCGCGCACGCCAATCTTCGATCTGCTTCCACCAGTCTTTCACGTCTTCAGGCGCGCGGTACGCTTTTGCGCGCCACAACTTGAGCATATCCTCAATGACATGGCCGACATCGCCAACAATGCCGATATCGACGCGGACATTCTTATTGATGGACGAGCGATCAATATCGACATGGATTTTTTTCGAATCGGGCGAAAACTTATCCACACGGCCTGTCACCCGGTCATCAAAGCGCGCGCCAAGACACACCATAACATCGCAGTCATGCATCGCCATATTGGCTTCATAGGTCCCGTGCATGCCAAGCATACCAAGGAACTGCTTATCATCATGGGGCATTGCACCAAGGCCCATCAACGTGGTCGTGACAGGAAAACCTGTCGCATGCGCAAATTCCCGCAGCAACTGACTGGCCGATGGCCCAGCGTTGATCACGCCGCCGCCGGTATACAAGATCGGTCGTTTGGCACTTGCAAGCAGCTCAAGCGCTTGTTCTATCAGCGTGCGGTCGCCTTTTATCTGCGGCTTATATGTCTGATGCTCGACCTGCCCGATTGGCTTTACATAAGGTGCATCGGCTACCTGAATATTTTTCGGCAAGTCAATGACGACCGGGCCAGGTCGGCCCGTCGTCGCGATTTGAAAGGCCTCATACATCACTTTGCAAAGATGCTCAGAGCGATCCACAAAATAGTTATGCTTCGTGCAATGACGCGTGATGCCAACCGTATCGGCTTCTTGGAAGGCGTCTGTACCAACCAAGTGGGTAGCCACCTGCCCCGTCAACACAACCATGGGGATTGAATCCATCATAGCATCGGCAATGCCGGTCACTGTGTTTGTCGCCCCAGGACCCGACGTGACCAGAACAACGCCAGGCTTGCCGGTTGATCGCGCATAGCCTTCTGCCGCATGCGCGGCGCCTTGTTCGTGGCGCACCAGCACGTGCTTGATTTTGCTAAACTGGAACAGCGCATCATAGATGGGCAGCACCGCCCCGCCGGGATACCCAAAAATCGTATCGACGCCCATATCCTCAAGCGCCCGCACAATCACCTGCGCACCGCTCATGATCTCAGCTTTGCTGCCGCCTATGGCACGTTGGCTGGATCGATTAGCGATATCGGTCGATGATATGCTTTTTAAGCTCGTCATTGTTTGTCTATCTTCAAGTTGGCCACACTAGCGCAGCAAGAGGTTTATAGGCGTTCATGATTGAACTACAAGTGCGCAGTCCTTATGCAATTAATTTACAATCGTCAATGTCATATTGTAATAAAAAATCTCTTAATAGAGATATTTGATAATTTTATGTCATGAAAACGCGCTTCCATGATCCAAACTGCTGACGCATCCAGGTCAGCTGACGTTTTGCAAAGCGCCGTGTATCGCGCTGGGCAAGCTCAACCGCCTCAGCTTTTGTACATTTACCTGCCAAATAGGCGGCGAGCGGAGGGGCTGCGACTGCGCGCATAATCGGCGACTCATGCGGCAGATCGAGAGCCATAAGCGCCTCAAGTTCGTCCAATGCGCCCGCATCCATCATCGTTATCAATCTTTCATCGCAGCGCGCATATAGCTCAGCACGGTCGCGCTCTAGGACAAACAGTCCGAGCGTCACATCCTTGGCACTGCGCAAGCCGCCTGTCAGCGGCTGGGATTGCCAGTCGCTGAGCGTCTTACCGCTTGACCAAAACACCTCTAACGCGCGGCTTAAGCGCTGCGTGTCGCCTGGTTCCAGGCGAGCTGCAGCCTTTGGATCAACGCGCTGCACTTGGGCATGGAGCTGCCCACCATCATCCTGAACAGACAAAAGGCGTACTTTTGCCCGCACTGCTGGATCAATGACGGGAATGGGCGAAATGCCGTCAATTAGGGTGCGCAGATAAAGGCCTGTACCGCCAACGACGATTGGCAGCTGCTCGTGTCGCCAAGCCGCATTGATCTCAGCTTTAGCCAGCTTGGCCCAGCGCGCAGCCGAAAAGGCTTCGCGCGGCGGCACCTCGCCATAAAGCCGGTGCGGGGCTTGCTGACGCTCTAAGG
This sequence comes from Pseudomonadota bacterium, assembly GCA_039814715.1. Classification (GTDB taxonomy): domain Bacteria; phylum Pseudomonadota; class Alphaproteobacteria; order Sphingomonadales; family CAKZYD01; genus CAKZYD01. Next base: position 76,474 of record JBCCAR010000013.1, read on the forward strand.
CACTGGGCTGCGCCGTGAGCAGCGGGATGGCATCATAGATTTGCATGCTGTCCGCATTGATAATGACGCCCCGCCCTTGGCGCGCCGCTGAAAGCGCTAAAGCTGACTTGCCCGTGGCAGTCGCGCCTGCAATAACCAGCACCGGCTTATCTGCCAGGGTAAGTTTTTCAACGTCGATCAAGTGAGTGACCTTGTGCCTGTACGCTATTTAACTCTGTCTGCGCCGCATGAAACCCTCACGCACGCTGCTATAGCTGACATTGGCCTTACCCCCCGTGATGCGCAATGGCTAACGCCGCAGACTGCGGCCATTTTCACGCTTCAGTCAGATCATGAAAAAGTAGTGTTGCCCCACTTGAATGATGCACCGTTCGATTGGTGTATGACGAATGAGCATCCCAAACCTAAAGCATTGTTCCTTGCTGATATGGACAGCACGATGATTGAAATCGAGTGCATAGACGAGCTAGCCGACTATGCCGGTGTCAAAGCAGAAGTCTCTGAGATCACAGAAAAAGCGATGCGCGGAGACCTCGACTTTCGCCAAGCACTTGCTGCGCGCGTCGCATTGCTAGAAGGTTTATCGACAAGCGTCTTAGAAGACTGTTACCGAGAGCGTGTGCGCTTCAGCGATGGCGCGAAAGCCGCCGTACAGACCATGGCACGAAATGGTTGCCGCTGCGTGCTGGTTTCTGGCGGTTTTACATTCTTTACACACCGCGTTGCTGAAGCGCTGGGCTTTCACCGCCACCGGGCAAATGAGCTTGGCACATATAAAGGCGTCCTCACCGGCAAGGTGATCCCGCCCATATCTGACGCCGCAACGAAGGTAGAAACTCTGCAAAGCGAACAAAACGCTCTCCATATTGGAGCAAGCGATATCATAGCAGTGGGAGATGGTGCCAACGATATTCCAATGATCGAGGCCGCCGGCCTAGGCATTGCTTACCGCGCCAAGCCCAAAACCCGCGCTGCAGCACGGGCATCGATTGACCATAGCGATTTATCGGCCCTGCTGCATTTTCAAGGCTTAGCCACATAAACGAAAGCCGTCTCAGCGCACGCTGAGACGGCCTTTTTGATTATTTAAAGAGAGACCCTTAGTCCTCTTTGAGCTTAATTGGGTAATGCAGGAAGGTGTCTTCTGCTTGTTTATAGATGCGCAGCAATATGCTGCCACGATCTTTCATCGCAGTAACCTTTTCAACCTGCGCTTCAACCTCTTTTACCGAAGAAACCTTAACGCCATTGGCTTGGTCGATGATATCGCCTGGCTGCAATCCTTGGCGGGCAGCTGATGTGCCTTGACGAACGCGGGTGACGACGGGCCCTGTGGTTTTGCCTTCGAGGCCCAAGCCTTCCGCTTCCTCCGAGGTTAGGTCTTTCAGGTCCATGCCGAGCACGCTGCTTGTATTGGCTGCGTCACCTTTGCGGCCTTGCGACGTTGCAGACGCTAGGACGTCTCTACCAGGGCGTTCAGCGAGCGTGACTTTCAAGGTCTTTTCTTTGCCCTCGCGCACGACCTTCACCGGCACTGTCGACCCGACCTCAGACCGGCCAAGCATCAACAACAGTTTATTGAGGCTATCCACTTTCTTGCCGCCCAGCTCGATGATGACATCACCGGGCAGCAATCCCGCCTTTTCGCCTGGGCCTCCGTCACTTACGGACGAGACGAGTGCACCCTTCGCTGTTTTTAGTCCTAAACTCTCAGCAATCTCTTTGCTTACATTTTGAGCGCCAACGCCCAAATAGCCACGCTCGACTTTGCCTTTTTCCTTGAGCTGGTTAACGATGTATTTCGCTTGGCTAGCTGGGATGGCGAGACCTATGCCAACGTTGCCACCAGTTGGCGATAGAATGGCGGTGTTCACACCGATCACCTGACCATCCATGTTGAAGGTTGGGCCACCGGAATTCCCCCGGTTGATAGAGGCATCCGTTTGCAAATAATCATCAAAAGGGCCGGCATTGATGTTGCGGTGCCGTGCCGATAAAATGCCAGCCGTTACAGTCCCGCCCAGGCCAAACGGGTTGCCAATGGCCATAACCCAGTCACCGACCCGAATTTTATCGCTGTCACCCCACTTCGCATAGGGGAGCTTACGGCCTGCATCAATTTTTAAAAGCGCGAGATCGCCTTCCGGATCCGTGCCAATCACTTCAGCGTCATATTCTTGATCATCTGCAAAGCGGACGGTGATTTCTTCTGCGTCATCAATGACATGGTTGTTGGTGACGATATAGCCATCTGGATCAATCACAAACCCGGAGCCAAGAGAGCGTGCTTCACGTTCGGCAGGTTCTTTTTCTTGTCGCTCTTGGAACGGCTTTAAAAAATCCTCAAAAGGAGACCCAGGGCCGAATTGAGGGAAGTTTGGTCGGCGTACTTCTACCCTGCTGATCGTCGAAATATTGACAACCAGCGGTGTTAGATCTTCCGCCAAATCAGCAAAGCTATCTGGCGTCGCCATGGCCGGCGCGGCGGCCATCGGTATCGCCGTTGCAACCATTGCTGCAGCCAATGCCGCCTTAACAAATGTTCTGGAAGAGCTTTTTGTCGTCAAAGGACCAATCAAACCGTAATTTCCTTATATGGTGGAAGTCGTATGCACTATCGCATGACTATGAGGTGATAACCAATTGTGGCAAAAAAGCGCTGGCATCTCCAATGCATCGATGAAACGTGCCCTAAATGCGCTGAAAAGGGTATTTATTTGATGACTCACGCTTTGATGATCCAAACCAAAAAGACACCCACGCAAGCCATAACTAGTCCGAAAACGCGTAGGCGTTCGGGCTGTTCCTTTAGCGCTGCCTCGATCATCTTTTGCATAAGCTCAGGAAACAGGGCGTAAAGAACACCCTCTAAAACCAATGCCATGGCAAGCCCCAGAAGGAGTGCGCTTGCCATTGGCTAAGGCTCCAGAGCCGTTTCTATTTGCCGCTCTGCAGATCGAAGTACTCAAAAAACTCGCTACTGGGCGACAGAACTAAGCTCGTGTCGCTGCTGTTGAGCGATTTGCGATACGCCTGCATGGATCGGTAAAAGCCGAAAAATTCTTCATCGCGCTCAAAGGCTTCGGCGAAAATTTTAATCGCTTGCGCATCGCCATCACCGCGGACCGTTTGTGACTGTTGCTCTGCCTTCGCGAGCATCACCGTACGTTCTTTATTCGCCTCGGCTTCAATACGCAGCTTTTCTTCTTCACCTTCGGCCCGAATTTCGCGCGCCTCTTGCTCGCGCTCGGTATTCATGCGGCGATAAATAGCTTCAGAGTTCGCCTTCGGGAGGTCAGCGCGTTTGATACGCACATCAACCAGCTCAATGCCCAAATCCTGCGCAGCCACATTTGCCCCGCTGCGGATTTGCTCCATCAGATCGCTGCGCTCTGCAGACAGCAGCGTCGTGAAGGTTTGCTTACCAAGGACCTCGCGCAGCTGTGAGCGGATTGGCGTGGATAGGAAGTCACGTGCGCCATTTTCATTGAACACCCGCTGGTAAAGCTTCAGTGCATCCTTGATTTGGAACCGCGCAAAAGCATCAACGACCAGACGCTTTTGGTCAGAGGTCGTGACTTCTTCCGGCGGCACATCAAGACTCAGAACGCGGCTGTCCAAGAAAACTACGTTTTGCCAAGGCATTTTGAACTTCAGCCCCGGATCAACGTAAGTCTTCACTGGATTACCAAACTGCAGGACAATCGCTTGGCGTGTCTCCTGCAAGGTGAACAAGGAGAGCGAGGCGATGAACGTCAAAATGCCGATAAAAATCAGACTGCCAATAGTTTTAACCGGCATGGCATCTGGAAGCGGCAGGTACGGCACAACGCCAGACCCTCCTGATCCATCGATGATGACTTTGTTCATATCCTGCATGATGTCTTCCATCGTCTCCAAATAGATGCGTTTGCGGGTCACATCTTTGGCTTGGCGATACTCATCATAGACTTGGTTGAAACGATCCGCTTCACCCGTTGCGCCAGCGACCGTCGATTCTTTGTACGCCTCAGCTTCTTGCAGCATTTTCAGCGCTTCACCACGGGCCCGCGGAACGATGTCGTTAGCAAACGCCTTTGCTTCGTTGATCGAGCGTTCCTTGTCCGCCTCGGCGGCCTGAACGTCTCGAAAGGCGTCAATCACAGCTTCCGGCGGCGTTGTCTGCTCCAACGCAACTTCTTGAATTGAAATTCCGGCGCCGTATTCATTCAACGAATTCTGAATGATGGTTTGCACTTCAATCTGAATTTGGTTCCTGGCATCCGTCAATGCATCACGAATGGGTCGGCGGCCGATCACTTCGCGCATGGCGCTTTCCGCTACATCTTTGACCGTTTGCTCTTGTGGCTCTTGAATATTGAATAAGAATTTTTGTGCGTCGGCAATCCGCCAAAAGACTGTGAATGCCACATCGACGATGTTTTCATCGCCAGTCAGCATCAGGGCCTCATTATCAAAGCGGCTATAGTCAGCGCTGCCGTTCACATTGCTGCGAAAGCCAACATCAATCCGGTTTTGGCGTTCGACATTTGGCGTGAGCGCGGTCTCGATGGGTGCTGGTAGCTTTAAATGAAAGCCAGTGCCTTCGGTGCGGACATACTCTCCAAAGCGCAAAATAATGCCCTGTTCACCTGGCTTCACCGTGTACCAGCTCGTAAAGCCAATCCACACGAGGCCCAAAAGCAACAGCACAAGCAAGATACCGCCGCCGCCAACACCGCCTGGAACAGCGCCTTTTAGGCGCTGCTGGCTACGGCGAATCAAATCATCCAGATCTGGGCCGCCAGCGCCGCCGCTGCCACCACTGCGAGGACCGCCGCCCCAAGGGTTCTTGCCCCCACCGCGCTTACCGCCGCCATTTTGCCAGGGTCCGCCGTTGTCATTGTTATTGTTCTGCCAGGGCATAGAGATTCCTTATGAGGTTGACAGCTTGCTAGAGGACGGCAAAGACAGTCGCCGCATGGGCCCTATATAGGAAGCCCTGGCAAGATCGCAAAGGATTGATTGGACATTGGCTAAGTTAGACCGCAGCGACATTGTGACCCTCCTGCAAGACGTAACCCTCCCGGACGCACTCAAGCTTACTGATTCGCCAGTGTTCACAGGGTTGACGATCACTGATGAGCACGTTTCTTTGGTGATCGATGCAGCGCTTGATCAGCAATATGCAGATAACCCTGGTCAACTCGCGACCGTGCGCGCAGATGCTGAAGGAGCGCTAAAAAGAGACCCACGCATCAACAGATGTACCGTCGTTTTAACCGGCGGCCCTGCAGCGTCGCCGCAAGCACCCGTTTCGAAGCCCACATCAGAGCCAAAAAAAGAGCCGCCCAAAAAAGCTCCAGAGAACAAGATCGCGCACATAATCGCCGTTGGGTCAGGCAAAGGCGGCGTCGGGAAATCTACTGTCGCAGCCAATCTCGCAGTCGCCCTAGCAGGTCTGGGCAAGCGTGTTGGCCTGATGGACGCGGATGTATATGGCCCCTCAGTACAGCATTTGCTGGGTCTCACCCAGAGCCCTAAAGCCGATGGCGACAAGATCGAACCCCTAGAAGCGTTTGGCATTAAAGCGATGACCATGGGGCTACTCGTTGATCAAGCCACGCCAATGATCTGGCGCGGCCCTATGGTTGGTTCGGCCATCTTACAGCTGCTGAACGACGTAGCTTGGGGCACGCTAGACGTGCTGGTGGTCGATATGCCGCCCGGCACTGGCGACGCTCAGCTGACGCTAGCGCAGCGCACGCCGCTTGCCGGAGCGGTTATTGTATCAACACCGCAGGACCTGGCTTTGATTGATGCACGCAAAGCCATTTCCATGTTTGAAAAAGTAAAAGTGCCGGTTCTCGGTCTCATCGAGAATATGAGCGTGTTCATCTGCCCCAATTGCGGCCATGAGAGCCATATATTCGCCCATGGCGGCGCGAAAGAGGCAGCCGAAGCCTTATCGATCCCATTTCTTGGTCATCTGCCGCTCGAAATGGCGATTCGCGAAGCATCAGATGATGGCGCGCCGGTAGCTGCAAGCGCGGATGCGCCACAAGCAGGCGCTTTTTACAGCCTTGCTGGAAACGTTCTGGATCAATTGGAAGCGAGCAATCCATTGCCGCCGCCGAGGCTGGTGATGGCATAGCTATAACGACGCAAAATCGATAACGGCCTGGCACGTTTGTGGGTGATCTATCAGTGCCGTGTGCCCCGCTTGAACCACTTGCCGTGTGTGCGGCGCAGATAGCTGCGTCTCCTGCGACCGCAGCCAGCCATCGCCGCTGCGCCCTGGCAACTGGCCTTCCACCACCAGCAAATCGTGCCCAGCCAGCGACTTTTCACAGAGCGCCGTGCCCGCCATATCGCTAAGCGCTGTGCCGAGAAAGGCGCGAACAGGCGCTAGGCGCGCGCCTCTCCTCGCCCATTGGACTGGCTTTATTGGCGGCGCGATCAAGGCGATTTTTTGTGGGGCGCAGCGCACATCCCTTAGAGCCTGCGCTATCAATCGGCAGCCAAGAGAATGGCCAACGACCACACTGCCCGGATCAAGTCGCTCAAGCGCAAACGCTAGGTGTTTCGCCGCGCTATCCCAGGTCGGTGCATGGCTGCGGTAGCGAAAGTGATTTGTCTGGACTGATAAAGCTTCAAATGCGGCGGACAAATACGGGAAATCTTCGCCCTCGCCCATTAGACCATGAACGAATATAGCAGATCTTTCAGCGCGAGGGATAGCGCGGGCAAGCGCGTGAAATTGCACGAGTGCTGCGCCGTAGTTACCAGTGAAGACGGCAGGCTTGCCGTGCTTAAAGACGCGGGCTATGCCGTCCTCGCGGCGCTCCAGGCGCACCGGTCCACGCGCTCTTTCTACCCGCCAAACCATCCTAATTCACCAAAACCCCTTCAAATCTAATATATCATACCTATATATATCATTATAGGACTTGAAGACAAAACAACACAGGAGACCACTTTATGGCACGCTATGAGGGCAGCGCACAAAGCGCTCGGATGATGCAGTATGATGCACGCAGAAAATCTCTGCTCATCACCTATTTGCTGTGGTTCTTCCTGCCCATGCTGGGTGTCCACCGGATGTACTTAGGCAAATGGATGAGCGGATTCTTTATGCTTGGGTTGTCCGTCGTCGGCGGCGCGTTGACCTGGGCGATCATCGGTTTTGTGCCGCTGGGCCTTGCTGGCCTGTGGTGGATGCTGGATGCAATTTTGAACTACATCAATGTTGAACAACACAATGAAGAGTTGGCGTACCGCCTAAATTAAGCGTGACGATCAGCCAACAAGAACTCTTGCGATAGCTTTATTGCAGGCTTTGAGTGGCGCAGCCACGTGTGCTGGGCGCGCACTGTCTCAAAACGGTGCCGCCGCCTTGGCCGGGTCTCGCGTACGGAGACCGTCCCGTCATCATCACCCTCCAAAAGGGGATTAAACCCGCCAGATTTGCCGCGTGCGCCAGCAATCACCATTAAATCGATTTCGGGCGGCAAGTCAGGCGCGTTCTTAGGCGATTGCAAGAATGTGAGCGGCGGCCCAACGATTGGGTGCAGCACTTTTACTTGAGCAAACAATCGCGCCATGGCTGCACCGCGCAACGGCGGCGCAAGCATGACCGCTTTTTTCAATGGTGGCTTGGTTGGCCAAACCGATTGACGCACGGCATTGCTTAAAACGAGCCCGCCCATAGAATGCGTTATGGCATCAAGCCGCTCCACGCCATCAAGGCGAGACACCAGCTTTGCAACGCGGCGCCCATGGGTCTCCAGGTCCGCGCGCGTGCTGGGGTAATTCACCAGCGCGCAAGCAATGCCTTTGTCTTCAAACGCTTTGGCAAATGGCTGCAAAAATCGCCACGTCGCGAGCAAGCCATGCAGCATAATAACCAGGCGCTTGGGGTTGGGCGCAGGGTTTTGTGACGCCAACGCATCAAAACACTGATCGTAGGTTCCCTCCTCAAAGCGTTGGTTCTTAGGATTGAGCAAACGGTAATGTTCGTTAAAAGCATTACGCTGAATGCGCCAATGGCTACGCCAATGCACATCCGCCCAAAATTGTGCTCCGCCAAGTGTGTACGGCCGGAGGTTTAGGTCTAGGTCTAAATCAGGCCACTCGATCATAGGTCACAAAATCATAGGCTGGTGTATCGTCATTTGCTGCATGGGAGATGCGGTCAACTTCCCTCCAGTCATCAGATTGCAGCACAGGAAAAAACGTATCGCCCTTAGGTTCTAAACCGACTTCTGTTATGTAGAGCGTGGTTGCCAGCGGCAGTGCGAGCCTATAAATCTCAGCGCCACCAATAATCATAATCTCACCAGAGAGCCCAGCCGTATCGAGGGCGTCCGCCAAAGTATGGGCGACACTGCACCCTTCGGGCGCAAACCCAGTGTCGCGTGTAAGAACAATGTTATGACGCCCTGGCAGCGGCCTGCCCAAGCTAGTCCAGGTTTTGCGGCCCATGATGATGGGTTTTCCAACAGTCAATCGCTTGAAATGCTTCAGATCCGCCGGCAAGCGCCACGGCAAATCGCCATCCCTGCCGATCAGCCCATTGCGCGCCCTGGCAACGACCATGCTAACCTTCGGCTTGGGGTGCCTGCGGATGCTCATTCATATCGCCCAAACTTTTTTTCAAATTCATAGACTTCGCCAAAGCCAATGTCTTCGCAAAAGGCTTTAAAATCATATTGCGGCAAGGCGATGACATTGGCATCGCCGCCTGCTTTCATGGTTGCAAAGGCGTGGTCTGCTGCAGCCATCATGTGAATGACAGGAAGCGCAGGAAAAATAGCGCATGCAAATCCAAGCTGCTCAAGGTCCGTTTGGCTTTTGATCGGGGTATGCCCACCAAAGGCCATGTTGACCATGTTTGGACCGTTCACCTGATCACATATAGTGTGCATTTCCTCATCGCTGCGCGGCCCTTCAACGAACAAGATATCTGCGCCGGCCTCGCGAAAAGCACTGGCGCGATCAATGGCGCTCTGAAGCCCCTCGCCTTGCCTCGCATCCGTACGCGCGATAACGAGAAAATCCTCAGATTTACGCGTATCCACTGCGACTTTGACCCGGTCGAGCATATCTTCAACCGGCACAACTTCTTTATAGGGCGTGTGGCCGCATTTTTTTGGAAACACCTGGTCTTCTATTTGGATCGCTGTGACACCAGCGTCTTCATAGCTTTGCACTGTGCGGCGCACGTTTAGCAGACCGCCAAAACCCGTATCAGCATCTGCAATAAGCGGTGCCTGCGCAATATCAGCAATGGCGCGAATACCGTCGAGAAATTCGCTTAGGGTGGCAATACCTACGTCTGCCTGACCAGAGCGGCTGGCCGTCGTCCAAAAACCTGAAACGTATAAAGCGTCAAAACTGTGTTTGTTCGCAATGATAGTAGTCGTGCAATCGGGTACGCCTGGCGCATAGAAAAACGAGCCTGCATGTATTTTCTGTCTTAATGCTGCATCGGCCATACCCGCCCCTTTCAAACTCTCCCGCGTGTTTAAGCAGCGCAGGGTGACAAAGCTACATCAAACCGCCACAGCGGCTTTGATGTGGGGATGCGGATCATATCCAACCAGTTCGAAATCCTCGAATGTAAAGGCAAAGAGATCCCGAATTTCTGGGTTTAAGTGCATTTCCGGTAGCGCGCGCGGCGCGCGGCTAAGCTGGATATCTGTTTGCTCGAGGTGATTTGAATATAAATGCGCGTCCCCAAAGCTATGCACAAAATCCCCGGGCTTTAGGCCGCAAACCTGGGCAATCATCATGGTAAGCAGCGCGTAAGACGCTATATTGAAGGGGACACCGAGAAAGATATCAGCTGAACGCTGGTACAGCTGGCACGACAGCTTCCCGTCAGCCACAAAAAACTGGAACAGACAATGACACGGCGGTAGCGCCATCGTAGGGACCTCGCCCACATTCCAAGCAGAGACGATCATCCGCCGCGAGTTTGGGTTCGTCTTAATCTGCTCCACAACATCTTTAATTTGGTCAATCAAGCGTCCATCGGCGGCCTCCCATCGGCGCCACTGCTTTCCATATACGGGGCCCAGGTTACCAGCCTCGTCTGCCCATTCGTCCCAAATGGAAACGCCATTGGCTTTGAGGTAACGAATGTTGGTATCACCAGTCAAAAACCATAAAAGCTCATGGATGATTGATTTCAAATGCAGCTTCTTCGTTGTGACGAGGGGAAACCCATCAGACAGGTCAAAGCGCATTTGGTATCCAAAGACACCATAGGTGCCGGTACCCGTTCTATCGTCGCGGTAGACACCAGTATCGCGCACATGGCGCAGAAGATCGTGATATTGTTTCATGCTGGATAATGTGCCCAAGTTAGAGACATCATACAATATATGGCATCCAGGTTTTCTGTGAACAACGCCGCCCTTCAAATCTTAAGCTTTAGCACCTATATGTAGATCGTCACGGAAGTGACTATGGCGATAAACGCGCCGTGTAATAGGCATATTGGACCCGGGGGCAGTACCCGGCGGCTCCACCA
>JBCCAR010000009.1:0-95403 GCA_039814715.1 Pseudomonadota bacterium
GAGCCCGCCACCAAGATCGACCGACGGGGCGTAGAGCAGATCGCCGATCCGTGGACCGGTTCGATGAACGTCTTCGACGCCCGTACCGGACTCTCCACCAAGCGCGTCAAGGATTATCGGGTGTAGGCATGCCCTTGCTGAAGCGATTGAAGCGAGGTGTTTGAGCAAGTCCTTTCCCGCTGGCCTCCTCATCTGTGTCGAGGTTCCGGATCGGAGTCTGACTGAGAAGGAGTTGAATCAGCAGATTGATGATTACGTGAATCTTGCGTTTTTTGCAGATATCTCCGTCTCAAAGATTGTGGAGATTCATATGGAGCTCATGGACGATTTTTCAAAGCCTGCCACCCGCCTGGGCGCCAGGTTGACGTATCATCACCCAGTAAAGACCATCGCTCTCTTACGTTCGGTACTTTCCCAGAAAAATCGATGGTTTGCACATCTCCGCTGTAGCTCAGAAAGTGCGTTAGCTGCGTTCCTTGGGTCGCGAACATAAACAGTGGATCGTTATCAATATCGTTGAACGCTTTAGTTGTCGTTTGCTCCTCGACGCTGCCATCTTTATCAAGCGCGATCGACGTCATGCCGCCATCTGAACACATCGTCGAGAATCCGCGATCCCCTGTTGGAAAGACCAGCATGCAGCCTGGTACATCAATTTCGCTAAGGATTTTCCGGCTTTCAAGATCGACAATACGCACAGACGATGCCGGGGTAAAATTAAAGACCAAAGCCCATTTTTCATCGTTGGTGAGCTGGAAATTGTTGGGCAACTGGATCATTTGTGCGCGCTTGCCATCCGGCAGAGGAATTTCATCCTTAAACGCCAGCGTATCGCGATCATAGATGGTGATCACATCACTACGCGTCCCGCGCACGAGCCGTGAGTAATATGTCTCTGCAACATAAATTTCCTTGGCTTTTTTGGGCGCAAGCATGTGAGCAAAGTGTGAAGCAGGTACCTGGCCCATCAGTCCATGGGTTTCGCCGGAGATATCAACGACGTTAACCCGCTGATCGACCATGGAATTAAAATTGAAATCATGCACGAGCATCCAGGTATCGGGATAGTCTGCTGGGAGCGTTTCAACCGCAGGAATGGCTTCCGCGTCCAATGGCACGGGGAAGTTAGCGTCTTCACTAAAAACCTGCCGCGGCAGCACTGATAAACAAAAGGCGCCTATGGCAAGCACCAACAAACCATGCTTCATCGAAGTCCCCCTTCATGTCCCTCTAACGTTGTTTAGATTAACTCTACAAAATAACTTAGGTCAAGTGCACAAAATTTGACTTTTTCGAGCGTTACTTTAGTGCCACAGTCTTTGAGGACGGATGTGCGAGTATGCCAATGCAAATTGCTGAGTTGAAATATAAGCCCAGGCCTGGGAAATATGCTCGCGGACAAGAGAGTATCGAACTTATTTTGCGTGCAACCCTCAAGATTTTGATTGATGAGGGCTACAAGGCCATCTCCTTGCGAAAAATCGCTGCAGCTTGTGGTATGAAAGTCGGGAACGTAACCTATTACTTCGCGACCAAAGACCAGCTTATTCAGGAAACTCTGGATGCGACAATGGTCTCGTATGCAGAAGCGTTTGCGCAAATTTACCACAACACAACGATGTCACCAGAAAAAAAAATGACGCAGATGATCGTGTTTGTCCTCGAAGACATACAGACCCGCAAAACAACGAGGCTTTTCCCTGAGCTTTGGGCGCTTGCTAATAATGATACGTTTGTCGCCGGCCTCGTCGAGCGCGTCTATGAGATTGAGCGCTCCAGCTTACGCACCGTGATCAATGAGCTAAACCCGGATTTGGATGAAGAGGAAACCCAGGCGCTTGCAATTTTCGTCTCTTCAAGTTTGGAGGGAACGACCATGTTTGCCGGCTATGAAAAGCCCTGGACCCATAAGATGCCTTGGCTCACCAATATTGCGATAAAATCCCTCGTGTCTTTTGTGAAATCGGCAACTTCAGACGACATTCGCGGGATGCCCGATCAGGCTTCCGCTTGATTGGCGACGAGATAGGATTGAATGGTCGGTGTGGCTGTTTCTGCAGCGTTGATAAGGCTATCGACATGTTCGCGATTATTTACCAAGCCGCGCGCGGCAATCGTTCCGTCAGTTGATAAAAGCACGGCTTGAGGCACCCGGCCAATTCCATAAGATCGGCCAAGCAATTCCGAGACGCAATAGTGGTCCGTATCAAGCTGGTGTGTTGATGCAAAAGCCTTATGGCTATCGCTGCTGCCATCGCCGTCAGTTGCAAAGATCACATCATAATCCACTGCATAAGACTTCACAATCGGCAACATCGCCTTGCTAATGGGGCAGGTGGGCGAGAAAAAGAAAAGCAGTTTTTGTTTGTCATGGGTTGGTACGCCGCCTAGATCGCAAGTTGCCCCGTCCAACATGGAGATTGCAAGCTTGGGCAAGCGCTCGCCCGCTGCTGGCCCGCCAGATAGGACCAAGGCGCCGGCAGGCGGCAAGATAGCGCTTAAGCGGCGGACGCGCTGCGTCAAAACTGCAATGAGAAGGGCCAATCCAAGAATAATGGCCGCCTGCATGATAATGCCTGATAGCAATGCTGCTTCCATTAGGCTTGTACGCCTTGAAGGCTGGTTTCAATGACGCAGTAGAGGATGATGAGTCCCCCGCCGCCTGCGAGCAGCGTGACATAGTCGAGCCAAGCCGCAATAGCTGGCGCGCTTTGAGCAAATACCGCCCCACCGCTCGCTGCAATAGCCATGGCCAGGTTTCGTATCACCATGCCCCAATGAATCACTGATCGCTTAGTGCCTGGTGCGTAGCAGCCGCAGTCAATATGGCGCCGTCCTTTCAGGATATTGATCGCCATTGCAAGCCCATAAAAGCCAAGCAAACCAGCAGCTACGCTTAGTCCAAGCGCAGGCATCAAACCCAGCAACAAAAGGCATGTAGCCTCCCCAGCTACGAGAATGACCGACAGAGCCGACGCTAAACTCGGATGCGTTAAGCGATAATCAATAACAGAGCGGCGAAACGCGCCAAAATCACGTGCCTTGTGCGTAAGGGAGGAAATAAACAGCGCGCCATACGCCAACACCAATGCGTAAACAAAGACCATATTCGCCCTTTTTAGTTAAAAGACACTCGGTGGATTCTGCGACAAAATTGGGCACTTGTCCAATGTTTATTCGTGGTTGGCCGAATGCTTAGAACGGTTTCACTGCACCAAAAAAAGCTGTTGCTGAAATTCCGATCCAATAGACATAGGCAACACTGCGGCCAATGGTCATGGAGCTGTTGAGCTTGCTTTCAACGTCTGGGTTTGGGCCCTGTTCTAAAATTGCAAACTTCGCCTGCCATTCGTGCATAATAAGACGCAAAGTAACGCCGATGATCAGCATGAGGCCGAATGTCAGTATTTTGGCTGAATACCAGTTATCGCCTGGTCCGGCAACGAACGGGCCATATCCCAATAGCGAGCTAATCGCGGCGATAATTAGTGTGGGGATTAGCAGATAGCGGGTCCAGTCTTCGATCACGTAGAGCTTTTTGCCGAGTGGCTTGTAGCGATGAAAAAAGGCAGTCCAAGTGAGTGCAAACCACAAGGCATAGACAATCCACATACCCACCAGCCAGTTGCCGCCTAAAGGCTGCAAGCCCCATAGATACCCCATGTGTAAGCCAAGCGGTAACAGCGATATGATGCCGGTTCGGGCCATGATATCGATGCGGAAGGCGGTATCCATATGCCGCATGCGTTCTTCATAAGGCAGCTTGTGGTTCACAACCTTGTAGGAGGTTTGAAACACACCCCATTCCCCGCCGAGCCAATAGACCATTGCCAGGATGTGCAACCAGCGCAGGATTTCAAGTTCGTAGTCCACGGCGGCTTCCCCTCCTCGATCGATGTGTTTGTCTACACTGCCGCGGCCCAGCACTTGCTGAAATGATTTGAATCAATCTCATCGAGACTTAGTCGCTATTTGTCAAAAGCTGATCAAAAACAACCCGTTGCGGTCTGTCGCTTACGGCTGATTAACACCTCAATGGTAAACGCCTTCTCTAAGGTGCTTTCACGGGGCGGGGTGAAGGCACGGTATAATACCGCCTGAGCCCAAGCGCGGATGGGCCTTCCAAGCGGAACACAAGGGGTTTGACCAGTGCGTTTCTGGATCGCAATTCTATTTTGTCTTTCAGTTTTTCCATCGCCATCGCGTGCGATGGACCCTGGCACAATGGTCGAGAACACACTCAATCTGCCTGATTGGTTGACGGTGTCTGGCGAAGTGCGAGCGCGCCACCAATTTATGAAAAATCAATTTCGGCCCGGCTTTCCTGATGACGATGATCATATCTTAGCGCTGCGCTCTCTTCTCGATATTAAAGTTCGTTTCTCCGATGCCATCACATTCGGCGCTGAAATGCAGGATGGCCGCTTTGTCGGTGCTGATGATGCGACCCCGCTGAGCACCGGCTTCGTCAATACGTTTGAGCTGCTGCGTGCCTATGCCATGGTCACGGGTCAGGATGTGTTTGGTGCGGGCGGCGAAAGCACGCTGACATTCGGGCGTATGACGCTTGCCTTAGGGCGCGGCCGGTTGATCGGGCGCAATGGCTTTCGCAACACAATTAACGCTTTTACCGGCATTCATTATGAGTGGTCCAAAGGCAATCAAAAGCTCGATGCGTTTTGGGTGCTGCCAGTTGATCGTCAACCAAGCACGAGGGCGGACCTCTTAGCCAACAAGGCGGGCTTTGACCGCGAGAATTTAGCGCGGCAGCTATGGGCTATTCATTGGGAGCAAAAGGGTCTGCCATGGGGTTTGAAAGCCCAAGTTTATATGTTTGGCCTGCATGAGCGCGACCGGCCAGACCTCAACACCCGCAATCGTCAGATTTATACGCCCGGCTTTGCATTGTTCAAATCAGCAAAGCCCAATGAGTGGTTTGTTGACCTGGAAATGTCTGCCAACTTTGGCCATTCCAATAAAACAGCTGCTGTCACAGACACGCAGCGCCTTGATCATTTTGGCTATACCGCGCACGCGGAAATCGGCTACCGCTTCGACGCGCCATGGACGCCTATGCTGCTTGCCCAGTTTGACTTTGCCAGCGGTGATGCAGACCCCAATGACAACAAGAACGGTCAATACGACACCCTGTTCGGCCCCAAACGCGGCGACTTTGGCCATACAGACATCTACGGCGCCTTCGCACGGGAAAACATCATTGCGCCGGCCGTTGCGTTGCACCTTTGGCCGACAGACTCGATGCATGCCCGTATTCGCTATCAGCCTGGGTGGCTAGAAGAAGCCCGCGATATTTGGCCTGATATCGGTGTTGTCGATTTTACGGGTCAATCTGGCACGTTTATAGGCCACCAAGTCGAAACCCGCTTTACTTGGGATTTGGCAGGCGGCCATGTGCGGCTCGGCGCTGGCTCCGCCTTCTTATTCAAAGGCCGCTTTGCCCGCGAAGCGCCAAATGCCAACGATAATGGCGACAGCATCTACCTGTATAGCGACGTGACGCTAAAGTTCTGACTCCATTGCCGTCCTTGGGTCGTGACGTATCATTTAGAAATGAATGACCTGATCGTAAGCATCCAGCACACTTTCATGCATCATTTCCGACAGCGTTGGATGTGGGAAGATGGTGTGCATCAGGTCTTCTTCCGTCGTCTCCAGCGTCTTAGCAATGCCAAAGCCTTGGATGAGTTCTGTCACTTCCGCGCCGGCCATGTGCGCGCCGAGTAGCTCGCCGGTCTTGGCATCAAAAATGGTCTTCACCATGCCCTCCGCTTCGCCAAGCGCAATGGCCTTGCCGTTGCCTTGGAAGGGGAAGTTGCCGACTTTTAGCGTATAGCCCGCTTCTTTTGCCTTCGCTTCTGTCATGCCGACGCTTGCCACTTGCGGGCGGCAATAGGTGCATCCTGGAATGTTGGATTTGTCGATCGGGTGGACGTTGTTCTTGCCCGCCATCTTCTCAACAGCAATCACACCTTCATGGCTTGCCTTATGGGCGAGCCACGGCGCGCCCGTCACATCGCCAATGGCCCAGATGCCGTCCACGCCGGTGAAGCCATAAGGGTCTGTTGTAATGTGGCCGCGATCCGTTTCCACGCCGATGGCTTCCAGACCGATATTCTCCGTGTTGCCAACAATCCCAATG
This sequence comes from Pseudomonadota bacterium, assembly GCA_039814715.1. Taxonomy (GTDB): domain Bacteria; phylum Pseudomonadota; class Alphaproteobacteria; order Sphingomonadales; family CAKZYD01; genus CAKZYD01. The sequence continues at coordinate 6,161 of JBCCAR010000009.1, forward strand.
GCTAGGATAGCGTGGGAAAAGTCCGCGTCTTCGACTTTGCCATCGGCCATTTTGATTTTGGCCTTCACGCCGCTACCGCTCGCTTTGAGTTCTTCAACCGCCGCGCCAGTGTGCAGCGTCATCCCCTGTTTTTTCAGCGTTTTGCCCATGAAGGCGGAGATGTCTTCATCTTCCACTGGCAGAATGCGATCGAGCATCTCAACAATGGTCACATCAGCACCCATGTCGGAATAAAAGCTGGCGAATTCAACGCCGATTGCGCCCGAGCCAATCACCAGCATCTTCTTGGGCATCTCTTTAGGCGTCATCGCGTGCTTATAGGTCCAGATGCGCTCACCATCGGCCTTCAAGTGCGGCAGCTCCCGCGCGCGCGCGCCGGTGGCGATAATGATATTCTTGCCGGATAGCTCCGTCGTCTTGCCGTCTTTCTCCGCCACAACTTGGCCGCCGCCTTTCAGGCTGGCAGAACCTTCAACGACATCGACTTTGTTCTTCTTCAGCAGATGCGTCACTCCCGAATTCAGCTGACCGGCCACCTTGCGCGAGCGCTTCACGACAGCATCCAAGTCAAAGCCGATGTTGTCCGCCTTAAGGCCATAAGCCTTGGCGTTTTCCATGTAGTGATAAATCTCACTCGTCCGCAGCAGCGCCTTGGTGGGAATGCAGCCCCAATTCAGGCAAATCCCGCCCAGATGTTCGCGTTCTACCACACAGGCTTTCATACCAAGCTGAGAGGCGCGGATGGCCGCGACATAGCCGCCAGGCCCGCCGCCGATAACGATGAGGTCGTAGTTGATCATAACAAGCTGTCCTTCGTCTTGTCTTAGCCCTCCCCCGCGGGGGAGGGTTTGGGTGGGGGCGCTACCGCGGCCTCAAGCGCTTCGCCTAACATGTGATACACGCCTTGAGAGTTTTCGAGCACCTCGTTGTTCCAGAAACGAATGACCCGGAAGCCAAGTCTTTTAAGCGCATTCGTGCGCTGCATATCCAGTTCATTTTCCGAATGCTGGCCGCCATCTATTTCTACGATCAGCCTCGCCTTTAAACACGCAAAGTCAGCAATATAACGACCAATCGGAACTTGCCGCCGGAAATGCCAACCACTCAGCTGCCCGCCGCGCACCATGGTCCAAAAGGCTTTTTCTGCCTCGGTCATGTTTTGGCGCAATTGTTTGGCGTGGTCTTGCGCAAAGGGTGTTGCTTCTGGCCGAGCCACGCCCCCTCCTAAATCCTCCCCCTCAGGGGAGGACTTTGAGCGTTGCTGATAGCGATGAGATCGTGATTGCCCATTTATCTTGTCCTTTGCTTCAAGTCTTTGCAAAAAAATTCACATCTTGAGAAGGATTTTACTAATTAACGGAATAACGGAAAGCTAGAAAAGCGGTAAGACCGAATATAAAAACGAATGTTAAGGTTCTATTTAGTGCCGTATTGCAGGAGAAAAAGTTCAGTGGTGCAAAAAGAGCCATGTTTTCGCCAGCAAACCCAAAGTATAAAATGCAATAAACTATTGGGATATATGTGACCCCAATATCCCACGAGCTTGGATAGTCATCTTTTATTTCGTAGTAGATCCAAGGCGCTGCGGTAACGCACATAGCCGATATATGCGCTACTACCTCCGATCTAATTCCGATTCTATCGTAGCTCTCTTTCACTTCACAACAGCATCGTCAGCGGATCCTGCACATACCCCTTAAACGCCGCCAGGAACTCAGACCCAATAGCCCCATCGAGCACTCTATGATCCACTGACAATGTCACGCTCATCACCGTTGCAATAGCGAGCGCATCATCCTTCACCACCGGGCGCTTTTCACCTGCTGCAACGGCTAGGATAGCGCCTTGGGGTGGGTTGATCACGGCGTCGAATTCTTTGATTCCGTACATACCCAGGTTGGAGATGGAGAACGTGCCGCCTTGGTATTCTTCCGGCATCAACTTGCCATCGCGCGCTTTGGCGGCAAGCGTTTTCATTTCCTCTGAAATCTCGCGCAGGCCTTTGGAGCAGGCGCCTTTGACCACGGGCGTAATGAGGCCGCCTTCTATTGCCACCGCGACAGAGATATCTGCGCGCTGGAAGCGATACATTTTATCGCCTGCAAACTGTGCGTTGGCGGCGGGGACCTTTTTTAAGGCCAGCCCAGCAGCGCGGATGACGAAATCGTTCACACTCAGCTTCACGCCTTCATCGGCGAGTTTGGCATTAAGGTCCTTGCGCAGAGCCAGCAATGCATCCAGCTCACAATCGACCGTGAGGTAGAAGTGCGGTACGGTTGATTTGGATTCTGTCATGCGTTTGGCGATGACCTTGCGCATTCCTGGAAGCTTCACTTCCTCATAAGGCACATCGGCAGGCGGGCCATAGTCCGGCGCGGCCGCGGGCACAGAGGCTAGCGCTGCTTTTGTTTCGGTCTTGGCAGGGGCTGCAACTGGCTGCGCGTTCACAACATCCGCTTTCACGATCCGGCCCTTGGGACCGGTTCCAGCAATCTGAGCAAGGTCCAGCTCTTTTTGCTTGGCAATGCGCCGCGCGAGCGGGCTTGCGAGGATACGGTTGCCGGAGGCATCGACGGGCGCTTCACCTGCTGTGATGTCCTCGGACACGGAAATACCCCCTTCCCGGCCTTCCCCCAGCGCGGGGGAAGGAGAAGACGCTGGCTCGTGCTGCGCAACTTTAACGTCCTCCCCCGCACTGGGGGAGGATTGAGGAGGAGGTGGCGGCGCAGGCAATTCCGCGTTTGTCGGCGCAGGCGCCTCAGAAGCGGTCGCAATGGCGCTGGCATCTTCGCCTTCTTCAAGGAGCACAGCGATCAGCGCGCCAACTTTGACATTGTCGGTGCCCGCTTCGATGATGATCTTTCCAACCGTGCCTTCGTCGATGCTTTCGACTTCCATCGTGGCTTTGTCGGTTTCAATCTCTGCAATAACGTCGCCTGGGGCAATGCTGTCGCCTTCCTTCACTAGCCAGGCCGCAAGCGTACCCTCCTCCATGGTGGGAGACAAAGCCGGCATGAAAATCTCTATAGCCATGGTCTCGTCCCCTCAGGCTTTGTAGCAAACTTTAAGTGCGGCTTGGACCACCCGCTCGGGATCGATGATCGCCAGTTTTTCCAAGTTCTCAGCATAGGGCAGCGGCACATCTTCATCACACACCCGCAGCACGGGCGCATCCAGGTCATCAAAGCCATCTTCCATACAAATTGCCATGATTTCCGAAGACACAGAAAACTGCGGCCATCCTTCCTCCACGCTCACCAAACGATTGGTCTTTTTGAGCGAGTTGAGCACCGTCACTTTGTCCAGTGGGCGGATCGTGCGCAGGTCAATCACTTCAGCGCTAATGCCTTGCTGCGCTAAAGTGTCCGCCGCCTCCAGCGCTATGCCAACGCCGATTGTGTAGCTCACTAACGTTACGTCTGTACCTTCGCGAACAACGCGGGCTTTGCCGATGGGAACCGTGTAGTCTTCCAGGTCCGGGACATCAAAGCTGCGGCCATAGAGCAACTCGTTTTCTAAGAACACGATGGGGTCCATGGAGCGGATGGCGGATTTGAGCAGGCCTTTTGCATCGGCGGCAGAATATGGCGCCACGACCGTTAAGCCCGGCACATGGCCGTACCAGCTGGCATAATTTTGGCTATGCTGCGCGCCAACCCGGCTGGCCGCGCCATTTGGCCCGCGGAACACGATGGGGCAACGCATTTGCCCGCCAGACATGTAGTTCGTTTTGGCGGCAGAATTGATGATGTGGTCAATGGCCTGCATGGCAAAGTTAAAGGTCATGAACTCGACCACGGGGCGCAGGCCGCCCATCGCTGCGCCAACGCCGAGACCGGCAAAGCCATGCTCAGTGATGGGGGTGTCGACCACGCGCTTGTCGCCAAACTCATCGAGCAGGCCTTGGGTGACTTTATAGGCGCCTTGGTATTCTGCGACTTCTTCGCCCATTACGAAGACCCGGCCATCCGCGCGCATGTCCTCAGCCATGGCATCGCGTAAGGCTTCTCGCACAGTCATGCTGGTGAATGTGGTTCCAGCAGGAAGCTCGCTGTCTTCGGCCGCTGGGGTTGGCGGTGATGCAACAGGTGCGGGACTAGGCGCCGGTGCTGGGGCCTCAGCTGGGGCTTCGGCAGATGATGCCGCAGCAGGCGGGGCTACGGCTTCTTTTGATGCGGCAGCAGAAACATCTTCGCCTTCTTCTGCCAATACAGCGATCACTGTCCCAACGGCGACATTTTCCGTGCCTTCAGTAACGACAATCTTGGCAATGGTGCCTTCATCAACCGCTTCCATTTCCATGGTTGCTTTGTCGGTCTCAATTTCAGCGAGGATGTCGCCGGAGACGACATTGTCGCCTTCTTTGACCAACCATTTGGCGAGGGTGCCCTCTTCCATCGTGGGGCTCATCGCGGGCATTTGTAGATCAATCGCCATTGTCTAAGCCTCCACCAGCACATCGGTATAAAGTTCAGATCGTTCTGGTTCTGGGCTCTCTTGGGCAAACGTAGCGGCATCTTGCACAATCGCGCGGATTTCTTTGTCCAGGTCTTTAATTTCAGCCTCAGTGATTTTGCCGGTTTCTAGTAAGCGTTTTGCGTTCTGGTCAATCGGGTCGGAGGTGTCGCGCATTTCCTTCACCTCATCTTTTGTGCGGTATTTGGCCGGGTCAGACATGGAGTGGCCGCGGTAGCGATATGTTTTCATTTCGAGTATTGAAGGCCCGCCGCCTTCGCGCGCCTCTTTCATAGCTGCTTCACCAGCAGCGCGCACTTCTAAGACATCCATGCCGTTGACCTGTTTGCCTGGAACGCGGAAGCTTTCGCCGCGGCGGTAAAGCTGGTCTTCAGACGACGCCCGGTTGACGGACGTGCCCATGGCATATTGGTTGTTTTCTATCACGAAGATGACCGGCAGGCTCCAAAGTTCCGCCATATTGAGGGACTCATAGACCTGCCCTTGGTTCGCGGCGCCATCGCCAAAATACGTCAGCGCGACGTTGGGCTTGTTTTCATACTTCATGGCAAAAGCCAGGCCCGTTCCAAGCGGTACTTGCGCAGCAACGATGCCGTGGCCGCCGTAAAAGCCATGCTCGACGGAGAACATGTGCATGGAGCCGCCCTTCCCTTTGGAGATGCCGGCAGCGCGGCCAGTGAGCTCAGCCATCACAATCTTTGGATCGATGCCGCAAGCGAGCATATGGCCATGGTCCCGGTAGCCTGTAATGACAGCGTCGCCATCATGCTTGGCTGTTTGGAGCCCGACGACGACCGCTTCTTGGCCGATATAGAGGTGACAAAACCCGCCAATCAGCCCCATGCCGTACATTTGTCCGGCGCGCTCTTCAAAGCGGCGGATCAACAGCATCTGGCGATGAAATTCAAACAGCTCGTCGAAGCTCGCATCGTATAACGCTGGGCTTTCTTTCTTAGCGCGGCGCGTTCTTGGTGCGGGAGATTTTCTCGATTTTGATGCGGATTTTGATGCGTCTTGGGCCATGAAAGCTCCTTTGCGTCAATCGATGCAAAAAGTGCACTACAGGAAGGATAGGGCTAACCGCAAGTCCAGAAGGTTAACGGTAACAACTTTTTACCGAACGTTCGTTAGTATGCGTATCTACTATTCGCTGGGAATTGGAACCAGTACCTCGCCGGGCATAACGTAGCCCAGGTCCCGGCGGATGAGTTCTTCTGCTAAGTCTGGGTCCAAAGCTTGCTCATCAAGCAGAGCCAGGCGGTTTTCTATCTGTTTGATATCGCGGGCAAGGCCATCCGCGCGCTCAACCATCTCAGCCTTGTGGCTTTGATACACGGGTAAAGCGAGCAGCCCAAACTGGCCCGAGAGCATGTGATAGACGCAATACGCAATGCCAAAAACGCAGGCCACGGGGATGCCTAAGCGCTTCAAAAAACCAGATGACTTGACAGCAGCATATTTCATGAAATCAATCGAATCATAGTCCGATTCGCTGGTCAATTAAAAAAACGCTATCTTATAATAAGTCCAAGACTTTTCAGGAAAATAGGATGGTTTTGCCTGCGTAGTGACCCATGTCGCCAAGCTGCTCTTCGATGCGGATCAGCTGGTTATATTTTGCCAACCGATCAGAGCGCGCTAAAGACCCCGTTTTGATTTGTCCGCAGTTTGTGGCGACAGCCAAATCAGCAATCGTGCTATCTTCTGTTTCGCCAGAACGATGCGACATAACAGACGTGTAAGAGGCGCGGTGGGCCATATTCACCGCTTCTAACGTCTCTGACAGGGTTCCGATTTGGTTGACTTTCACCAGGATAGAATTGGCGACGCCTTTCTCAATACCGGTGCTGAGCCGCTTTGGGTTGGTGACGAACAGATCATCGCCCACAAGCTGCACTTTATCGCCAACTGCGTCCGTGAGCGCCTTCCAGCCATCCCAATCATCTTCGTCCATACCGTCTTCAATAGAGAAAATAGGATAGCGGCCGCAAAGGTCTTCAAGGTACCGCGCCATTTCATCCGAGCCTAGTGATTTGCCTTCGCCCGCTAGATGATATTGGCCGTCTTTATAGAACTCAGTTGCTGCGGCATCGAGGGCAAGCATCACATCTTCACCTGGCTTGTAACCCGCTGCCTCAACAGAGGTCATGATATAGTCAATGGCTTCGGCTGTACCGCTCACCGCGGGCGCAAAACCGCCTTCATCGCCGACAGCTGTACTTAAGCTTGCGTCAGAGAGTTTCTTTTTGAGCGTATGAAAGATTTCTGCGCCCCAGCGCACCGCATCTGACAGCGTTTCAGCCCCTACCGGCATCACCATGAATTCTTGAATATCGACAGGATTGTCTGCGTGTGCCCCGCCATTGATGATGTTCATCATCGGCACAGGTAGGACGTTCGCCTGCACGCCACCGATGTAGCGATAGAGCGGCAAGGCACTGCTGTTAGCGGCTGCTTTAGCCGCTGCGAGACTAACGCCCAAAATTGCGTTCGCGCCCATTTCCGCTTTGTTGTCGGTGCCATCGAGTTCCAGCATGATGGCGTCTACGCCTGTTTGGTCGCGGGCGTCCACCCCTTCAAGAGCATCAAAGATAGGCCCGTTCACGTTCGCAACGGCTTCGCGCACGCCCTTGCCCATATAGCGTTCGTCGCCATCGCGCTTTTCAACCGCTTCATATGCACCCGTTGATGCGCCAGATGGGACCGCCGCACGGCCAAAAGCGCCATCTTCTAGCTCAACATCAACCTCGACAGTGGGGTTGCCGCGGCTGTCTAGAATTTCTCGAGCAGTGATGTCGTTGATGATGGTCATTGTGTTTGTCCTGCGTTCTTCTGCAATGTGGCGTATGGCGGCCTCATAGCTTTGATGGAGAAAGGCTGCAAGTGGAGTAGCTGACAAAGGGCGCAATATTGTTTAGGCAGACGGTGACGCTAACACTTGGGACGACGGCTCCATGATCAATCGCAGACACTTTATGCAGGCCCTGGCAGTAAGCGTTGCAGCTGCGCCGATGGCGCGCGCGTCTTCCTCTGATCCTGGCCAAATGCTGGCGCATAGCGATGGCATCGAGCTGGCCCGTCTCGTCGCAGCTGGAGAGGTAACGCCGGCCTTGCTTTTAGAAGCCGCGATTGAACGAACGAAAAACGTCAATCAAAGCCTCAACTTCATTGCTCACTTGGCAGAAGACTATGGCCGCGCTGCTCTGGAAGTCGCCCCCAAGAGCGCTCCGTTATCTGGCGTTCCGCTGCTGGTTAAAGACCTTTGGATGGATATGCCTGGCGTGCCGACTGGTAACGGAAGTTCATTTTGGGCTGGTCACGTTCCAAGAATCGCATCAACGCTCTTGTCGCGTTATGAAAACGCTGGATTGATCCCTTTCGGTAAGACGACAACCCCAGAACTTGGCCTCACGGCGACCACGGAGTCTGTTGCACATGGCCTCACGCGCAATCCTTGGGATAAGGGAAAAACAGCCGGCGGCTCTTCCGGCGGCGCAGGGGTCGCCGTTGCCGCTGGCGTAGTACCAATTGCCCATGCCTCTGACGGCGGCGGCTCTATCAGAACGCCAGCCTCATGCTGCGGCGTCTTTGGGCTGAAACCATCCAGAGGCCGCGTGCCGCTTGGTCCTAACCGGACGGAAGGATGGCTTGGCCTATCCACATCCCACGTTATCACGCGTAGTGTGCGTGATAGTGCGTTGATGCTGGATTTAACGTCAGGACCTGAGCTTGGTGCCCGCTATGTCGCGCCTCCCCCGAAACTGGGTAGTTTTTTGGCCGCAACACAAACGCCGCCAAAACCATTAAAAGTCGCCCTGATGCTTGCGCCGCCATCAGGCTCACACGTTGATGAGGATTGTTTGAAATCGGTAGCGGATGCGGCGGCACTGTGCGAGACGCTCGGCCATAGCGTGACGGAAGCAGCGCCGCAGCTGGATGCCCAGGCCATCAATGATGCGATGCTGGCTGTGCTCACGATAGAAACCAAGATAACCTTGGACGCCCGCGCGCAGGCCATTGGCCGCAGCTATGGGCAAGGCGATGTTGAACCCGTCACTTTGTGGATGGCCCAGCAAGGCGCCAAACAGAGCCCAACGGCCTATGCGCGTGCAAACCGTGTGTTTCAAACGGCTGCTATTGCGGTCTCCAAGTTCATGGAGGACTATGACCTTGTGCTCTCCCCTACTCTAGCGAAAGCACCCGTTGAACTTGGCCGCCTCAGCCTTAGCCCAACGAATTTCGATGCCTATGTTGCCGACGTGACAACCTTTGGGCCATTTACTGCCTGGGCTAATCAAACAGGCCAGCCTTCCATGAGTGTTCCGCTCTATTGGAATGGCGCCGGCTTGCCCATTGGAAGCATGTTCACCGCGCGCTATGGGGATGAAGAAACACTGCTGTCATTGGCCGCTCAACTCGAAAAAGCACGGCCATGGTTTGACCGAAGGCCGCCTGCTTTAACCTAGTGGAATGGCTCAGACAAATGGTACCCATAGGACGCTTTTCCAAGTTCATCCGGTCAGGCGCGCGGCGTGCGGTGATGCGGTGCATCACAAGCGGCGGGCAACGCAGCCGGTGAGCTTGGAAAAGCGCCCTTCGGGTCCCAAAGTCCGGCGCCTCGGTGCGTCGACGGATTTTGACGATGCACCGCATCGCCTGCAAACCGCCTCCTGCCGAGACCCCGGACTTTGGGATCCTATGGGTGCCATTTGTCTGAGCCAATCCACTAGTTGAGTTTGTGAAGGCTGATGTGGGGGAATGGAATGTTCCAACCATTTTTAGTGCAGCTGTCCGTCGCAAACTTGGCAAGCGCAAACTTTACTTCTTCCCAGCGCCAAGCTGCAGCGCCTGTCATATCGGCTTCCACTTCGTAAATGAGCGCTGAATCCCCAGCTTCGATAAACTCGACGGCAACGTTGCGTACATTTTCTGCGCCAAACATCGCTTCGATATCTTCGCGCACATCTTTTGCCATCATCTTTGGAATCTCTGTCGTTGCAATGGCTTGGTGCTTGTAATCCACTCCGAACTCGCATTCTGTGCGGTATCCGTGCGAGAGATTGCGTGGCGACAAGCCGAAAAAGGCAGCGGTTTCGAAGGTGGTATCCGATCCGCCATCATCCTGCATAATGACTGCTTCGGGCGATTGAAACGTAATGCGGCCCCAGCGTTCATCTTCTAAGATAACGACATCGCCCTCCTCCGATGGAAACCAGACTTCATCCTTTGCAACGGGACGTGAGTGAAAGCCTTTTAACTCGCTCACTGGAATTGTGAAATGCCCGCCGCGTAGCTTAGGGTTCACAAGATCTGAGAAGAAATCGAGCTTCTCGACCAAGAACGGAATGCCATTGAACATGATGCGCTCGCCTTCCTGCACCGCGCCTAAATTAAGCAAAAGCGTGGTTTGCTCGATAAGGCTTGGGAGTGTCTTTAAAACCAGCCAAACGCCTGCGAGCAGCAAGATGAGCCCAAAGCCAAACAACAACCAATCGTTCAAGCTATTGAAAACTGCCAGCATTGCCGCATAGGCCAGCACAATCGTTAACACTGCAAAGATCAGCTGCAACAGCCTGCGCGTGAAATTGCGGCGCTTGCCCTTTGGCGTACTGGCCCCAATCGCGCGCCCGATTAAACGTAAGACTGCGAAAACCACGCCAAACGCGATAAATCCGTAGAGCAAATTGCGGCCACGGGTCCCTAAAAACTCACGAATGGCCGCGCCGCCACTCTCAGTGACGTCTTCTTGCGCGCTGAGCTTAATTTCTAGCTGTCGCTCGGTCGAGACGGCCAAGTCTTCTGCGGAGCGGGCGTTGTCTTTCCAATCTTCCAGAAGAGCTTCTAGCCGCGCTGTACTTTTCTCATCGCTTGCTTCTTTAAGGAGGTTTTCGAGACTTTTGACCGCCTTATCTGCCACCGATTTCTGATCGCGCGCTGCTTGTTCCATCCGGCGAAGCCGCTCGATCGTGCGCGCTTCTTCCGTCGCCGACTTCATAATGGAAATAAAGGGTTCGATGAGTTGCTGTAACTCTGACTGCAAATCAAACTCTTGGTCAGACGTGCCATTATAGTCTTTAAAATCAACGCCTGTGGCCAGTTCTTCCACCCTGGCAGAGACTTGTTGAAGCTCAACACGTTTTGATGCGATGTCTTCTTCTAATTCTGCGGCCAAACTCTCGTCTTGCGTGGTCTGCAGCTCGCGCCGGAGCGAGGCCAACTGGTCGCGAAGCCTTTGCTCGGTCGTGATAAGGCTCGCGAGTGTTTCTCTAATGATAGCCTTAGTTGGCCCCTTATTTTCACTGGTTTTTTGCTGCGGCCCCGTCGTCAAAGTGGGCTTCGCCTGCGCCTCTTTGGCTATGGTATCTATCTCAATTGCTGCAGGCTCAGCTGTCTGCGCGTAAACGCCGATAGGCATTAGGTAAGTGAAAAGCAGACAGACGATCAAACGACAAGGCATCATGGGTCTTTCAAGAGACAAACACATGCAGAGTTGGCCCGGTAGGAGAGCGCGTGTCAATCCCGCAAGAGGCATACCGCCTAATTCAGTTTGTGGATCGACAAATGCGGGAATGGAATATTCCAGCCATTTTTCGTACAGCTATCGACTGCAGCCTTTGCAAGCTCAAAGCGGACCTCTTCCCAGCGCCACGCTGCTGCCGCTTTCATGTCTGCCTCAACTTCATAAATCAGTGAGGAATCGCCCGCTTCAATGAACTCCACGGCGACATTGCGCACATTGTCTCTGCCGAACCTGCGCTCGATATAGACCCGTACATCTTTCGCCATTTGTTTGGGAATGTCGCTGGTTGCGATTGCTTGGTGCTTATAGTCGACACCAAACTGGCATTCGGTGCGGTATCCCTGAGACATATTGCGCGGTGACAGGCTAAGAAACTCATCCATCGTGAAGACATTGTCTGAGCCGCCGTCATCTTTCATAACAACACGTTCAGGCGATACAAATGTGATGCGGCCCCAGCGTTCATCAGACAAAATGACGACATCCCCTTCATCGCAGGGGAACCACATTTCATCTCTTGCCAGCGGGCGTGAATGATAGCCCTGTAGTTCTGTCACGGGCACTGTAAACGAGCCGCCGCGCAGTTTGGGATTTACCAGTGTGGTGTAATAATCCAGCTTCTTTACTAAGTAAGGCACATCTTTAAAGATGATCACCTCCCCTTCTTGCACGGCCCCGAGATTGAGCAAGAGGCTCGCCTGCTGAAGAATACTTGGTAGCGCTTTGAGCGCGTACCAAATGCCTGCCACGAAGGCGATAATGAACAAGCCAAACATCAGCCAGTCATTGAAATAATCAAAGACGAGCAACATCGATACACACGCAATTATAACGCTACCGACGTTAAAGACGAGGCGCAGCAAGCGCCTTGAAAAGCTGCGCGGATGGTCTGGCCCATGTAAGCGCACCAAAAACCGATGCCCGAGGTAAGCGATAATGCGCGTGACGAGTATGACACCTATGAAAACAAGAACGCCAATGAATAGATTGCGCCCACGGGTGCTCACAAAATTGCCGATCGCTTTGCCGCTTGCCGACCCGCGCCCGCCCGTTTTGAGCCGCGTCTCCAATTGCCGCTGCGTTGCAATTTTAAGGTCTCGGGCTGCCGTCAAGCGCTCTTCCCAGTTCGTCAGTAGAATACGCAGACGTTTGCGGGCAGCTTGCGCTTCGGTTTGCGCCAGGAGGCTCTGTATGCCAGCAATAGCGCGCTGTGCGAGTTCTTCGCGTTCTTCTGTCACGCGTTTGAGCTGTCTTAGCCGTTCGATCTGCCGCGCTTCCTCGGTCGCTACTTTCATCATAGACACGAAAGGCTCTAAAAGCTGATCAATTTCTTCATCGAGATTGAAGGCGGGCCGTGCTGGCACGTTGATTTCTTCTGGCGGAATACCCGTCGCCAGTTCTTCAAGGCGGGAATTGAGCGTTTGTAATTCTGCCCGCCGATCGGCTAGCTGGGCGTTCAGCTCATCTTGCAAAATACGGTCCTGGGTGAACCTTAGGCGCCGCCGGATAGCGGCAATATCGCGCCGCACGCGCACTTCGCCATCAATGATATTTGTGAGCGTTTCCTGAAGTGCTTTGCTTTCTTCTGATAATTGCGCGCGCTCTGGCTTTACAATTGGCGCTTCCAGCGGTGACGGCTGCGCCAATGCCCAGCTCGGCATAAGCAACATCAAAAAAACAAGGACTATGCCCCGTATAGCCATAAAACACCCCTCTCCCGCGCGCAAAGACAAACCTCAATGACCTAGCTTGTCAAGCCTTAGGCCGACCTAGAGGATTAGGGTGTTGCTGCAATTGTTTGAAAGCGGCAATCCTTATGTCGGTAACGAAGGAGAGGATGAATGACGCAGAACGCTGCAGCCAGCGCGCCTTCTGGGCCGCTCTCTGGTATCACTATTGTCGATCTTTCCACTAGCGTTTCTGGTCCCTTTGCTGCTGGCATGCTGGCTGAATATGGCGCTAGGGTGATTAAAGTTGAAGCGCCAGAGATGCTGGATGCAGCGCGTATGACCGGCACGTCACGCCGCGGTGTGACGGCTATGTTTGCAACCATAAACCGCGGCAAAGAAGCCGTTGTTTTAGATTTAAAGACAGATAACGGCAAAGACGCGTTATGGCGCGTTCTGTCGGCGGCAGATGTGTTGCTGCAGAACTTTCGTCCCGGTGCGCTGGCGAAACTGGGCTTCGGTTGGGAGACGGTTCATCGGCGCTGTCCGCGCCTTATCTACGCTTCAATCACAGGGTTTGGCGACACCGGCCCGCTGGCCAATGCCAGGGTTTACGACCCGATTATTCAAGTGGCGTCCGGCATTGCAGATAGCCAGATCAATCCCATTTCTGGCGGCCCTATGCTTTACCAAGGCATCTTGTGCGACAAAGTAACGGCGCTGCATATGACGCAAGCGATTACAGCAGCACTCTTTGCCCGCGAACGAGGCATGGCAGACGGCCAAAAGATTGATATCGCTATGCTGGATGCAGCCGTTCATTTCCACTGGGCTGATGGCATGTACAACTACACGTTTTTAGAAGACGACGATGTGCAGCGCGTTCCTGAATTTGGCATGTTCTATCGATTGTCTCATGTGGAAGATGACTACATCACTTTATGTTTGATGTCCGACAGCGAACTGCGCGGCGCCATGACGGCGATGTCGATTGAACATATGCTTCAAGATGAGCGCTTTAAGACCTCCCAATCGCGCCTGAGGCACCACAAGGAGCTCGGCGACATCTTTAAGGAGCGCTTCGCCACAATGGGATTTGATGAGCTGATGACCCAGCTTTATGCGCATGATGTTCCTGCAGGGGCGGTCATTCGTCGGTCTGACTTGGCTACATTTCCGCAGATCATCAACAACGAGACTATTTGTGAGATAGAGCACCCGGTAGCGGGGAAAATGCATGCTGCCCGCCCGCCTGCAAGATTTTCCCAAACAGAGCTATCTCTGCGGCATTCAGCGCCAGAGCGTGGACAGCACGGCCAGGCGCTCGCCAACGAATTTGGCTTTAAGCTCTAAACAAGCCGGCTTTGTTTGACAGCGGCTTCAATGAAGCTCTCAAAAAGGGGATGCGGCTCAAACGGTTTTGACTTCAGCTCTGGGTGGAACTGCACACCGACAAACCATGGGTGATCTGGATACTCTACAATTTCAGGCAATAACCCGTCTGGCGACACGCCGGAAAAGCGCATGCCTTTGTCTTCCAATGGGCTGCGGTACGCCATGTTGACTTCATAGCGGTGGCGGTGGCGTTCAGACAGAGACTCTGTACCATAAATCTCAGCTACGCGGCTGCCTTCAATCAAGTCCGCCGGATAAGCGCCGAGCCGCATGGTTCCGCCCAAATCATCTTCACCAGAGCGTTTCTGTTTGCCAGCGTCGCTTTCCCATTCCGTCATGAGGCCGACGATGTGTTCACCATCTGGCCGAAACTCCGATGATGTTGCGCCTGCTATCCCCAGCAAGTTTCGCGCGGCCTCTAGGACGGCCATTTGCATGCCAAAGCATATGCCAAAATATGGCACACCTTTCTCCCGGGCAAAGCGCGCAGCGGTAATCATGCCTTCTGAACCACGCTCCCCAAAGGCGCCCGGCACCAAGATAGCATCCACATTTTCAAGCCTGGAGAAGACATCTTCTTGCTCAAACACTTCTGCTTCAATCCAGTCCACATTGACTTTAACCCTGTTGGCAATCCCGCCATGGGTCAGGGCTTCTGAAAGTGACTTGTAAGCATCTCTGAGGCCCGTGTATTTGCCTACGACTGCGACAGTGACTTCGCCCTCTGGCTTTTCAACACGCTCTACAATCTCAATCCAGCGTGTCATATCCGGCGCGGGCGCGCCGGTGATGCGGAAGGCACTCAGCACCTGCTCATCAAGTCCTTCGCGGTGATATTGCATGGGAACCGCATATATTGACGATGCGTCTAGCGCAGGAATGACTGCTGACTTTTCGACATTGCAAAACAGGCCAATCTTGGCACGTTCACTGTCTGGCAAGGGGTGCTCGCACCGGCAGACCAGAACATCTGGCTGAATGCCAATCCCGCGCAGTTCCTTCACGCTATGCTGCGTGGGCTTTGTCTTCAGCTCGCCCGCTGCGGCTAGAAACGGCACGAGCGTTAAATGCACGTAGACAGCGTTATCGCGGCCAAGTTCATTGCCCAATTGGCGAATGGCTTCCATGAACGGCAGGCTTTCAATATCGCCGACCGTTCCGCCAATCTCGCACAGCACGAAATCGACATCATCCGTATCTGCTATGGCAAACGCCTTAATCGCGTCTGTCACATGGGGAATAACTTGAACGGTTCCGCCTAAATAATCGCCGCGGCGTTCTTTGGTCAAAATGTCGGAATAGATGCGCCCGGAGGTAACATTATCGCTCTTGCGGCACGGAACGCCCGTATAGCGCTCATAATGCCCTAGATCGAGATCAGTTTCAGCGCCATCATCGGTGACAAACACTTCGCCGTGCTGATAGGGGCTCATTGTCCCAGGGTCGACGTTTAAGTAAGGGTCAAGTTTGCGCAAGCGAACGCTGTAACCGCGTGCCTGCAGAAGAGCCCCCAAAGAAGCAGACAAGAGACCTTTGCCAAGGGAAGAGACCACGCCGCCGGTGATAAAAATAAATCGCGCCATGGGCGCTCTCTATAGCGCCTTTTGAGCGGGTTGGAATACTCTTTTAAGGTTGTCCACTGAAAAGACGAAAATTGGCCCCGTCTTTTCTGATTTAGAAGGCAAAACTAGTTTGGGTCTGATGGCTCGGGAACAGCGGGGACCGCGACGGCATTGGGGTCGATGCTCTCAAGCGCATCACCCATGCTCATGGGCGCGTCACCGCTCAATGGAATATCTTGCGTCACTGCTCCTGGTTCTGGAATGGCTGGACCGGTATCTTTTGGCGCTTCAATTGCGAGAGGGTTGTCTGCTTCGCTAAAGCCCTCCATGCGCGAATCGCCGCGTGTTATGCCGCTGCGGATGGCTAGGAGAATGCACATGGCAAGAAATGCCATTGCCAAGATGGTTGTTGCTTTGGTCAAAAAATTGCCTGCGCCGCGGGCAGACATCATACCGCCAGGCCCGCCGCCGATACCAAGAGCGCCGCCTTCCGAGCGCTGCATCAAAATCGTGCCGACCAAGGCCAGGGCAATAAGCCCCTGAATAACAAGCAGAATTTGGTCCATAATCGTTTTTCTTTTTTCGGCTAGCGCCCATTAGCGCTATCACTGTTCTCTGTTTGCAAGCGCCCAGCGCTTTACGTTACCGTGCGCATAGCGCTGCAACCGCTTAAAAGCAAACAGTTATCTACGAACGATAAGCGTCAATAATCCCGTCAAAATCTGACGCTTTTAAGGACGCGCCGCCCACCAATGCCCCATCGACATTCGCCGCGCCCATCAGTTCACGAGCATTGGCGGGTTTCACTGAACCGCCATAAAGCAGTCGAACGAGGCCCAGTTCAGGGCCCATTTGTTCCAATTGGCTGCGAATGGCCGTATGGACTTGCTCAACATCTTCCACGCTAGGCGTTCGCCCGGTGCCGATGGCCCAAACCGGCTCATAAGCAATCACGACCGTTTCCGCGTTTGCATTCTTAGGCAGAGAGCCGGCCACTTGGGAATGGATGATGGACAGTGTCTCGCCAGCATCGCGCTGCGCTTCAGTTTCGCCAACGCACACAATCGCAGTGAGGCCTTGGCTCAGCGCTGCTTCCGCTTTGGCTTTAACATGCGTGTCCGTCTCCCCATGATCAGCGCGGCGCTCGCTATGTCCGACGATGACGTAGTCGCAGCCAACATCTTTGAGCATGGCCGCGCTTACATCGCCGGTATGCGCTCCGCTTTCAGCAAAGTGGCAGTCTTGGGCCCCGATGGAAAACCGTTTCGTCGCGGTTCTCGCAGCGCCTAGAAGCGTAAAGGGCGGACAAATGAGGACATCGCAGTTTGCGGCCCGGCTAGACAGCGCGCCTTCAAGAGCTGCTAACTCGTCCATGGCTGCTTTTTGGCCATTCATTTTCCAATTGCCGGCAACAAGCGGACGCGGCATTTTTTGGATCGTCACATCGAAATCCTTAAACTCTTTCTTTTCCTGCGTGGCTGTTTATACACGCACGTGCACGATGGCCAGTCTAATGCAAGGCGTTTGGCCTCACGGCAACCCAGATATTGCCATGGGATCCGAGACTATGATTGAATTCATTCGTAAACGTTTAAACTCCGTTTTCGTCCTTCTTTTGTTGGGCCTATTGATTGCGTCCTTCGCCTTTTTTGGGATCGGTGATGTCGTGCAAACGGGTCAAGGCGATACGATTGCCAAGGTCGGCGATCGCCGCATAACGTTGATCGAGTTGGCCAGGTCATTCGAAGGCTTTGTCGAGCGCGAACGTCAAAGCAATCCAGAAGCCACGCAGGCTGCGGCCATTCGGGCCAATGTGGACATTCGTTTACTCCAGCGCCTGGTTCAGCAAGCCCTCATCACCGAGGCAGGTGAAAACATGGGCATTGCTGCCTCCCCGCGGCGCACGCAGGCGATGATTGGCTCCCTGCCCGCGTTTCAATTGGCTGGCAAATTCGATGCCGCTACGTATAAATCTGCCTTGGCCCGGCTAGGCGTCAGCGAAGAGCAACTATTCGAAGACTATGCGCAAGAGCAAGTGATTGAGCAGATTGAGAAGGTATTGAAAGCATCCGCCACGGTCCCGTCCGCATTGGCTGATGCGCAGTTATCGGCCATGCTGGAGACGCGCAAGGCAGATGCTATCCTCGTTCCTCTAGAAGGATTTGCGCAGTCGGTCTCTAATCCAGAGCAAGAGGAGTTAGAGGCTTTTTTCGAGACGATACAAGGACGCTATTCCGCGCCTGAATATCGTGATTTTGCCGTTCTTTATCTGACTCCTAAGGATGCTGCGGCTGATATTTCCGTCTCTGATGAAGATGTGCGGCAGGCTTATGACCTGCGCAAAGATGAATTTGGCAACCCTGGTTCACTTGATTTGCAGCTGATGGTTTTCGATACGAAAGCTGAAGCGGAATCCTTCAAAACCAAAGCCGTCAACGGCGCGCGCTTCCTGGAACTTGCGCAAGAGGCCGGCACCAGCCGAGAGGACCTCTCTCTTGGAACCCTCACCCGCGCTGAAGTTGAAAGCTTGTATGGGGAAGAGATAACACAGGCGTTATTTGCGCTTTCAACTGGCGGCGTTTCTGAGCCTTTGGAAGGTCCTTTTGGGTATCAGATATTCCGCCTTTCAGGGAAAATCGAGACGTCCACCAAGTCGTTTGAAGATGTGCGCGCGGAGCTTGAGGATGAGCTTTCAAATCAGCTTGCGCTCGATAAGCTGTCTGAAATCGGCAATGCCATTGAAGATGAATTTGCAGCAGGCGCAACGCTCGAAGAAGCGGCAAAAACATTTGGCTTGACCGTTGAAACCTATACGCAGGTCGCCGATACCGGGGTTACCGCCGATAATGCCTTGGCCGCTCGCCAACCAGAGCTGCAAACAATTTTGCCCGGCGTGTTTGCTCTTAGCGTTGACAATGAACTTGAAGTTGAGCGCTTGGGCGAGGATGGATTTTATATTGTCCGCCTAGATGGAGCGACCCCAACCCGTCCGCGGCGCCTCGATGAAGTACGCAAAGAAGCTGAAGGCGCCTGGCGCTCTGCGCAACTCGACAGTCTAGCGTTGGATAAGGCCGATGCGATCTCCCAGGCATGGCAGAAGGGCGGCGATCCACGCACCTTGGCTGATGATGGCGGTTACGAGTTTTTGGAAGCCTTGGAGTTTAACCGTGTCCAGGCACAGCAAGGATCGCTTGCGCAAGCCGATATCGCACCGCTTTTATTTGCAATGGAGGAAGGCCAGATTGATGTCGCCCGCACCGGCAATGGGACGTCCTATATTGTGACAAAACTTCTTAAAAAGGCGCCTGGCGATGCTAAGGCAAATCCGTTGCTGGCTGACCAGTTGACCAAACAAATGAGCTCTCTGGTTGAACAAGAGCTCATGCAACAGTTTATTGTTGCTCGCGGCAATGAAATTGAAACGAGCACCAATCAACGCGCCTTGGAGACGTTTCGCCGTCGCTATGACCCAACGCTTTAGAGGCATCTAAAACCGTCATGATGACGGACGCGTTTGAGACATCTTACCGGCAAGGCCGTAGCCAAATGCTGGTTCGGACCTTGCCGGCTGACTTAGATACGCCTGTGTCTGCAGCGCTCAAAATGCTTGGCGAGCGGCCTTATAACTTTGTTTTGGAATCAGTAGAAGGGGGCGAAGCACGCGGGCGCTATAGCTTTATTGGCTGGGCACCTGACATGCTTTGGCGCTGCAAAGGTGGTGCCGCTGAGACCGCGACGCTTGATCCCTGTCATAGCAATAACGCGCCGGTGTTTCAGCCGGCGCCGCAACCGCCGCTGGAGGCGCTCCAGTTAGCCGTTTCCGCAGCTAAAATTGACCAGACGGGCTATGAGGACATCCCTGTGCCGGGCTTGGTGGGGTATCTGGGATATGATATGGTTCGCCATATTGAGCATTTGCCAAATCGCCCACAAGGTGGCTTGGGGATGGCTGATGCACTCCTGATGCGCCCCACGATGGTAGCCATTTTTGACACTGTAAAAGATGAACTCTCACTGGCAGCTATTGTGCGCCCAATGCCCAAGCAGACCGCCGCCCAGGCCTTTCACCAAGCTTCGAAACGTTTAGACGATGCGATTGCTGCTTTAAGTAAGGAGGTTTCTCGGCATGTCGCGACGCAAGGGCATTCTGGAGACGTAGACATCCGAGTGAATGTCTCCCGCGCGGCGTACTGCCAGAATGTTGAAACAGCAAAAGAGCTGATCAAGCAAGGCGACATCTTTCAGGTAGTGCTGTCTCGCCGGTTTGAAATGCCGTTTAGCGCAGATAGCTTCAGCTTATACAGGGCCCTAAGACGGCTGAATCCGGCCCCATTTCTCTTTCATTTAAAGCTTGGTGACGCGTCTCTCATTGGCTCTAGCCCTGAAATACTGGTGCGCGTTCGCAGCAATACCGTCACATTGCGGCCCATCGCAGGCACACGGCCGCGCGGCAAAACACCTGCCGAGGATGCACGCTTAGAGCAAGACCTTTTAAATGACCCAAAAGAACGCGCAGAACACTTGATGCTGCTTGACCTCGGACGCAATGACGTGGGCCGTGTTGCAGAGCCATCGAGCGTGAAAGTCACGCAGGCATTTCAGACCGAGCGGTATTCCCATGTCATGCACATCGTCTCTAATGTTGAAGGAACGCTCAAGGCAGATGAAAGCGTCACATCGGCCCTGTTTGCAGGCTTTCCTGCTGGTACGGTCTCTGGAGCCCCAAAAGTGCGGGCGATGGAAATTATTGATGCCATGGAAAAGGATGCGCGCGGGCCTTATGCTGGCGCGGTAGGCTATTTTGGAACCAATGGCGATATGGACAGCTGTATCGTGTTGCGCACGGCCATCCTGAAAGATGAAACACTCTACATTCAAGCAGGGGCAGGCATTGTTGCTGATTCAGATCCGATGTCGGAAGCTTTGGAGTGCGAACACAAGGCAAAAGCCATCATAGCCGCCGCACAAAGCGTCTTAGACACTCAATAGGTTTGCCGTTTGGGCGCAGCAGTCTGAGCCGTGCGGACGATGCTGCGCCAATACGGTGTACGCCGTTCGGCCATAATGACGCTGGGCTTTACCAAAACCAAACCCTTGTCAGGCAGCGTTTCCGCCCATGCAAGGATTTGCTCAAAAGTGACTTGATGCGGGTGCCCGATCGCAATCGCAGAGCCATTGCGCCGTGCTAACTTTTCCAGTGTTGCAAGCTGCCCATCGACAGCGACAGCTTCTTGCTCATTGTCTAAAAAAACGTCGCGCTCAGCCAAAGACACGCCTAAGGACGCGGCCAATGCAACGGATGATGAAGAGGCTGTGGTGCGCGAATCGTAAAATGACAAACCCCGCGCCGCCAACTCTTCAAACAAGATACGCATGGACGCCTCATGTTCCGTAAAGCGGCTGCCCATATGGTTGTTTACGGCGTAATACCCATCAAATTGCTCTAGGTTCCAGGCGATGGTTTTGCGCAGCTGAGTTTCGTCATCACTTGTAAGCAGCGCATGCGGACCAGCATTCATCGCGCTGTTTTTCGGCTGCATCGGCACGTGAACGATCAGCTCATGCCCAGCAGCGGATGCTTTTTGTGCAAGCGTTTTAGACAGCCGCGTGTACGGGAGCAAAGCAAATGCCACTTGTGCCGGCAACCTCATAGCGCCGCGGTTATGGCGTGAATTGTGCCCTAAATCATCGATGATAATGGCCACTTTGCCATGCGTGGAGGCCGGACGCGCTCTTATATCGGGTAACGCGTCCTCTCGAATGGCTGCCGTGTCGCCAGGTGGCGAGACAGCAGCCAAAGCCGTCTTTAGAGCGGCGATATCGCTGGGTGCACGATCGTCTTCTTTAAACGATTGAATAGCGCCGTCGATGGCCGATTGTGTTTGAGACAAATCCAAAGACAGCCTCACGGTCTGCTGCTTTACGGGCGCGGCAATGGCACTGCCGATAGCATCGTCCTTAGCGCCATCCTGGGTGACGCTTAGCCCCAAAACAGCCAAACCCGCGATCAACGGGCCGACAAACAGAGCGCTGAGCATCCGCTGTTTCAGCTTCATGTCATCCGAGTTGTTCTTCAAAATACTCACTTACGCTTGCGTGCAGGCCGCCCATAATCCAAATATGCCTTCTCGCAGCGGGCTAGTACACCAAAATGATTCTCATCATCGATAACTACGACAGCTTTACTTACAATCTCGTTCATTATTTTCGCGAGCTTGGCGCAGCTGTTACCGTGGCGCGCAATGACGCGCTGACCTGCGCTGACGCAATGGTCCTCAAGCCGCAGGCCGTTGTCCTTTCACCCGGGCCTTGCACGCCGAATGAAGCTGGCATTTGTTTAGAGATGGTGGAGACCTGCGCAGCAAGTGCTATTCCGCTGCTGGGCGTGTGCTTAGGGCATCAATCTATTGGGCAAGCTTTTGGCGGAGATGTTAAGCGGGCGCCGCAGTTGATGCATGGAAAGGTGTCAAAGATCAGCCACGATAACACTGGCGTTTTTGAAACACTCGCGCCTCAATTTGATGTGACGCGCTATCATTCGCTTATCGTTGCGGGAGACACTTTGCCAAGTTGCTTGAAGGTGAATGCGCGCACTGGTGATGGGATCATTATGGGGTTTCGCCACATTGACTTGCCAATCCACGGGGTGCAGTTTCACCCTGAGAGCATTGCCACACAAAACGGTCACGCGATTTTGGCGAATTTCATGCGTTTGAGCGGCATGTCGCCCCTGCCCTTGCCAGAACCGCAGGCGGCGTAGCCAATATGGCGGAAACTTTTGAAACTCTAAAGCAGCAAGTCCTGGCCGGCGAAGCGCTCACGCCGGAGGAGGCCACGACAGCTTTTACAGCACTTTTGAGCGGTCAGCTCGATGCCGTCGATATCACGGCCTTTCTCGTTGCCTTAAAAGTTCGCGGCGAAACGACGGAGGAAATTTTAGGCGCGGTGCGCGTCCTGAGGCAAAGCTGTGATCCCAGCCTTGCACCTCCTGGCGCGATCGATACCTGCGGTACGGGCGGCGATGGCCTGCATACGCTGAATATCTCAACGACGGCAGCGCTTGTCTTAGCGGCAGGCGGTGTACCTGTTGCAAAACATGGCAATCGCTCTGTGTCTTCGCGCTCTGGATCGACGGATGTTCTTGGGGCGCTGGGCGTTAAGACGGAACAATCTAAGACCCAGCTCAAACAAGCGTTGCAGCGCTTTAACATCGCCTATATGAACGCGCCCGCTTTTCACCCAACGATGGCAACGGTGGCGCCCATAAGGCGGCAGCTCGCAGCGCGAACCATCTTTAACCTGCTTGGCCCAATGGCGAACCCTGCGGGCGTGAAGCGCCAGCTGATTGGCACTTACGATTTGAAATGGTGCGCGCCCATGGCCAATGTGCTTCGCGCGCTGGGCAGCACAAAGGCCTGGGTGGTGCACGGCGCTGATGGGCAGGATGAGATGAGCATTTGCGGGCCAACCCATGTTGTCGAGCTTGATGGCGGGGCGATTAGCACCTTTACCGTTTCGCCAAGCGATGCGGGTCTGGCTGAACATGGTATCGGTGACATTGCCGGCGGCGACTCCGCTTTCAATGCAGCGGCAATGCGCCGTGTGTTATCGGGAGATGAAGGCGCATACCGCGATGCGGTGATGCTCAACGCTGGCGCCGGGTTTTATGTGGCCGGTGTTGTGGATGATTTACTTGGCGGCGCCCAAAAAGCGGGCGAAATCCTCAGCAGCGGGTTGGGTCTCGTTATTTTGGACGATTGGGCCAACTTCACACAAATAACAGACCTTGAAGCCAAAGATGAGAAAAGCTCATGAGTGTCCTTGATGACATAATTGATGCAAAGCGCGCTCATGTTGCCAAGCGCAAGCGATGCGCTGGGTTGACGGAGGTCGAAGCGCGCGCTCAAGGCTATGAACCAAAAGACTTCGTTGGCGCGTTAACTCAGGCCGTCACCGATCATGGTTTCGGCCTGATTTGCGAAGTGAAAAAGGCGAGCCCGTCCAAGGGCGTTATCCAGCCCAATTTTGAGCCTGTGCGGCATGCCCAAGGCTATGTCGATGGCGGCGCGGCATGCATCTCCGTGTTAACAGATACGCCCTATTTCCAAGGTCAGGATTCTGATTTGGTGGCCGTCAGGGAAACAGTCTCAATCCCGCTCATTCGTAAAGACTTTATGATCGACCCTTACCAGGTGTCAGAAGCTAAAGCGCTTGGCGCGGACTGCATCCTTTTGATCATGGCCGCACTGTCGCAGGCCCAGGCCTTAGAACTTGAGGCAGCCGCAAAGCAGCAGGGATTGCAGGTACTAGCCGAGGTGCACGCGGCAGATGAGCTCGATGCAGCCCTGCGCCTGAAGACGCCGCTGATCGGGGTGAACAATCGCAACTTAAAAACGCTCGAGGTTGACACCTCCACAACGCCGGTGGTGGCCGCTAATATTCCAAAGGACCGTGTTATCATTGCAGAAAGTGGGCTCGCTGGTCATGACGAACTAGCCGCTTTAAAACGCCAGGGCATTGAACGGTTTTTGATTGGTGAAACTCTGATGCGTGCGCCGGATCAAGCGGCTGCGGTCCGTGCATTTTTAGGGCAAGCAGCATGAGCAATGATCGCCTCAGCCACCTGGATGATGCTGGCGCTGCCCATATGGTCGATATCAGCGGAAAGACCCAAACGGACCGTGAAGCCGTCGCAGTGGGGACTATCACGACTGATCCGCAAACCATTGCGATCTTAAGAGCAGGTAAGACTCCAAAAGGCGATGTGATTGCAACAGCGCGGATCGCAGCGATCCAGGCGGTTAAAAAAACATCCGAGCTCATCCCGCTTTGCCACCCTTTACCGGTAACCGGCGTTACCTGCGATTTCGCCGTCAAAGAGAGCGAAATTGACGTCCGCGTTAAAGTGAAAACAACGGGCCAGACCGGCGTTGAAATGGAAGCGTTGACTGGATGCTGCGTCGCGCTGTTGACCTTGTATGACATGCTCAAAGCGGTGGATAAATCCATGGTAATAGGCCAGGTGATGGTGCTGGAGAAAAAAGGCGGCAAAAGCGGAGACTATGAGCGCGGAAAAGACGCACCATGATATCCGTCGATGAAGCGCGGGCGCGGATTTTAAAGTCGCTGAAAAGCCTACCTGCCGAAATCGTCCCGATTGAGCAAGCCTGGGGCCGCGTCCTGGCAAGGCCCGTGTTCGCCGATCGAACGCACCCGCAGCATGATGTGTCCGCTATGGACGGATATGCTGTTCGCAGCGAGGATGTCACAGACCTGCCCGCCACCTTGACCGTGACGCAGGAAATCGCCGCTGGCGGCATGCCGGAAAAGCCCCTTTGCGAAGGCGAAGCGGCGCGCATTTTCACTGGCGCTCCGTTGCCAGAAGGTGCCGACACGATCGTCCTTCAAGAAGATACCAAACGACTATCGACCGGCAAGATGCAAGTCTTAGAGATGGAAGCGCAGCGTCATGTTCGCGCGCGCGGCTTAGATTTTAAGCGAGGCGCACTTTGCGTAGAACGCGGCAGCGCACTATCGTCCGCCCATATCGGCCTTATGGCGGCTGCGAATGTCCCGTCTGTCTATGTTCATCAAAGACCCGTAGTTGCCTTTCTTTCGACAGGCTCTGAACTCGTACCCCATGGAACGGTGCCCGGTCCTGGCCAGATCGTAAGCTCAAACGGTGTGATGCTATCTGCGCTCGCCGCCGCGGCCGGCGCAATCCCTTTGGATCTGGGCGCGGCCCCAGATGATTTGGATGCCATTCGCGCCCAAGCGGCGGGGTTTGAGCGCGCTCATATCGCCGTAACGATCGGCGGCGCGAGTGTGGGTGATCATGATCTTATACAGCCGGCCTTGGAACCCCAAGGGCTTGAAGTCGATTTCTGGAAAGTCGCCATGCGTCCCGGTAACCCGCTGGTCTACGGCGCTATATCGCAAACACCGTTTCTGGGCCTACCAGGCAATCCCGTCTCCGCCTTCGTGTGCGCGCTCCTTTATTTAAGGCCCATGATTGCTAAACTTTCCGGGCAAGACGTCGAATCGGATTTAAAGCCTGATGGAGAGCGGACGCTGTCTGATGCGCTTCCTAAGAATGGCCCGAGGATGACGTTTGTGCGCGCCGCTACCGCAACAGATGACGCGCGCAGCGTTACCCCCTTAAACATACAGGACAGCTCGGTCCTCTCAGCGGTTGCTATGGCTGACTGTCTCATCATTCGTCCACCTCATGCGCCTGCGGCTGAAGCAGGAACATGTGTTTCCATTTTGTCCTTAAAAGGGGCTTGATCTTTTTTTGGAACTAAAATAGAACGGAAGCATAACACGGTGCGGAGCTTGCGCCGTCCTGGTCAGCACATTGGGGGATTTATGCTCACGCCTAAACAACATGACTTGCTGCTATTTATTCATAAGCGCCTTGAAGAGAGCGGTGTTTCCCCCTCCTTTGATGAAATGAAGGATGCTTTAGGGCTTAAATCCAAATCCGGTATCCATAGATTGATTACTGCACTTGAAGAGCGCGGTTTTATTCGGCGCCTCGCGCACCGCGCCCGCGCCTTAGAAGTGATCAAGCTGCCCGAGGCTTATACGCCCAAATCTGATAGTAATGTTATCGTGGGCCCCTTCCGCCTTAAGAAGCAAGAAGAACGCTCCGAAGTTGAAGTTCCCTTGCATGGCCGTATTGCGGCGGGGACACCGATTGAAGCTTTGGAAGAAGTGGACCGCTATGTGTCTGTGCCGCCCTCGATGCTGGGCAGCGGCAGCCATTACGCGCTTGAGGTTTCGGGCGAATCCATGGTCGAGGCCGGCATACTCGATGGTGACGTTGTACTCATTGAGCGCTGCGAAAGCGCGCGTGATGGCGAGGTTGTGGTGGCTTTAGTCGAAGATCATGAAGCCACATTGAAAACCTTGCGTAAGCGCGGCCCAGACGTGCTACTTGTGCCGGCAAATCGTGACTATGAAACACAAGTTGTGCCAGCTGATAAGGTCCAAATTCAAGGTAGGCTAGCGGGCTTAATGCGCCGGTATTAGGGACGAGGAGCCAAATGAGATAGGCCGCCTATGCTGAACGGCTTTTAGTCTGTGCCGACTGTAATTTGTTTTGCGAAGCTGAAGTTTTAGAAAGTGGCTAGAAAAGCTTATTATCGCTCTAGGATTGGCTGCCAAGGTCGGCCAGAGTGTGAGACTGTTTTGACGGACGCAACGATCCTTCGTAGAGTTTTGTCTGTGTTGGTCGTCGATGTTTTTGGCACTTGAGTTGTTTTCAGCGGGTTGCTTTGTGTTTCCACAATCGGCCAGGCAAAAGTGTTAAGCGCGTCATTCGCCTGGCGTTCAGCCATTTCTGCCGATGTAGCAAACGTTAATTCCACAGGCCCATTTTGTTTTAGCCAGGCTTGATCAAGTGTTAGGACGGATCGACTGCAGCGCCGTTTTGACGCAAATTGAACAACAACAATGTGAGCCTTCTGACAGGCGTCTTGCCAGCCGGAGGGATGTTTCAAAAAGTCTATTGCGATGCCTTGGTGAGCATCTGGCCCTGCCTCTAAAGCTTGCAAACTGAAACCGCGCTGCTGCATGCCTTGTTGGAACGTCGTAAAGCAGCCTATTTTATCGCAGCGCAGGTACATATCTTCATCACCACTCAAATCGTTTTGCCCCAGGCTGCGAGCCCAGACGTCGCTTGCAAAACTGCTGCTGCGGCCCGCCAGAAGGAGCAGATCGCCACTGCTCGTTTTCGCTGCAATGGCTTTGCCTGTATCGCTGAGAATGAGATCGGGCTTTGGGCCTGGATAAGCGAATAGGGCTGCCGGCAAGAGGAGACATAACCCAATAAACCGTAATCTTGAGCGCCACAAACACAGCCACAAAAAACCTGCAAGCAGACAGGCGTGACTGATGCCAGACAAACGGCGGACGGGTAAAAGCGCGTGGGGCTGGCTAGCAACATCTGTGGCCGCCAAGGTCATCAGATCAATGCCCTGCCCCATGACCCAGAATGCTGGCTCAGAAAGCCCAAATGGTAGCAAGACGATGCCCAGAATTCCGGCTGGCATGATAACAAATCCGGTTAACGGGACGGCAAGAGCATTCCCCGCCAAGCCGTAAAGCGTGATTTCATTAAAGTGATAGATAGTCAGGGGCGTTATAGCCAATTCCGCCAGGATGGTCGAAGAAAAGACGCCAAACATGTAGAGCCCCGGCCCTTTCATAATCCAATGGCTAGATGCGCGCAGCGCTGCAGCTTTGGGCGCAAAGGCCTCATACCCGGCAATTAGAGCGATCACCGCTGCAAAGGACATCTGAAATCCAATGTCGAGCACAGAATGCGGCGCCAGAAGCAATAAAGCGATCGCGGCAAGCGCTGCTGTCCTCATGGAGATAGCATCACGCCCAACCATGATCGCAAGCATGGCTGCGCTTGCCATAATCGTTGCACGCTGCGCGCTGACAGGCGCGCCCACAAGCGCTAAGTAGGCTAGCAGAGCAACAATTGTTGCCCCGGCGGCGCACCCTTTTAAAGGCAGTGCCAGAGCAAGCCTTGGCCAAAGAGTAAGACCGCGGCGGACAGCGAAGAAGACGGCGCCAGCGATCAAAGCCATATGGAGACCTGAGATGGCCAGAAGGTGGGCAAGGCCAGCTTGACGGTAGGCATCGCGTGTTTGCGCAGAGATGCCGGCCCGGTCGCCCGTTAGCAAAGCCAGAGCAACACCGCGTGTATCGCCCTCCAAAACCGCGCTGACCTCTTCGCGTACCTTGTTTCGGGCTTGCTCGATGAGAGAGGGTTTGTCCTCCAGTGCGGGTGTCCCAAGGGCCGTAATATCAGCAACGGCAAAGCCTGTGGCGCCGATGCCTTTAAAGAAAAGCGCCCGGCCAAAATCATAGCCACCTGGCCGGACTGGCTTTGGCAGCGGCATTAAGACGGCCCGCGTGCGTATCCGTGTTCCAACTTGCAGGGTGTCTGGAATATCGGTGCGAACTGTTATGCGCGCCGCGCTGGGTAAACGCGGTGTCTCTCCGGGCGCGCCTATATCTTCCAGTACCAGGCGCCACCCCCCTTCAACGCGGCGCTCTATCTTAGCCACCGTGGCGATATACGTCCTTGCCTGCTGCTGGGCAGCAAGGAGCGGCTGCGTTTTCGCCCGCGTCTGCATTTGTGCGGCAGCGAACCCGATGAAGGGAAGCATAGCAGCAATAAGCAACGGGCCGCGCAAATGGCTAAAGAGCGCGCATCCACTCAAGCAGGCAAGCGCTAAGACAATAACGACCAAGGGCGGCTCTACAGGTAAAGCGAAGTAGGCCGCCATTCCTAGCCCGAGTGCAACTGGGACCCAGTGCAGGAACGCCGTTCGTTCCTGGTCAATCAATAGGTTCAGCGATGCTTTGAGCTTTGCGCGCAATGAGGTCGGCGCTGCTGGTGGCTCAGGCTGGCTTTGCAGCGGAAGCTTTAAGACGGCAGCCTGCGCCATCAGGCAGCAAACACTGGAAGCGTTAACGGGGCCGTGTTACTCACCTGCCAGACGGAGACGTTTTGATCCACAAAGCGCCCGGCTAATTCAAAATTAAAAGGACTGCCGTGACTAACCCTGTTCGCACGCGTTTCGCGCCCTCTCCCACTGGATTTTTGCATATTGGCGGCGCGCGCACAGCGTTGTTTAATTGGCTGTTTGCTAGGCATTATGGCGGCGAATTCCTGCTTCGTATTGAAGACACTGATCGAAAGCGTAGCACACAAGAAGCCATTGACGCTATTTTAGCTGGCTTGGCTTGGCTTGAACTCTCGCCTGATGAGCCGCCGGTCTACCAGTCCGCCCAGGCGTCGCGCCATGTGGAGGTTGCAAAGGCTTTATTGGAAGCAGGGCATGCATATTACTGCTACGCAAGTCCAGAAGAACTGGCTGAACTACGAGAAAACCAAAAGTCAGCAGGCCTTCCGCTTGGCTATGAGGGCCGCTGGCGCGAGCGCGATACATCTGAAGCCCCCGCTGGCGTTGATCCGGTCGTGCGCTTTAAATCACCGCTCAGCGGCACAATCGAGATCGATGATTTGGTACAAGGCCGGGTCAGCGTCGCATGCGACACCTTAGACGATCTCGTTCTGCTGCGAGCGGATGGAACACCAACCTATAATCTGTCCGTCGTGGTGGATGATCATGATATGGGCATAACGCACATCCTGCGCGGGGATGATCACCTAACCAACAGCTTCCGGCAACGCCAGATTGCCGATGCTTTAGGCTGGTCCTTTCCAGTGTGCGGCCACGTCCCGCTTATCCATGGGTCGGATGGCGCGAAATTATCTAAACGGCACGGCGCTCTTGGCGTTGAGGCCTACCGTGATATGGGGTACCTGCCGGCAGCGCTGCGCAATTATCTGCTCAGGCTTGGCTGGGCGCACGGCGATGAAGAGATTGTTTCTACGCAGCGGGCGATCTCTTTATTTGATGGTACCGGTATGGGCAAGGGACCTTCTAGGCTGGATTCTGATAAGCTAGGCTCAGTGAACGCGGCATATATGCGTGCCACCGATGATGCTGATCTGGCCAGTGCCGCGCAGCCGTTTCTGGAGAGCCTGAACCAAGGTCCACTTACCCCTGCACAGTTGGCCACCTGGAATGCAGCCATGCCGAGCCTCAAAGAGCGCGCGGATACCCTAAAAAGTCTGGCAGAAGCGGGATATTTTTACATATCCCCACGCCCGATCGCTCTTGAAGAAAAGGCCAAGAACATTTTGGCGAAAACAGCGCCAGACCTCTTGAAATCGATACATGAGGTGCTTTTGCAGATTGAAGACTGGTCAGTTGGACCATTAGAAGCGGCCGTGAAAGATTTTGTGAACGCGCAAAATCTCGGATTTGGTAAGGTTGCGCAGCCATTAAGGGCATCATTATGCGGAAAGATGGCCTCGCCAGGCCTGTTTGATGTGCTATACGTACTTGGAAAAGATGAATCCCTGGCCCGCATAGGCGAGCATATTAAAGACGACATGAAGCCTTAAACCGGCGCCCGTTTAAGCGGACGTTAGGTTTTTGCGGCAAAACCAGGACCTTAGAACGATACTAGAAAGGACAGTATGAGCAACGATACAGCAAAACTCAGCGCCTCGGGCAACGACATGGAAATGGCCGTTATGGAGGGAAGCGTTGGGCCAAAAGTGGTTGATGTCCGCAAACTTTACGCTCAAACGGGAATGTTCACTTACGATCCTGGCTTTACATCGACAGCGAGCTGCGAATCTAAAATCACCTATATCGACGGCGATGAAGGCATCCTGCTTTATCGCGGGTATGCTATCCAAGATTTAGCAGAACACGCCAGCTTTATGGAGGTTTGCTATCTACTCTTGTTTGGTGAGCTGCCGACATCTGAACAGAAAAAGAAGTTCACGCACGACATTACCTATCACACCATGATCCATGAGCAGCTCAAGACATTCTTCAGCGGTTTTCGCCGCGATGCGCACCCAATGGCGATTATGGTCGGTGTTGTTGGCGCTTTGGCAGCCTTTTATCACGATTCAACGGATATCAACGATCCTCATCAAAGGATGATCGCGAGCTACCGTCTCATTGCGAAGATGCCAACGATTGCTGCGATGGCCTATAAATACTCCGTTGGTCAGCCCTTCGTTTATCCGCGAAACGACCTGAGCTATGCAGCCAACTTTCTGAACATGACGTTCGGTGTTCCTTGCGAGGACTATGTTGTTAGTCCGACCTTAGAAAAAGCGATGGACCGTATCTTTACGCTTCATGCCGATCATGAACAAAATGCTTCCACGTCCACCGTCCGCTTGGCTGGTTCGTCTGGCGCCAACCCGTTTGCGTGTATTGCAGCGGGCATTGCCTGTCTTTGGGGCCCAGCCCACGGCGGCGCGAATGAGGCTTGCCTCAACATGCTGGAAGAAATCGGGACCGTTGATCAGATTCCTGAGTACATTAGGCGCGCGAAAGACAAAGACGATCCCTTCCGTCTCATGGGCTTTGGTCACCGTGTGTACAAAAACTTTGATCCACGAGCGAAGGTTATGCGCCAGTCCGCGCACGAGGTTCTTGGCGAATTGGGTGTTGAAGATCCTCTGCTTGATGTAGCTATGGAACTTGAGCGCATCGCGCTTGAAGACGAGTATTTCGTTCAGAAAAAACTCTATCCGAATGTCGATTTTTATTCTGGCATCATTTTAAAAGCGATGGGCTTTCCAACCACCATGTTCACAGTGTTGTTCGCGCTAGCGCGGACGGTCGGCTGGATTTCTCAGTGGAATGAAATGATCGAGGATCCACTGCAAAAGATCGGTCGCCCGCGCCAGCTTTATACAGGCCCGACGCAGCGTGATTTCGTACCGATTATGCAGCGCTAACGAGCTGCCCAAAGAGAAACGAAAATAAAAACCCTCTGAGCGTTCGCTGAGAGGGTTTTTTTATGTCTCTGAGATCATGGCTTGAACGGTCGCTTCGGCGGCAACCTCATCGCCAACCATGGCCTTACACGCAAAGCGTCTCACCGGGCCGCGTGCGCGTTCGAGCTCGACATTGAATTGTAAAAGATCGCCAGGCACGACTTGCCGCCGGAATTTCGCGCCATCTATGCTCATGAAGTACACCAGTGTATCACTCGCGCCGTCATCCGATAGCTTATCCATCGTCACGATGGCCGAAGTCTGCGCCATCGCTTCAATAATGAGGACGCCGGGCATCACTGGCTTTTGGGGGAAATGACCTTGGAAAAAAGGCTCATTCATGGTGACGGCTTTGTAGCCTTGCGCCTTGGTGCCTTCTTCAAGAATGTCAGCACGGTCAACCAATAACATGGGATATCGATGCGGAATGAGCCGCATGATATCGGTTATATCCAGTTGTTTTAGTGCGTCAGCCATTGTTGCCCCCAAATGCTCTCATGCCGATCAGCTTTCAGGCAGAGCAACTTCCAATTTCGGGACTTCGCGGTTCAAACGCTCGAGAACTTTGGATGTCATATCGAGGGATTCGACCATGTCGAATGCAACGTTCTTGGGAATTACGATGTTGGCTTTGCGTTTCTGCATAATCTTGCGAACGATTGGGCGCGCAAGCCTTAGAATTTCACTCTCGGCCTGACGTGCGGCGCGCTGCGCGGTGACTTGTTTGTTTTCAAGCTCTTGAGCTGCCCGTTGGCGTGAGTTTTCAAAGTCGCGTGCACGGCGGTTAAAGTCTTCTTCCTTGAGAATGCTTCGCTGCTTTTGCAGGTTTTCAGCATCTGTGACCAGCTTGTCCTTCAGCTGTTGCTCGCGTGCTTTCACTTTTGCCATGTAATCAGCAATTTGTGCCTTGGCATCTTTGCCAGCCAGCGACTCATCGACTAAGCGCTGAAAATCGACTGTCAAAATAGCTGCATTGGGGGTTGCTTGAGCAAGGGCGCCACTCACTGGGAGGGACGTGAGGGCAATGGACACTGCCATTGCTTTGAAAAATGAGGTCCGTGACATCAAAACTGTGTTCCTACGTTGAATTGAAGTGTTTCTGTTTCGTCTACTGGCCGAATCACTGCTGAGCCAGAGTCGGTGAAAATTGTGGCGGTTCCTTGTTGCTTGATCGCCTTGGCAAAATCAATGCGGAATGGTCCAAAGGGTGAATTCCATGAGACGCCAACGCCGACAGAGATACGCGGAGAGGGCGAATTCCCGAAGATGCCGCTTTGACCGTTAATCTCCGTCCTTTCAAACAGATTATTGGTGTTATCAAGACCCCAGACACTGCCGACGTCGACAAACGCGCTGGCCCTTAATCCAAGTTCACGCGCAGCTTCGCCTAGCGGGAATTCAAGCTCAGCGCCGCCCAGATAGTATTTATTACCGCCCAGTTGGTCATTTGTCACGATATCACGCGGTCCGATACCGCGGATGCGGAAGCCGCGGATACGCGGACCACCTAGGAAGAAGCGGTCGTTGACTTCAATATCACTGCCAATCCCTTGGATAATGCCGCCTTCTGCGCCGACGCGCAGGATGAAGCCAGCAAACAGGCTCTTATAATAATCATAGTCCAAGCGGCTACGAATATAGCGGTCATCCCCGCCGAGACCCGCAAAATCGGCACTAAATACAGCGCGTTGGCCACGTGAAGGCCGGATCGCGTTGTTCAGCGAGTTGTAAACTAAGCTGAAACCGAGGGACGATGTGACTTCCTTACCAATCGCATCGGTCACAAAGGCTGACGCTTGCGGCCGCGTCACAGAGATAAAGTCATCGTCATCGATTGGCATCTCTGGTCGCAGGACCAAATCTTGAAGAATGAGGTTGCCATCTTCATCAAAAAACCCACTGGGCAATGTGACGTTATCAATGCGGAATGTGTAGCGAAGGCCAAAGGAGAAAAACTCGGTCAGCAAAGTACTCGTTTGCAAGCTGATACCGGTACTGGTCTGGTTAAACGAGCTTTCAATCCGGTTGTTTAAATCAGAGCGAAACAGGTTGACGCCAGCTGATAAATTCCGACCAAGGAAATATGGTTCGGTAAAGCCCAAATCAATCTGCGTCCGCCGGGAGGACAAGGTGAGCCCAACCGACAGGTTTTGCCCGCGGCCCAGGAAGTTGCGCTGCTGAATGCGGAAATCAAACAGGAAATTCTCAAAGCTGGAGAAGCCAGCGCCAAGGCTAAGAGAGCCCGTCGCGCGCTCTTCTAAGTTGACTTCAAGCACCACTTTGTCGGGGCTAGAGCCAGGCAATTGTTCGATCTCTAGCTCTTCTTGGAAAAAACCAAGGCTTTGGATGCGCTGCTTCGAGCGTTCCACCCGTGACAAGTTGAACGGGTCACCCTCTTGAAGCCGGAATTCTCGGCGAACGACATCTTCTTTGGTACGCACGTTCCCGTTAATATTGATGCGCTCAACATAGACCCGCGGTGCTTCAAGGACTTGGAAGGTGATGTTCATCACCCGGCCTTTACGGTCCCGGCGGATGCGCGGGCGAATATCAACAAAGGCGTACCCGAACAGCCCTGCTGCGTTTGTCATGGACTCAATGGTATCTTCGATGAGTTTCGCGTTGTAGCGATCGCCCGTTTCAAAGGGGATGAGATTTTCTAAAATCTCGGGTTTTAGATCGCGAATATCGCTTTCCACTTCGACTTCGCCAAAGTCATACA
Source organism: Pseudomonadota bacterium (assembly GCA_039814715.1). Lineage (GTDB taxonomy): Bacteria > Pseudomonadota > Alphaproteobacteria > Sphingomonadales > CAKZYD01 > CAKZYD01. The sequence goes on from JBCCAR010000009.1 coordinate 40,902, forward strand.
CTTGGCCTTCTTCAACAGTGAATGTGAGGAAAAAGTCTTTGCGATCGGGCGTAAGTTCGGCGACGGCGGAAATGACGCGAAAATCGGCATAGCCTTCCGTCAAATAGAACTGGCGAAGAACCTCGCGGTCGTAGGCCAAGCGGTCTGGGTCATAGGTATCGTTCGAGCCGAAAAACTTCCACCAGCGTTTCTCTTTGGTGGCAATCTCATCTCTCAAGTCACCATCAGAGAACTTCCGGTTGCCCAAGAAATTCACCGCGCGAATGCCGGTTTTTTCGCCTTCGCTGATTTCAAAAATGAGATCCACGCGGTTTTGCGGCAGCTCGATGACTTTGGGTTCAATAATAGCGCCAAAGCGGCCTTTATTTCGGTATAGCTCGACAATGCGCTGCACATCGGCGCGCACGCGTGAGCGCGTATACACAGTGCGCGGACGCATCCGCACTTCCTCAGAAAGTTCATCATCATCGAGCGCTTTGTTGCCTTCATAGACAACACGGTTGATGATCGGATTTTCGACAACACTCACAACAACATCGCCGCGGCGCACGCGGATGACGACGTCTGCGAAAAGGCCCGTAGCAAACAAGCGCTTAAACGCGCCATCGATCACTTCTTGATCGTAAGCGGTTCCAGGCACCAAACCGACATATGTGCGCACGGTATCGCCTTCAATGCGCTGATTGCCTTGGATGGTGACCGAGCGGACAATACCGCCCGATTGTGCAAACGCTTGGTTTGGAGCAGCGACCAATGCGCCTACGCTCCCCCCAATTAAAACAGCACCGACCAGCGCCCTAAACGCGCATAAGAAACGACGTAACACCAACCCCTACCTGCCCTGACCCGTTATCATGATTGCGATTCCCCCCTGTTCTGCCTGAGTACCTTCAGCTGACCAGTTTGGAAAGCCCTTCCCACACTTTGAGTGTCTTTAGGTCGTTCCACGTCACAAACATTGAAAAACCCACCACGGCAAATAGCCCGGCATACATCGCCATTTCCTGTATTTTCAAGGACGGTGGTCGGCGGCGTAGCGCCTCGTAACCGTAAAATAGCAGATGTCCACCATCAAGCATCGGGATAGGAAACAAGTTCACTAAACCCAGAGAAATGGAGATAAACGCCATAAACTGGATCAGCCCAGTTAAGCTCACGCTTGCAACTTCGCCTGACAGCTTTGCAATGCGGACGGGGCCGGAGAGCTGATCCACGGAAATGCGGCCAGAGATGATTTGCCAAAGGCCGTCCAGCATATTCTGCATTTGCCGGCCGGTTGTGAGGGTTGCGTAATACACAGATTCTATCGGGCCACGCTTAAGGGACGCAGGTTTTGAGGCGTAAAGGCCGACAAGCCCGCGTTCAAACTCATTGCCAAAGCGATCGCGTTGACGGTCTAGCTTTGGTGTTACGCTCAATTCTTGGGTTTGTCCGCTGCGCTCAATCGTAACATCAATTTTAACATTGGGGCGGACCACAACAAAGTCGCGCACCTGCTCAAAGGACTCAATCGCCCCACCGTTGAGCGCCAAGATACGGTCGCCCGGCTCAAAGCCTGCGGTGAAAGCAGGCGATGGCTCTGCTACTTCTGTCACCAAGGGCTCTGAATAAGGCTGCCCGAGGGTCATGAAAAGGCCTGCAAAAACAACGATCGCAAACAAAAAGTTCACAATCGGTCCGGCGGCAACAACAAGTGCGCGTTGGTACAAAGGCTTATTTTGAAACAAACGCCTCTTATCAGCCGCCGGCATATCTTCAGGAACGTCCGCTGGCGTGGAAGTTGCGTTTGAATCCCCCGCAAACTTCACATAGCCGCCCACAGGAAAGGGAGCGATTTTCCAACGTGTGCCATGCTTATCCGTCCAGCCTATAATCTCGCGGCCAAACCCAATTGAGAACGCATCGACCTTTACTTTGAAAAAACGAGCGACCAGGAAATGACCCATCTCATGGACGAATACGAGCACAGTGATGACGAGCAAAAAGATTGCAATCGTAAAGCCTAAAGATGGCGAAGCGGTAGGAATATCCATGCGAGTCTCTTAATCCTCTAAAACAACACGCTGCGCATCAAAACACTTATGCATAGCCGTCGACAAGCGTGGCTGCATAGCTTCGCGCGCTACCATCCAGAGCTTTGATTGCTGACAGACTGTCCAAAGGCCAGTCCTCGACATGCTCTAACGTCTCTTCGACAATTGTGACGATATCGAGGAAGCCGACCCGTTTTTGCAAAAAAGCAGCCACAGCGATCTCATTCGCAGCGTTCAAAATGGCAGGAGCGCCGCCGCCTTGCGCTAATGCCGCCCGTGCCAGGGCCAAGCACCTGAACTTGTCATAGTCAGGCGCGTAGAACTCAAGCTTTCCAACTTGCGCTAAATCGAGCTTGGGAGACGGTGTTTCGACGCGGTCTGGCCAGCCAAGCGCATAGCCGATTGGCGTGCGCATGTCTGGGCTACCAAGCTGTGCAAGCGTCGAGCCATCGACATATTCGACCATAGAATGGACCACCGATTGCGGGTGCACCAAGACATCAAGTTGCTCAATGTCGATGGGAAAGAGGTGATAGGCTTCAATCAGCTCGAGCCCCTTGTTCATCATCGTTGCAGAATCGACAGAAATTTTCGCGCCCATATCCCAGTTTGGATGCGCCACCGCTTCAGCGGGAGAAATAGACTTAAAAGTTCCCGCATCGCGGGTTCGAAAAGGCCCTCCCGAGGCAGTCAAAATAACGCGTGTAACGCGCTCGGGACGTGCAAAGTCAAACACTTGGAAGATCGCATTATGCTCGCTATCAACTGGCAGCAACGTTGCCCCAAATTCACTCACCCGGGCATTGAAAAAGCTGCCAGCACATACCAAAGTTTCCTTGTTTGCCAAAGCCACTGTGGCGCCCTGCTCTACTGCTTCAAGCGTGGGCTCTAGACCCGCAGCACCAACGATTGCCGACATAACCCAATCAGCAGGCTCACGTGCTGCATTGATGACGGCATTACGCCCAGCGGCAATTTCAATACCGCTGCCGGCCAACGCGTCGGACAGATCGCCGCGCAGGTTTTCATCGCCTATAACCGCTAGCTGCGGCTGCAGCGCCTTTGCTTGCTGCGCCAATAGAGAGACATTGGAATGGGCGGTGAGCGCGACAATGTCGAATTGCTCTCTTTCCCGTTCAATGAGGTCGATTGTGTTGGTGCCAACCGAACCGGTTGATCCGAGGATCGAGACCCGGCGCTGAGCGCCGCTTTGAGGAGAGTTTGCGCCATTAGCACTTTCGGTCAGCTGGCGTTTCATAGTCTGCTCACCCAAATAACAACAGCAAGAATTGGCGCACAAAACAGCAATCCGTCCAACCGGTCAAGAACGCCGCCGTGTCCAGGAATGATGGTGCCGCTGTCTTTAACGCCAAAGCGCCGTTTCAGTGCACTTTCAAACGCATCGCCCAATTGACTAACGATACTTATGACTATCGCAGCCATCGCTAGCCCGGCGTAAGAGCCCTGTAGTCCTAGAGCAGGTTTTAGCAAAACGACGCAGATCGCCGCCAAGAGCGCGCCGCCGATGGAGCCTGACCAGGTTTTCTTTGGACTGATGGAGGGGAAAATTTTCGGTCCGCCAACATTTCTGCCCACGAAGTAGCCGCCGATGTCCGTTGCCCAAACCGCCATGAACAAGAAGCTCACCAAAATGATCCCAGATGGATTGTCTTGCACGCGCAGCCACATAAGCGCCGCAGCTGGCAAGATGACATAAACGAGGCCTAATGCAGACCATAGCCAGTGGCGCGACGGCTGCAGCCAATGACATATTGCTGCTCCGAATACCAAAGATGCGCTGGCTATCCCTGCGTAAAGCGGACCAAATACCCAAAAAACGATCAAGCAACCACATGCTGCAGATGCTAAGATAAGACGTGAAAGCAACGGTGCGTCACCAGAATGCGTTATGGTTTGCCATTCAGCGCACATCAGCGCTGCCAGCACGGTGATAAGCGCAGCCCATAGCATGCCGCCGATGTAGAGCGCCGTTACTGCGGCCCCTATCATCACAATTCCAGATAAAACCCTTGGAAGCAGGTCCGAAGTCTTCCTCGGAGGCTGTGTTTCCGTGTGTGGGGGGGTGGTCATTGCGCTAGCGGCCACCATAACGCCTGTCTCGGCGCTCGAATTCGTTGAGGGCCTCGCGCAGCTCGTCTTCGCCAAAATCTGGCCAGAGAACCTCTAAGAAAACAAGTTCGGCATAAGCTGCCTGCCAAAGCAGAAAGTTGGACAGGCGTTGCTCACCGCTTGTGCGAATAATCAAATCTGGATCGGGAATGTCGGCTGTGAGCAAATTATCAGTGATGTGCTGCTGTGTAATCTCAGTTGGAGCAAGCGCACCTTTGGCCACTTGGATGGCAATTTTGCGCGTCGCTTCAACAATCTCCGAATGGGATCCGTAATTCAAGGCGATGCAGAGTGTAAGGCCAGTATTTGCCTGCGTCTGCTGCTCCGCCGACTGCATCAATTGCAGTGTATCGGGCGCCAGGCGTTCACGTCGACCTATGAAACAAATGCGGACATTTTTGCGATCCAGCTCTGACACTTCCTTGCGCAAATACATCTGCAGAAGGTTCATTAAGTCTGTGACTTCGTCAGCTGGACGGTTCCAATTTTCTGAGGAAAACGCATACAGCGTTAAATACTCGATCCCTGCTTCGCTCGCGGCGGTAACGCACCGCCGAACTGCCTCTGCTCCCCTTCGGTGGCCAGCCAAGCGGGGCAACCCCTTACCTTTTGCCCAGCGACCATTGCCATCCATAATGATCGCAATGTGGCGCGGTATAGGCCTGGTCTGTATATCTGGCTGTGTTGCCATCATGATGCGTGTCCGTTCAGACCTGCATAATCTCCGCTTCTTTATTTTCTAAAGCGGCGTCAACATCCTTAATATACTGGTCCGTGAGGGATTGCACTTCGTCTTCAAGGCGTTTCATTTCATCTTTTGAAATATCGCCGTCTTTTTCCGTGCGTTTCAGCGTATCCATGCCATCGCGGCGGACATTGCGCACGGCAATCCTGGTTTGCTCTGCATATTTGCCAGCTACTTTCGTCAACTCGCGGCGGCGCTCCTCATTCAATTCGGGCAATGGAACACGAATTGTTGCACCCTCTGCAATGGGGTTAAGACCAAGCCCGGCATTGCGAATTGCCTTCTCAACGGAAGAGGCGTTGGACTTATCCCAAACGGAGACAGAGATCATGCGCGCTTCGGGAACAGAAACCGTTGCCACCTGATTAATCGGCATGGATGAGCCGTACACATCAACCTGAACCGGCTCTAATAAGCTCGCGGACGCGCGGCCTGTGCGAAGACCTGCAAATTCTGATCGCAGATTCTCTAAGGCGCCTTGCATCCTCCGCTCTGTGTCTTTCTTACTATATGATCCTGACATGGCTATCTCCCCACCAAACCTATTGATCCTTATGGACCAGAGTGGCTGTCCCTTCTCCGCGTAGAACTTGCTCTAAGTTCCCCGTCTGATTCATATTATACACAACAATTGGAATGCTGTTATCCCTGCAAATAGCAACGGCAGAGGCGTCTAGCACCTTCAAATCATCATTTAAGACTTTGGTATAAGTTAGACTTTCAAAACGCTTCGCATGCTTGTTTTTTTGCGGATCATCATCGTACACGCCGTCAACTTGCGTGCCCTTAAACAACGCATTGCAACCCATCTCTGCCGCCCTTAGGGCTGCGGCGGTGTCCGTAGTAAAGAATGGATTGCCCGTTCCCGCTGCAAAAATAACGACGCGGCCTTTTTCCATATGCCGCATGGCTCTGCGGCGAATATAGGGTTCGCAAATCGTCGACATCGGGATTGCAGACAAAACCCGCGTCGGGACCTGTTGTTTTTCCAAGGAGTTTTGAACCGCTAAGGCGTTCATCACCGTCGCCAGCATGCCCATATAATCAGCGCTCGCACGGTCAAAGCCCTGTTCCGATGCCGCTAACCCGCGGAAGATATTGCCGCCGCCGACCACAACGCAGAGCTCAAAGCCTGCTTCTTTTGCGGTCCTGATTTCGCCCCCGACGCGTTCAACCGTCTTCTGGTCAATGCCGAAGGAGCCATCCCCCATCAGCGCTTCGCCCGATAATTTAAGGAGAATACGTTTATAGCGTGTACGCTTCATTCGCTGCCCGGTTTTTATAAAACATTAGAAACACTGAAATTGGGGTGCTTCGCCCAACAGCGTGCACCCTAGCGCGCCTCATCATGCATTGCCATAGCGGAAATACTGCTCGCAAGCAGGCAAAGAAAAAGGCCGCAGCGCCAACGCTGCAGCCTATAATTTAAAACGACTAGCTGCCGACTGCTGCGGCGACTTCAGCGGCGAAATCACTCTCGTCTTTTTCGATGCCGTCGCCAAGCTGGTAACGCACGAAGCCAGTAATCTCGATGCTTGCACCGATCTCTTTGCCTTGCGCTTCAATCCATTGAGATACGGGGGATTTGCCATCGATGACACAAATCTGCTCAAGGAGTACGACCTCTTTGAAGAACTTGCGCACACCGCCTTCAACCATCTTCTCAACAATGTTGTCGGGTTTGCCGGATTCTTTGGCTTTTTCAGCCAGCACGGCCCGCTCCCGGGCGACAACTTCTGGGTCCAATTCATCAGACTTGAGTGCCTGAGGAGATGCAGCAGCGACGTGCATGGCCAGCTGTTTACCGATCGGCGCCAGTGCATCCTCCGAAGCATCGGATTTCAAGGCGACAAGGACACCAATTTTACCGAGCCCCGACGCAACCTGGTTGTGCACATATGACACCACCGCGCCGTTAGAAACGGACAAGGAGACCATCCGGCGGACAGACATGTTTTCACCGATCGTCGCAATATTGTGGGTGAGCTGCTCTGCAACCGTCCGGTTTTCGCCAGGAAATCCTGTTGCCATGACAGTGTCGATATCAGCGTCGTTGGCCAGAGCTAAATCTGCAATCGTCGACACGAAGCCTTGGAAGACATCATTGCGGGCGACAAAGTCCGTTTCTGCGTTGACTTCTGCCGCCGCGCCCGTGTTGCCAGAGGTCACGACGCCAATCAGTCCGTCAGCGGCCGTCCGGCCAGACTTTTTCTGCGCTGCGGCGAGGCCTTTGGTGCGCAGCCAATCGACCGCTGCATCAATATCACCGTCTGTTTCAGCAAGGGCTTTTTTACAATCCATCATACCTGCGCCGGACTTGTCGCGCAGTTGCTTTACCAAAGCAGCTGTTATCTGAGCCATTGTTTGCTCCATTCAAAAGGGTCTAATACGAGCCGTGCGCGCTATATCTAGCGCGCGACTGTTACGTTTATTGTGAGCTTTACCAGCTCTAAGCCGTCGCTTCTGGTGTAGGCGCTTCCTCAGCGGCAGGAGCCTCTTGGGCAGGAGCGGCCTCTGTGGCTTCTGCAACTACCGGCTCCGCCGCAGGGGTGTCTTGCGCCCCGAGGTCAACACCTGCGTCCGCAGCGCCCTTTTGCCCACCATCCATGATGGAATCGGCTACCAGATCGCAATACAGCTTGATTGCGCGACTTGCATCGTCATTGCCAGGCACAGGGAATGCAATACCGGCTGGATCGCAGTTTGTGTCTAAGATAGCAACCACCGGGATTTTCAGGTTGTTGGCTTCCTGGATGGCGATCTCTTCTTTATTCGTGTCGATGAGGAAGATCACGTCAGGAATGCCGCCCATCTCGCGGATACCGCCTAAAGACGCTTCCAGCTTATCGCGCTGCCGCTGCAGCTGGAGGGCTTCTTTCTTGGTGAGGCCTTGTGCGCCGCCATCAAGAATTTCATCAAGGTCTTTGAGTTTCTTGATGGATTTGGAAATCGTGGTCCAGTTGGTCAGCATACCGCCGAGCCAGCGCGAATTTACATAGTAGTGTCCGCAGCGTTTTGCAGCTTCCGCGATTGGCTCTTGAGCCTGACGTTTTGTTCCGACGAACAGAATACGTCCGCCCGAAGCAGCGACGTCGCGCATGAACGATAGCGCACGCTGAAAATAAGGGACTGTTTGGCTCAGGTCGATGACATGAACTTTGTTGCGTTCGCCAAAGATGTACGGGGCCATCTTCGGATTCCAACGATGTGTTTGGTGGCCAAAATGAACGCCTGCTTCAAGCAAGCTTCGCATTGACACAGCTGGCATGGCCATTGTGTTTCTCCTTCGTTTTCCGGTTCTATCCTCCGCCGCCTTACAAAAAGCCTGTCTTCAATGTGAAAACAGACACCGGAGCCACCGAAGTGGGCAAGGCAGCGTGTGTGATGAAGGGGCGCATACCCTAGGTTTTACAGCGATGCAAGCTTAAACGATGCTAGGTCTTCAGCCGCTGGTAAAGACCCTCTTTGCCATAGCCGGCATTCGTGGGAATGCGGGCCATGACACGGCCTTCCAGTTTTTCCACTTTTGGCAAGACCGGGATGACGGATTCAGCCCAGGTCATCGAGAAAGCATCTCGCACGCTTGCGTATTTCGACAGGCGGCGCAGGTTCATCCGTGTGGGGAACATCATTTGAAAACCGCCCTCACCTTCCCGCGCTAACGCTTCACTCGGCGTGATCCAGCGGGCATTGACCAATTCCCAGCCGTCATGACTCATGACTTGGTGCTTTGGCGCGCGGGCGAGATAAAAATAGGTATCGTAGCGCTTCACTTGGCCATAAGGCGTGATCCAGCGGGCAAAGTAGCCGAAATCTTTGAGATCAAGATATTGGCCCGTTTCATAGAAAAACGCGTCCATATCCTTGCGATCTGTGCCGAGCCGGTCGCGCCAACGCCGGGCGAGTTTGCGGCGCACTCGCTCCGGGGGCTGGCGTTTTGTTTGGCTGGAACGGGTCAAGAGGAGCCCTGTTTCTTCAAAGACCTCCCGCGCGGCAGTCAGCGCAAGTGCGTTCACCATATGCGGCGCCCCCTTGCCGCCTCTCAGCGCTTTCGCCGGAGTTTTGCTCAAGTCGCCGCGGTCTAGCTTGCCGCCAGGGAACACCAGCATGCCGCCACCAAAGACGATGTTGCGGTTGCGCTCGACCATCAGGACTTCAAGCCCAGTTGGACCATCCCTGACGACAAGACATGTCGCAGCCATCACCGGGCGCACCATTTTTTTGTTGTTGAGCGGATCTTTCATGGCCCGTTGCTTAAACCAGAGCAGCGTGTTCAACACCTGGAATATCCGCCAGCGCAGAGCGAACAGCTGCGTTGAGTTCCACAGATGTCGGCAAAGCGAGCTCAACTTCATCCTCATCGGCCGTGCGCATATATAACGTGATATGCCCGCCGCCTTGCGGCAGTTGATCGATGCGTGCTTTTAGGCTTTCCAAAACCTGCTCATTAGCTTGGCAATCAATCCGGCATTGGCTGAATGTATGGGTCCCCGCAGCCGCTTCACCTAAGGCCGCGATGGAGCGCCCTGTCAGGTTGACCCTATCGCCGCCTGGCATAACGTCCGCTGATACATTGATGGCGACAGGCACTTTTTGAAAGCTAAGAGCATGGACTTTTTCAACATGCTCGCCGAAAAAGCTCACTTCATACGGTCCGGACTGATCTGTTAGGCGCACATTGAGGAATACTTTGCCGCGCTTGGTCCGCCGCTCGTAGGTGTCTTGGATAAGCCCTGCAACAACGCCGCGCCTGCCGCCTTCGGGCGGGACATCGGTGAGGAGCTGCGCAGCGGTTTGCACGGCCTGCGCGGCCAGGTCATCTGCATAAAGGTCAAGTGGATGCGCGGTGAGATAAAACCCAAAAGCTATCTGCTCTTCTTGCAACCGCTGCATGGCAGTCCATGGCTCAACAGCGGGCAAGGGCGGCATGGCCGCGCGCAGGTCAGCATCATCGAACAGACTGACGATTTGGCTGTCTTTGCGCGCTTTAGCTTCGTTGCTTGCCCTTAGAATAATGGGAATGGCTTCAAGAGTCTGCGCGCGGTTCTCGTTCAGGCAATCAAGCGCGCCGCCGCGGACCATATTCTCTAGCATCCGCTTGTTGAGTGCTTGCGGGTCAACCCGTTCTCCAAGGTCATACACGGTTTCAAAGGAACCATTGGCTTCGCGCTCTTTGGCAATCGCGGCCATGGCCTGCTCGCCGACATTTTTCATTGCTGCAAGGCCGTACCGTATAGCGCGTCCGTCAATTTCTTTGCGGGCGTTCTTTGTCAAATCTGGATCGACCGTTTCAACGCTGTAGCGCGGCTGGGACACATTAATATCTGGCGCTAAGATAGGAATGCCCATGCGCTTTGCTTCCGCTGCAAAGCTAGCGAGTTTGTCGGAGTTATTCAGGTCTAAATTCATGGACGCGGCCATGAACTCAACCGGGTAGTTGGCTTTCAAATAGGCCGTTTGATAGGCGACAAGGGCGTAAGCGGCTGCGTGGCTCTTGTTAAAGCCATAGCCGGCGAACTTCGCCAACGTATCGAAAATACCGTTGGCTTCGGCCTCACCGACGTCGTTTTTCGCGGCGCCTTCGATAAAGCGAATGCGCTGCGCGTCCATTTCAGCAACCTTTTTCTTGCCCATCGCCCGGCGCAGCAGGTCAGCTTCGCCCAGGGAATAGCCAGCCATCACCTGCGCGATTTGCATCACCTGTTCCTGGTAGACAGGAATGCCAAACGTCTCATCTAAGATGCTCTCCAGCATGGGGTGAAGCGTGTCATAGGCTTCGCCATGTTTGCGCGCAATGAAGGCTGGAATATTGTCCATCGGGCCGGGCCGGTATAGCGCGACGAGAGCAATAATATCTTCAAGGCGGTTGGGTTTCAGACCCATGAGGACGGAGCGCATGCCATCACTTTCCAGCTGGAAGATGCCGGCGCTTTCGCCTTTCGAGAGCAATTCGTATGTCCGCTCGTCATCGAGCGGAATATGGTCCAGATCAATCTCTATGCCGCGTTCACCGATAAACTGCACGGCGTTGGATAAAACCGTAAGTGTTTTGAGGCCTAAGAAGTCAAACTTGACGAGCCCAGCTTGCTCAACCCACTTCATGTCAAATTGCGTCACCGGCATATCCGAGCGCGGATCGCGGTATAGCGGGACAAGTTGATCAAGCGGGCGGTCTCCAATGACTACGCCAGCAGCATGGGTGGAGGCATGCCGATACAGGCCCTCAAGGATTAAGGACAATTCGATGAGTTTCTTATTCTCATCATCCTTAGCGGCAGCCGCAAGCTTCGGCACCATATCAATGGCTTGTTCCAGGGTGACCGGCTTGGCGGGATTGTTTGGAACAAGCTTACATAAAGAATCCACCTGGCCATAGCTGAGGCCCACCACGCGCCCCACATCGCGCAGCACCATCCGCGCTTGCAGCTTTCCGAAGGTAATGATTTGGGCCACTTGGTCATGGCCATATTTCTCTTGAACGTAGCGGATCACCTCTTCGCGCCGATCTTGGCAAAAATCGATGTCAAAATCCGGCATGGAGACACGCTCTGGATTTAAGAAGCGCTCAAATAGTAAGTCAAATTGTAGTGGATCAAGGTTGGTTATGAGGAGTGACCATGCGACCAACGATCCAGCGCCAGATCCGCGGCCCGGGCCCACAGGAATATCTTGATCCTTGGACCACTGGATAAAATCGGCAACGATTAAAAAATAGCCGGGAAAGCCCATGCCGTCGATAACGCCAAGCTCGTAGTCCAGGCGTTCCCAATAGGGCTTTGCGGCCGCTTGTTTGGCAGCTTCGTCCATGCTCGGTTTGAAGACATACTCGCTCAGCCGTTGCTTCAAGCCTTCAGCGGCCTTCTCACGAAGCATATCTGTTTCAGATAGACCACTGCCCTGTGCGAAGTTAGGCAAGATGGGCGGGCGCTTCTTGACTTTAAAGGCACAGCGCCGCGCGATGGTGACTGTATTTGACAGCGCTTCGGGAATATCGCGAAAAAGGTCCTGCATCTCGCGCATGGATTTAAAGCGGTATTCTGGCGTCAATTTCGGCCGATCCTGCCGAGCCGCGACGATGCCAGCAGCGATACAAGTCAGCGCATCATGGGCTTCATAATGGCTTGTTTTTTCAAACAAGCATCGATTGGTGGCTACCAGCGCAATGCCGTTGTCCTGGGCCAATTGCACGAGCTGCTTTTCAAGCCTGTCTTCATCTTGGCGGCCATGGCGTGAAGTCTCGATGTAAAACCGGTCACCAAACGCCGTTAACAAGCGCTGCATGTAGGCCTCGGCGCGTTCCGGCTGTTCCGCCAAGATGGCTTTTCCAATAGCCCCATCAATGCCGCCGGACAGCACGATCAGGTCTTCATTCAGGCTCTCAATATCTTCAAGAGCGACTTGCGGCGCGTGGGTCGCGTCGGTCTCTAAATGGGCATTAGAGACCAGCTTCATCAGATTTTCATAGCCGCGCTCGCTTTGTGCAAGCAAGACCAACCAATCGGCCGCTGGCGTGCGCGCTTGCGGTAAAGCACTGGCCTCGCGCGGCCGCGCAACAGCTAAAGTAACGCCAATGATCGGCTGTACGCCCGCTGCCCATAATGCTTCGGAGAATTCAAGCGCGCCAAAAAGGTTGTTGCGGTCCGTTATGGCGAGTGCGGGCATGCCGTCTTTGGCTGCGAGCGCTGCGAGTTTTTTGATGTGCATTGCCCCCTCTGCGAGGGAGAAGGCAGAGTGGGACCGCAGATGAACGAAAGGCTGTTTGGGAACTGTCATGGTCACACTTTAACCATGACGCTTTGTGGTTCAATCAGGCTTTAAAAACACTAGGCAGCGCCTAGCAAGCCGTCGTGTAAATAGACCCGGCGGTCCATGCGTTCTGCGAGACTCGGGTTATGGGTGGCGATCAATGCCGACGTGCGTTGCTCACGTGTAAGCTTGATGAGCTCGTCAAAGACGATGTCAGCCGTGGCTTCGTCGAGATTGCCCGTAGGCTCATCGGCCAGCAGCAACGCAGGCTGTCCAACCAGCGCGCGGGCAATGGCAACGCGCTGCTGCTCGCCGCCGGACAACTCGGCAGGCCGGTGGCGCAGGCGGTGCTTGAGACCAAGCCTGGACAACATGTCAGCGGCCATATCTTTCGCTTTGCTGCTGGAGACATCACGAACGAGCAAGGCAAATAGGACATTCTCCAGGGCCGTGAAATCCGGCAGGAGGTGATGAAACTGGTACACAAAGCCGATTTTGTCGCGGCGCAGCTGCGTGCGGTCTTGTTCTTTTAAGCGCCCACAGTCAGTCCCGTCGATGATAATAGAGCCTTTATAGCCACCTTCGAGCTGACCGGCAGCTTGAAGAAGTGTCGATTTGCCAGCGCCGGATGGACCAAGGAGGCCAACAACCTCGCCTTCCCCGATGGTCAGGTTGATGCCCTTGAGCACCTCAATGGTCTCGCTGCCTTGGGTATAGCTACGGCGCAGATCGCGCAGGTCTAACACGGCCCCGCCCATCTTATTCATATCGCAGCACGGTCACGGGATCAGTGCGCGAGGCGCGCCAGGACGGATATAGCGTCGCCAGAATAGTCAAACCAAGCGCAAGTAAGACAATAGTTGCCACTTCCGTTGGATCGATTTTCGACGGCATCTCCGTCAAGAAGCGCACAGAAGGGTCCCATAGATTTGCCCCTGTCATGGCGCTAATAAAACGCTGAATGCTGTTGAGATTAAGCGTCAGCAATAAACCCAGCCCCAGCCCTGCCAGCGTCCCGGCCACGCCGATGGTGCCGCCAGCGATGATAAACACGCGCATCATGGACCGGCGCCCAGCCCCCATGGTGCGCAAAATCGCAATATCACGGGATTTAAAGCGCACCAACATGACCAAGCTGGAGATAATATTAAAGGCCGCAACGAAAATGATGATGGTGAGGATGATGAACATGACATTGCGTTCCAAGACGAGCGCTTCATAGAGCTCACGGTTGGTTTGCCGCCAATCAGACACGCCGCCCACTTTGCGGATCACATCGATGATCGGCAAATAGCTGTCTTCGACCTTATCGGGGTCCATAACCTGAAGCTCAATACCGGAGACGCTATCGCCCATACGAAAATAGGTCTGCGCTGCTTCAAGCGGCAAATACACAAACGCATTGTCAAAATTATAGATACCAACTTCGAAAATGGATGTGACTTGATAGCTGACAAAGCGCGGCGCTGTCCCGAACGGCGTTGTGGTGCCTTGGGGGGAAATTATGGTAATATCATCGCCGATGCGCAGGCCAAGATTGGCCGCAAGGCGTGATCCAACGGACGCTGAATTATCGCCCTCAAACGCATCTAACGAGCCATGCACAATGTTGGCGCCAACCAGGGGCAGTGATTTCAGGTTCTCTTGGCTCACACCGCGCACAATGGCCCCAGCCGTGCGGCTTTTATAGCTGGTCATGACCTGCTTCTCGATGAGCGGCGTTGCGCGCACAATGCCAGGCTGGGCCATGACCTGCGCAGCCACCTCTTCATATTCATAAAGCTGGCCGCCATAGCCTTGGATCACGGCGTGACCATTGACGCCTAAAATCCGGTCGAACAGCTCCTCTCGAAAGCCATTCATGACGGACATCACGGTAATCAGCGCTGCAACGCCAATCGCTATCCCTAAGAAGGATAGGACGGAGACCAGGAAGATGAAGCCCTCTCCTTTGGAGGGCATCAAATAGCGCCGAGCTATGAGCCACTCATAGGCTTTCACGCGGGCGTGCTTTGCGTCAAATAACCCAGCGTTTCGTCTGGTGATAAGCTCTGTTTTGCGCCGCTCGCTCGGTCTTTGACTTCAAAGATCCCTTCCTTCAAGCCGCGCGGACCCACCGTGACTTGATATGGTAGGCCAATCAAATCCATAGCTGCGAATTTGGCGCCCGCGCGCTCATCGCGGTCATCATAGAGAACGTCTTTTCCTGCGGCCCTAAGCTTGCCTTCTAAGGCTTCACAGGCGCTATCTGTTGCATCATCGCCAGCGCGAAGATTGATGAGGCCGACATCAAAGGGAGAGACGGAGGCTGGCCAGATAATGCCATTGTCATCATGACTAGCTTCAATAATACCGCCCACAAGCCGAGAGACGCCAATCCCATAGCTGCCCATTTGGACTGGGATTTCCGATCCGTCCTGCCCTTGCACTTTTGCGTCCATAGCCTCGGAATATTTGGTGCCAAAAAAGAAGATATGGCCAACTTCAATACCGCGCTTCGTGCGCAGATGAGCGTCATCAATGGGGCAGTCTTCCGGCGTATGCTGCCCTTCTTCCATGGCATAGATGTTTTGCAGGGTTTCAATCACATCATCGCCTGGCATTACATCACGCATCTGATCTGCCGTGATCGCTTCGAGTGCTTGATCGTAAAACAGCGCGCTCTCACCCGTCTCTGCGAGAATATGAAATTCGTGACTAAGGTCGCCGCCAATCGGGCCAGTATCAGCGCGGACAGGGACAGCACGAAGGCCAAGGCGGGCAAACGTGCGTAAATAGGCGGCAAACATTGCATCATAGGATGCCCGCGCTGAGGCTTCATCAAGATCAAAGCTATAGGCGTCCTTCATGGAGAATTCGCGTCCACGCATCACGCCAAAGCGCGGCCGCACCTCATCGCGGAATTTCCACTGAATATGATACAGATTAAGCGGCAAGTCTTTATAGCTGCGCACATCTCGTTTGAAGAGGTCTGTAATCATCTCTTCATTGGTCGGCCCAAATAACATATCGCGGCCTTGGCGGTCTTGAATGCGCAGCATTTCTTCGCCGTAATCGTCATAGCGGCCGCTCTGGCGCCATAGTTCCGCTGATTGGATGGTTGGCATCAAGACTTCGACTGCGCCCGCTCGGTTCATTTCGCTGCGGACAATGGTCTCAATTTTTTTCAGCACTTTCAGGCCAAGCGGAAGCCATGCGTAAATGCCCGCGCTGGTTTGCCGGATCATTCCAGCGCGCAACATCAACTGGTGCGATGCAATCGCAGCCTCCGTTGGGGTCTCTTTTAAGACGGGTAAGTAATACTGGGATAGCCGCATAGCCTAAAAGCCTCTCAAGCGCGGGCAACCAGCGCTAAGTGGTGAAAGATTGCGGTGTTTCTAGGGCGCGCCTTATTCCGGCGCAACAGGTTTGTCGATGGAACGCAGCAGGTTAGGCTGGCATTCAGCAGGGAGATCCGCTGGCCCTAGCCTCGGCACTGCAACACTGACCGCTCCAGCAAAGGCGCGCGGCGTGTTGGCAAGGCCTGGCAAGGCCGTTTCAATCGGGATAAGGGCTGTGAAACCTGGCGCTGGTTTAGGCTCTGCTGAAGCTTCAGTTATGGGCTTGCTGAGATCAATGTCGCCGAGAATAACGCGGGATGCGCAAGGATCGTCAGCGGTTTGCGCTCCTGCGGTAGAACAAAACAGCGCCAAGGCGACCGCAAATAGCGTAAACTGTTGCATGTTCGTCACTATGCACCACAAAGCTTTTCAAACTCTAACCAAATTGCGATTGCAGACGTGACAGGCTGAAATGATTTCAACATAGTGATGGTGGCTCAGGTCAGGGAGAGCCAATTTTCGCAAGTAATATCCCTTCTTAGGGATTGCGGGTTCATAGGCCGGTTCTTCAAGGGGAGGACCGGCCTATTTATTGTCTGGATTTAAGTGCCGGAGCCGGGCGTCTCTATATAGCTATCACCGCGCAGCGCATCTGGGGTTAAAATATCCCAAGGAGCAACACCGGCTTTGACGGCCCAAAAGTACAAAAACCATATCGGTATGGCGAGCACGGTGGTGATGAGCAGCTTGCGCCCAAGACGCGGCGCTACTGGCGCCCCAGGGTCGTGTCCTGCCCCCACTTCTTCTCCGGCTTCATGGGCGCTTGTCGCACCAAATGGTAGAACCGTGAACAACAAGACCCACCAAATCAAAAGATAGGCAATGATCGCGCCCGCGATGTTCATCAGATCACGTCCTCTATGAAGCTCATCAGATGGTATGCACCATGACGCTGGTTTGCGGTTTCTTACCGCAATATTCTCTCAAGGCACGGCGCACAGCAATGCGAACGGCTTCGCCGACCTGGTCCGCATTGGCGTTGCGGCGGCCCGCTTTGCGCAAACCATCCTCGACGGCCTCTGAGCAAATCTCGCGCAAGTCCTCATCATCTTGACCAGGCACCCCTTGAAGGAGAATTTGCGGGTCATCCATCAGGTCCCCATGATCGTCTATCACCAGCGAAACAGTCGCTGATCCGTTAAAAGCCAGCCTGCGCCGATCAACGATGGATGCACCATCACGCAGCACCAGCTCATCGCCATCAAGGGCCAAATAATTTGATGGAGCATAGCCAATACGCTCAACTTTGCCTGGGGCTAAGCGAACAATGTCGCCATTCAGTGGCACATAGGTCTCGGATATGCCAAGCGATTTGGCAAAGGCGGCATGCGTCTTCATGTGCCGCATTTCACCGTGAACGGGGACGACTGCTGCAGGCTTAATCCAGCCATAGAGGCGTTTGAGCTCTGGCTGACACGGATGGCCGGAGACGTGAATGAACGCATCTTTCTCCGTGATGATATTAATATTGCGCGCGGCGAGCGCGTTATAGACTTCGCCTAACGTGCGTTCATTGCCAGGAATGATTTTTGAGGAGAACGCAACAGTGTCCCCCGCTGTGAAAGAGATATCGCGGTGATCATCATGGGCTATGCGGTACAGCGCTGCGCGCGGCTCACCCTGACAGCCCGTACAAATGATCATGACCTTGTCGCGCGGTAAGTGTTTGACTTCATTTTGGTCTAGAACTGGCGGAAAGTCTTCTAAATAGCCGGTGGCCTTGGCTAAGGCGATGTTGCGCGTTAACGATCGGCCCAGGACTGCCAAATGACGCCCGGTTGCATTGGCGACTTTCCCAAGCGTGTCCAGGCGGGCCACGTTGCTCGCGAAAGTTGTGACGACCAACCGCCCTTTCACATCTGCAAACAGCTCGAGCATACAGTCGCGAACGGCTCCTTCAGATCCGGACGGCGCGGTGTTCAGCGCATTTGTGCTATCGCCAATAAGCGCGGCAATGCCCTTTTCACCGATCGCTTGAAGGACCTCAGGCGCTGCTGGTGTCCCAATAATGGGATCGTCATCTAGCTTCCAATCGCCTGTGTGGAAAATGTTACCAGCCGGGGTCTCAATCAACAGCGCATGCCCTTCTGGAATTGAGTGCGCCAGTTCGACATAGCGTATTTTGAACGGACCAATTTCAATGTCGCCGCCGCGAGGGACCTCGTGCAGATCATCGCCCAATTGGAGATTATGGTCTGCCAGTTTGTGGCGCATCATCGCGATTGTAAAGGGCGTCCCATAAAGCGGCACATGTAAGTCCGGCCACAGAAAGGGAACGGCGCCGCCATGGTCTTCATGCGCATGTGTCAGAACCACGGCCTTGAGCTTCTTGCCTAAATCTTCCGCAAAGCTAGAATCGGGAAAAATTAGCTCTACGCCGGGGTCCCTATCTGTGGGAAAAGTCATGCCGCAATCGACCATGATCCAGCTATCGTTGTAGCCGAACATGTTCATATTCATGCCAATCTCGCCCGAGCCCCCTAAAGGAACAAAAACCAGGGTGTCGCGGGGAATGGTCGTCATAAGGCAGGTTTATCCTGTATGGATTGCACGGTGTCGGCGTTGCGCTCAAAGATCAAAGCCAGACCGCGCAAGGTCAAATCGGTATCAACATGATCGATCACTTGGCTCTGCGTTTCAAATACGACAGCCAGGCCGCCTGTTGCAATCACAGTCATTGCCGCACCGAATTCAGCGGTTATGCGGTCAACCAAGCCTTCCAGAAGGCCAACATAGCCCCACATGACCCCAGACTGCATGGCTGTGATAGTTGATTTGCCAATAACCTGCCCTTGCCGGGGCACCTCAACAGCAATGCGCGGCAGTTTGGCTGCAGCGCGGTCCAAGGCGTCTATGGAGAGGTTAATTCCTGGCGAAATAACGCCGCCCTCATAGTCGCCCGTTTGCGTGACCACATCGAAGGTCGTCGCTGTTCCAAAATCAATAATGATCAGCGGTCCGCTATAGCGCGCATAGCCAGCGACAGCATTAACCAACCGGTCTGCGCCTGCTTCATTAGGGTTGGGCAGATTGACGTGGATGCCAAGCTCCACATTCTCTTCGCCGACAACGAGTGGCTCAACAGAGAAATAGGTGCGGCATAGCGAGCGCAACTGAAACAGTGTGGGGGGTACGACGGTTGCAATGATTGCCCCATCGATTGACTTATGATCAAGTTTTGCCAAGCTCATCAGCTGGCTAATCCAAACCATGTATTCATCTGCTGTGCGCGCATTGGCTGTTGAAATTCGCCACTTATGGAGAATTTTTTGGCCATCTAAGACGGCAAAAACAGTGTTGGTATTCCCGCTATCAATCGCTAGCAGCATTATGCGCTCTCCGCCAATGAGAGGAACGATAAGTCGCCAGCCTGAACCAAACAGGGCTGACCATTTGAGAGAGTCACAACCGCCTCCCCCGTCGCTTCTATACCGTCAAAGCGGCCTTCCCCTTTTCCGTCGATGAGAACGGGTTCATGTAGGCCGTAGGCAGCCAATTGCCATTCCCTTATAAATGCGTGCTGGTCCCTGCCCTGCCAAGCGACAATAGCCTGTTCTACCTTAGGCGCCAGGACGCGTAAAAACTGTTCCGGCTTTACTAAACCTGATGACGAGCCCTCGAAGACGCTACTCGTTTTCTGGCCATCAGGCGGCGGCGTCTCTATCAGGTTAACGCCGGCGCCCATAATGCCCCAAAACGCGCCATCCGCAGCCTTATGCGTTTCAATGAGAATGCCGGCAGCCTTTCCTTTGCCAATGAGAACATCATTGGGCCATTTGCATAGCACTTGCTCTGGTCCCGTGTAAAAAGCCGATATAGCGTCCTTAACGGCGAGCCCAATGGCAAGCGATAGACCGTGAATGGCGGCGAGGTCCTGGCCGATCAGCCAGGTGTAGCTTCCCATAAAATTGCCGCGCCGCGACGACCAAGCCCGGCCTTGGCGACCGCGGCCATGTGTTTGGTCCCGGGCTATCACCCAGCGGGATGTCAGGTCGCCGCCAGCCAAAAGGCGGACCGCCTGCGCATTTGTGCTGTCTACTTCATCCAGCCAAATCGGCGTATCAGAAACGATCGGTTCGGGATGCGCCATTCAGTCTCAGCTAAACGCCGCTGCTGCTGCTTGCGCGCTAGACCACAGCATTGGCCACACAATCACGAACGCAGGCGATGCAAATAAGGCTGCAGCAAGCATGACCAGACCTGACGGCAGGTCTTTTGTGCCTAGAATAGTCAGGTCGGCTTCATCAAAATACATAATCTTGATGATGCGAAGATAATAGTAGGCTGCCACAGCGCTGCTGAGAGCGCCTATGACCGCAAGCCAATACATGTTCGCTTCGATAGCGGCTTGAAAGATAAAGAGCTTGCCAAAGAAGCCGGCAAAGGGCGGAAAGCCAAGCAAAGACAGCATGAAACACGCAAAGGCAAGCGCGAGCCACGGCTGGTGTTTACGCAGGCCGGCCAAGTCTTCAATCTTATCGGTTGAGCCGCTTTCCGTATTCATAGCCAAGATGCATGCAAATGCACCGATGGTCGTAATCATGTAAATCGCCATGTAAAAGGTCGTCGCAGCAATGGCTTCGGACGTTCCAACGGCAAGGCCGATTAACGCATAGCCCACATGGCCGATGGAGGAATAGGCCATAAGTCGCTTGATGCTGGTCTGCGGTATCGCGGCAAAGGAGCCTAAGACCATGGATAGCAAGGCAATGGCGTAGATAACTTGCGTCCACTGCGCCTCCAGCGCCGGCAGCGCATCCATGATCACGCGAATAAAGAGCGCCATGGAGGCAATCTTGGGCGCGCCTGCAAAAAAGGCGGTCACTGGTGTGGGAGCACCTTCATACACATCCGGCGTCCACATGTGGAAAGGAACGGCGGAGACTTTGAACGCCAGACCTGCTAGTACGAAAACAAGGCCGAAGACGAGCCCAATACCGGGCAGTTTGCCGTCCAAAAGACCCGGCAATTCTTGGGCTAAGACAGCGAACGAGGTGGTGCCTGAGAAGCCATAAATGAGCGAAGAGCCGAACAGCAGCATGCCAGAGGCTACGGCGCCTAAGACAAAATACTTCAGCCCAGCCTCAGTCGATAGCTTGCTATCACGGTCCAGCGCGGCGAGCACGTAGAGGCTCAGGCTCTGCAGTTCTAAACCGATATAGAGCGTTAAAAGAGAACCGGAGGACACCATGATGCACATGCCGATGGTGGCAAGAAGCATTAGCAAAGGTATCTCAAATCGCTCAAGTCCATTGCTGAGCAAAAATGGACGCATCATGATGAGTGCAGCGAGCGACCCAATGAGGACAAGGGCCTTCATAAAGGACGTGAAGGCATCCACCACGAAGAGGTCTGAAAACGCTGAGGCCTCCCCCTTCACGACAAATAGCAGTGCGGCCAGCGCTGCCAGTAAGACAATGCCGACAAAGACGGTCACACGGCCAAAGCTCGCCTTTGGGCCTGTTCCCAAAACCCCGAGAACGATGGTAAGCAACGCGCCGCCCGCCAAAAGAAGCTCAGGCCATGCAGCCGTCCAATTTTCTACAGGACCGATCATCGTGCTGCTGCCTTCTGCGCGGGGGCGCTATCGTCTCGCTGCGCTGTTGCTTTGTCCGTGCCGCCGCGCTCCATCTGTGTGATGAGCGTTTCCACAGGCACTTCGATGAAGTCCAGAAACGGCTTTGGATATATACCCATCCAAAGGACTAGTACGATCATGGGCGCAAACAGACCCCACTCGCGCGGCGACAAGTCGAGCATGCCCTTCAGGTCGTCTTTCTCCAGAGTTCCGAAGACCACGTTTTTATACAGCCGCCAAAGCATGTAGCCAGCGCCCAATATGAGCCCAATGGCTGCGCCAAACGCGATCCAGGAGCCGGATTCATAAGCGCCAACCAACACCAGAAATTCACCAACAAACCCACTCGTACCCGGCAAGCCAACGGACGCCATCGTAAAGACCATGAAGACGAGTGCATATTGGGGCATGATATTCACCAGCCCGCCATAGCGATCAATCATCCGGGTGTGGAGGCGGTCGTAGACAACACCCACGCACAAGAAAAGCGCGCCAGAGACGATCCCATGACTGAGCATTTGGAAGATGCTGCCTTCAAGGCCTTGCTGGTTAAAGGTGAACAGTCCGATGGTGACGAAACCCATATGCGCGACGGAAGAATACGCAATGAGCTTCTTCATGTCCTGCTGCACCAGGGCAACAAGCGAGGTGTAGATCACTGCAATGATGCTCATAACGAACACTAAAATCGCCAAGTCATGGCTCGCATCAGGGAACATCGGTAGCGAGAACCGGATGAACCCGTAGCCGCCCATTTTCAAGAGCACCCCGGCCAAGATGACAGAGCCTGCTGTGGGCGCCTCCACATGGGCATCAGGGAGCCAGGTATGTACCGGCCACATTGGCATCTTCACGGCAAAACTGGCAAAGAAGGCAAGCCATAGCCACGTCTGGGCGGTGTGCGAGAAATCAAATGTGAGAAGCGTTGGAATGTCGCTCGTTCCTGCCGTTATGACGATATAGAGCATCGCCAAAAGCATCAGCAGCGAGCCCGTGAGCGTATATAAAAAAAACTTAAAGCTGGCATACACACGCCGCGCGCCGCCCCAGACACCGATGATTAAGAACATTGGCACCAGACCGCCCTCAAAGAACACGTAGAACAAGAACACATCGAGCGAACAAAACACGCCGATCATGAGCGTTTCCATCACCAAAAAGGCGATCATGTATTCGCGCACCCGGTCTTGAATGGCAGACCAGCTGGCGATGATGCAGATCGGCATCAAGAAGGTCGTTAGCAGGATGAGCAGAACCGATATGCCGTCCACGCCGAGGTAATAATTAAAGAAGCCCGGAACGAGATCAATCTTTTTGACAAACTGAAAATCTGCATTCGATTGGTCATACCCAAACCATAGCATCAACGATAAAGCGAACGTAAAGA
Organism: Pseudomonadota bacterium; assembly: GCA_039814715.1. Lineage (GTDB taxonomy): Bacteria > Pseudomonadota > Alphaproteobacteria > Sphingomonadales > CAKZYD01 > CAKZYD01. The sequence goes on from JBCCAR010000009.1 coordinate 63,901, forward strand.
CGGAGGTCCAAAGCGCTGTCCACCGCATATTGCGCGCACTGTGCACCTGGTCCGCTGGAATGGTGAGCAGCATAGCTGCGCCGACAAGCGGCACGATCAGGAGAAGGGAGAGAAGATAACCGTACATTTTTTGGGTAGGTCCCTTATCCGGTCACTGCGCCAACGGCGAACAGCGTTCCTATACCAACAACCGCCAGCAGCATGGCGAAGGCGTAGTGAAACAAATAGCCAGTTTGAAGCGTCCGCGATTTCCGCGCTGCGGCTTGCACCGTGGCGGCGATACCATTGGGTCCAAAGCCGTCAATGAGGCGTTCGTCCCCAGTTTTCCAAAACGTCCGGCCAAACCATAAAGCCGGCTTAATGAACAGCGCTCCATACAATTCATCGAAATACCATTTGTTGAGCAGGAAGCGGTGCAGTCCGGCCAAACTTTGAGCGAGCTTTTTTGGAATAGAGGGGGCAACAATGTAAAACAGGATGGCGATCGACAGGCCAATCACGCCCATGATGACCGGTAGGTATTTCACCAGCTTTGGAACATGGTGAGCTTCTTCAATGATGTCGATACCGCCGAGCATTGTGAGCGTACCGTTCCAGAATTCTTCGCGGTGATCGCCTACAAAATATGGATAGAAGGCCATCCCAGCAAAAATTGCGCCCAGGGCCAAAATGATAAGCGGAATGAGCATCACCGGCGGGCTTTCATGGGCCGCATCGAAGGTTTCTTGTTTGGCGCGGGTCTCCCCGAAGAAGGTCAAGAAGATCAACCGCCAGCTATAGAAAGCGGTGAAGAACGCTGCGATCACGCCGAGCAGAAAGGCATATTGGGCGCCCGTGCGGTGCGATGCAAAGGCCGCCTCGATAATCATATCCTTGGAATAATAGCCCGACAGGATCGGAACACCGGTAATCGCAAGCGTTCCGATGACCATGACAGCGAAAGTCCAAGGTATCTTTTTGCGCAGTCCGCCCATGTAACGCATGTCTTGTTCATCATGCATCGCGTGAATGACCGAACCAGCACCAAGGAACAACAGCGCCTTAAAAAACGCATGCGTGAAGAGGTGAAAAATACCCGCTGAATACGCGCTGACGCCCAACGCGAAGAACATATAGCCGAGCTGAGAACACGTCGAATAGGCGATGACGCGTTTGATGTCAGTCTGCACCAAGCCCACCGTCGCAGCGAAAAACGCTGTGCTTGCGCCAATGACTGTCACCACCGTCAGCGCAGTTTCCGACAGTTCAAATAAAGGCGAGCACCGCGCCACCATGAAGACCCCGGCCGTCACCATCGTCGCAGCATGGATCAGCGCGGACACGGGCGTTGGGCCTTCCATAGCATCTGGCAGCCACGTATGGAGGCCAAGCTGAGCTGATTTGCCCATGGCGCCGACAAAGAGCAGCAAACAGATGGTGGTCATAACATCGGCTTCGAACCACAAGAAAGAAAACGTTTGCCCAGCCACACCCGGAGCGGCTGCAAACACCGTGTCAAAACTCACGGCGCCAAAGACCAGGAAGATGGCGAAGATGCCGAGCGAGTAGCCAAAATCGCCCACCCGGTTCACGACAAAAGCTTTGACCGCAGCGGCGTTGGCAGACGGCTTTTTATACCAAAACCCGATCAGTAAGTAAGATGCGAGGCCCACGCCCTCCCAGCCAAAGAACATTTGCACAAAGTTATCCGCTGTGATCAGCATGAGCATGGCAAAGGTAAAGAGGGATAAATAGGCCATAAACCGCGGCCGATGCGGATCATGGCTCATATATCCAATAGAGTACCAGTGAACCAGCGCCGAGACGCCATTCACCACAACCAGCATAACCGCCGTGAGCGTATCGACACGCAGCGCCCAATCGATCTGCAAGGTCCCGGACGACATCCACTCGGCAAGAACGATTTTATAAGAATTACCGCCAAGGGCTACATCCGCAAATACGAGGCCGGACATAATCGCTGACGCGGTCACCGCGAGCGCTGTGACCATCTGCGATCCACGGTCGCCGATCTTTTTGCCGAAAAAGCCAGCAATAATGGCGGCTATGAGCGGCAGGAAGACAATCCATTGAACCATTGTCTGGGCCTAACCTTTCAGCATATCGATATCTTCCACGGCAATGGTGCCGCGGTTGCGGAAATAGATGACCAGGATAGCAAGGCCGATGGCCGCTTCCGCGGCAGCGACTGTGAGCACAAACATCGCAAATATTTGCCCGACCATATCATTCAGGTGGGTCGAGAACGCGACGAAATTAATGTTCACTGCCAGCAACATAAGCTCGACGGACATCAAGATAATGATCACGTTTTTGCGGTTTAGAAAAATACCCACAACGCCGAAGGTGAATAAGATCGAGGCAACCGCCAAATAGTGGCCTACGCCAATCTCAGCCATGGCTAAATCCCCTCCCCGGTATCAACGCTGACAACTTCAATGGCATCGCGCGCCGTGCGGGTATTTTGCGCCGTGACGTTCTGGCGTTTGACGCCGTCGCGGTCGCGCAGGGTTAAAACAACTGCTCCAATCATCGCGACGAGCAAAATCAGGGCAGCAGAGTGAAAAGCAAAGAAATACTCTGTGTAGAGGACCTGGCCGATGGCCTCAGTGTTCGTGGTGTCGCTTGGCGTTGGCGTTGAACCAAGCCTTTTGGCGCCGGAGCCGGTTTCCCAATTAAAGCCGACAAGAGCAAGCTGAAGGGCCAGAACCCCGCCGAGGACCAAACCAAACGGCAAATACTGGGCATAACCGGCGCGCAGTTGGGCGAAATCAATGTCGAGCATCATCACAACAAATAGGAACAAAACCGCGACGGCGCCCACGTAAACGATAACCAAAATCATTGCCAAGAACTCCGCGCCCATAAGCACGAATAACCCACCAGCAGAGAAGAATGCTAAAATGAGGTAAAGCACGCAGTGGACGGGATTTCTTGACACAATCACCATCAGCCCGCTCACTACCGTGACTGCCGCAAAAAGGTAGAAGGCAAATGCCTCAATCGTCACCTGTTTCTCGTCCCTGTTTTAAGCGTTTTTGTGCGTGATTAAAGGTGCGCGGAAGCGGCACTTTGAGCGTTGGTCGACCTCTTAACGATAAGGGGCATCCAGAGCAAGGTTTTGCGCGATCTCACGCTCCCATCGCTCCCCATTGGCAAGAAGTTTGTCTTTATTGTACATCAGTTCCTCACGGGTCTCGGTCGCAAACTCAAAGTTTGGGCCCTCAACGATGGCGTCAACGGGGCAGGCTTCCTGGCAAAAGCCGCAATAAATGCACTTCGTCATGTCGATGTCATAGCGCGTGGTCCGGCGCGAGCCATCTTCGCGTGGTTCTGCTTCAATGGTAATGGCTTGAGCCGGGCACACTGCTTCGCACAGCTTGCAAGCAATGCAGCGTTCTTCGCCATTGGGATAGCGGCGCAAAGCATGCTCTCCGCGGAAGCGCGGGCTTAGCGGACCTTTCTCATAAGGGTAGTTTACCGTCGCTTTGGGCCGGAAGAAGTACTTCAATGTCAGCCACATGGACGAGACAAACTCCAGCAGCAGGAGAGATTTGGCAGAATGCGCTAAAGAAGCCATTGGGGGTACCGCTCCTAAACGGGGGCTTTATCGAGCAGGACCAAATAGGCCGCTACTGCAAAAACGGAGAACAACGACAGCGGGAGAAAGACTTTCCAGCCGAGCCGCATAAGCTGATCATAGCGATAGCGGGGCACGGTTGCTTTCACCCATGCAAAAATGAAGAAGAAGAAAAGGACCTTCAAAATGAACCAGAAGACACCGGGTACCACATAAAGGATCTCCAAATTCACTGGCGGCAGCCATCCGCCGAAAAACAAGACCGTCGCCATAGCGCACATGAGCAGGATGTTGGCATATTCGCCGAGCTGGAACATGGCGAAGGTCATGGAGGAATATTCCACCTGATATCCTGCCACCAGTTCCGCTTCTGCCTCAGGCAAATCAAACGGCGGACGGTTTGTCTCCGCTAACGCGCTGACGAGAAAAATGATGAACATGGGAAACAGCAAGGGATGGACCGCAAAGCCTATAAACCACATGCTTTTCTGCGCTTCCACAATGTCATTGAGGTTTAGCGAACCCACAAACATCAGGACGCAAATGATCACAAAGCCGATGGAAACCTCATAAGAGATCATCTGCGCAGCGGAACGCAAAGCGCCGAGAAACGGATATTTGGAGTTAGAGGCCCAACCCGAAATAATGATTCCGTAAACGCCCAATGACGAGATCGCGAAGAGGTATAAGACACCCACATTGATGTTCGCTAAAACCATTCCATCGCCAAACGGGATCACCGCCCAAGAAATCATGGCGAGAACGAAGGTGATCATCGGCGCGAGAAGGAAAAGGCCCTTATTGGCGCCAGACGGGACAATTGTTTCCTTCATGAGCAGTTTCAGGCCATCCGCTGCACTTTGCAGAATGCCGAAAGGTCCAACCACATTAGGGCCGCGGCGCATCTGCATCGCTGCCCAAATTTTGCGGTCGAAATAAACCACAATGGCGACAGACAGCATGACCGGCACCATCACCGCCAGGATCATCGCTACCAACCAAATCATATACTGCCCACCAAGCGGAAGCCAGCCGATGGCTGTTTCAATGCCCCATAATGAGCGAAAGACGTTAAAGGCCGCGCTATCCATGGGTGCCAGTCACTTTCTCGTCTTCGCCCTGCCCGAGAATTTCAATCACACAGGCATGCATCGTCTCTGATGCCCGGGCAATGGGATTGGTCAGATAATATGTATCAACCGGCAACGTTACTGGCGTATCAGAAATTTTAGAAGAGCGACCGACTGCTTTTGGCGTCCCATCGCTCATGACTATGTCGTCTACGTTGGCAAAGTGCGGATGCGCATCTGTGATCGCGGCGCGAATTTGCTGTAGGTTGTCGAAGGGCAACTTGCACCCGAGGACATCAGAGAGGGCGCGCAGAATTGTCCAGTCTTCCCGCGCGTCGCCTGGCGGATAAATTGCCCGCGGCGCCTGCTGAACGCGGCCTTCAGTGTTCACAAAGGTGCCAGGCTTTTCTGTATAGGTTGCTGATGGCAAAATCACGTCAGCCATATGCGCGCCGATGTCGCCGTGGGTGCCCATGTAGATTTTAAATGTACCGGCAAAGTCAGACATATCAGCGTCATCGCTCGCCATCATGAATACAGCTTTCAAATTGCCTTCGCTTGCCGACTTTTTGAGGCCCTGAATGCCGCCGTCTGTCACAAATCCAAGATCAAGAGCGCCGACCCTGCTTGCCGCAGTGTGGAGAACGTTAAACCCGTTCCATTCGTTGCAGATCACGCCTGTTGCCTGCGCGAGTTTAACGGCTGAGTTGAAGATAGCCTGGCCGTCTGGGCGCGCCAATGCGCCTTGACCGATGATGATCATGGGCCGCGCGGCTTCATTGAGGCGTTGGAATAGCTTGCCTTCGCCAGAAGCAATGCTTGTCAGCAGGCTCATATCATCACCAAGCTGTTCAGCCTGATAAGTCAAATCGACATCCGGCCCTAAGTTGGTAACGCGCAGGTTGTTATGACGCATCGCTTTTAAAATCCTTGCATTGAGGATGGCGGCTTCAAGGCGCGGATTTGTGCCAATTAACAAGAGCTCATCGGCCTCTTCAATGCCCGCGATGGTACTGTTGAACACATAATTGGCTCTCGCCCCAGGGTCCAGAGCAGCGCCATCGAGCCGGCATTCGGTTTGTTCTGAGCCGAGCGCCGTCATCAACGCTTTCATGGCAAACATGGATTCAACGTCTTGCAGATCGCCTGCCAAAGCCGCAATCCCATCACCAGGCACGCCCGACAGAGCCAAACGGACCGTATCGAACGCCTCGCCCCAGCTGACAGCCTGCAATTTGCCATTACGGCGCACATAGGGCTTATCGAGACGGCGCTTGTTGAGGCCGTCATAAACGTAGCGCGTCTTATCAGATATCCACTCTTCGTTGATATCCTCATTGAGCCGCGGAAGGATGCGCATGACTTCGTTGCCGCGGCTATCAATGCGAATGTTGGAGCCAAGCGCGTCCATCACGTCCACGCCCTCGGTCTTTTTCAGCTCCCATGGCCGCGCTTTAAACGCATAGGGTTTGGACGTCAGGGCGCCAACGGGGCACAAATCAATGACGTTGGCGGATAGCTCAGAGGCAACCGCTTTTTCCAGATAGCTGGTGATCTGCATATTTTCGCCGCGGTAGATCGCGCCAAGGTCTGGCACACCCGCCACTTCTTCAGAGAAACGAACACAGCGGGTGCAGTGAATGCAGCGCGTCATGATCGTCTTGATCAGCGGGCCCATGTATTTTTCGTCAACCGCGCGTTTATTCTCATCAAAGCGCGAGCCGCCTCGGCCATAGTACATAGACTGGTCTTGCAGATCACATTCACCGCCCTGATCACAAATAGGGCAATCAAGCGGGTGATTGATGAGCAAGAATTCCATCACGCCCTCGCGGGCCTTTTTCACTGTCTCGCTATCAGTGCGAATATGCGGCGGTGTGCCGTCGCGGTTGGGCCGCAAATCATTCACGCCAAGCGCGCAGCTAGCCTGAGGCTTGGGCGCGCCAACCCATTCAACTAGGCACATCCGGCAGTTACCAGCGATACTTAACCTGTCATGGTAGCAAAAGCGGGGTATTTCAGCGCCCGCCATTTCACAGGCCTGCAGAACTGTGATGCCCTTCGGAACCTCCAGTTCTTCATCATTAATGCGGATTTTAACGGTGTCGTCGCTCATGTCGTTGGCTTACTCCGCTGCAATCTGATCGGGGCTCACGCCGCCGCGATAGGCCTGGATACGCTTTTCAACTTCCGGCCGGAAATGGCGGAATAAGCCTTGAATGGGCCAAGCCGCCGCATCGCCAAGGGCGCAGATGGTATGGCCTTCTATCTGCTTCGTGACTTCCAGCAGCGTGTCAATCTCTTCCAGTTCCGCTTCGCCCGAGACCATCCGCTCCATCACGCGCCACATCCAGCCGGTGCCTTCCCGGCACGGGGTGCACTGGCCGCAGCTTTCGTGCTTATAGAAATAGCTGATACGGCTAATGGCCTTCACGATGTCGGTGGATTTATCCATGACAATGACGGCTGCCGTGCCAAGGCCGGACTGCACTTCTTTGAGTGCATCAAAATCCATCAAGACCGTGTCGCAGATGTCCTTGGGGATCACGGGGACCGATGATCCACCAGGGATCACAGCCATCAAATTGTCCCAGCCGCCGCGAACGCCTCCGGCGTGCTTTTCAATCAACTCTTTGAGCGGGATCGACATCGCTTCTTCGACATTGCAGGGCTTGTTCACATGGCCTGAAATACAAAAGATTTTGGTGCCCGCATTGCCAGGGCGTCCGAAGGAGGAAAACCAACTCGCGCCGCGCCGCAAAATCGTGGGGACAACGGCGATTGATTCCACATTATTAACAGTCGTTGGATTGCCCCAAACGCCAACATTGGCCGGGAATGGCGGCTTCAAACGTGGTTGGCCTTTCTTGCCTTCCAAGCTTTCAATAAGTGCGGTTTCTTCACCGCAGATGTAAGCGCCAGCACCGCGGTGCACGTAGACATCAAAATCATAGCCGGAACCGCAAGCATTTTTGCCAAGAAGGCCAGCATCATAGGCTTCATCAATGGCTGCATTCAGCCGCTGTGCTTCAAGAACATATTCACCGCGGATATAGATGTAGGCTGCTTTCGCGCGCATCGCGTAGCCTGCAATTAAGGCGCCTTCGACCAACTTTTGGGGGTCGTGGCGCATGATCTCGCGATCTTTACATGTACCCGGTTCAGATTCGTCGGCATTTATGACCAAGTAGCTGGGCTTTCCGCCCGGCGGCTCCTTGGGCATAAAGCTCCACTTCATACCGGTCGGGAAGCCTGCGCCGCCGCGGCCGCGCAAGCCAGATTCTTTCACTTCGTTGATGATCCAATCCTGGCCTTTTTCAATCAGCCCTTTGGTGCCATCCCAGTCACCGCGGCCCTGAGCCGACTTTAAATCCCATCCGTGGATACCGTACAGGTTGGTGAAAATGCGGTCTTTATCTTGGAGCATTACTTATGTTTCCACCAATTCCAGACGCCGTTCGATCCGGCTCACACGTTCATCCATTCGGTCGAGGCGTGAGTTCACGCCAGCAACTGAGGCATCTAAAGCAGCCACGTGTTGTTCGATCGCGCTTACCGGAACTTTCAAGTCTACCATGTCAAGCTCTATCCGCTTCATGCCGGCTTGAAGTGACTTTAAAATCTCGATCATCAAAGCGTTATCGTTGCTCACGCCGTCACCTCCTTCAGCGTCGTTGCCCCGCCCATAGGCGCAGAGGTTTGGCGATCGACCTGCGGACCCACTGGGATCGGCTTGCCGTCTTTGAGTTGCTGCAAAACGTTGGTCATGCTGTCATAGGTCAGGTCTTCGACATAATCGTCATTGATCTGAACCATTGGCGCATTACAGCATGCTCCGAGACACTCAACTTCTGTCAACGTAAATAGTCCGTCCTGTGTGGTTTTGCCTTTTTCGACGCCGAAATCTTTGCAAGCCTGCATCACATCATCGGAGCCGCGCAGCATGCAAGGTGTCGTACCGCATAACTGAATGTGGAATTTTCCGACCGGGGCGAGATTATACATCGTATAGAAAGTGGCGACTTCGTAGGCGCGAATGTAAGGCATACCAAGACGCGCTGCGACGTATTCGATCACGGGAACAGGCAGCCATCCCTGCGTACCTGTCACATCACCAACTTGGCGCTGCGCTAAATCAAGAAGCGGCATCACGGCAGACTGCTGGCGCCCATCCGGGTACTTGGCGATATGTTTCGCCGCCTCAGGCTCATAGGTCTCATTAAAAGTGAAATTGTCGAAGGAGATGTCGCTCACCGGTCCACCTCGCCAAACACAATATCCATGGATCCCAAAATAGCCGGTGCATCAGCAAGCATATGCCCTTTGCACATAAAATCCATCGCAGCCATATGGGCAAATCCAGGCGCGCGGATTTTACAGCGATACGGCTTGTTCGTCCCATCGCTCACCAGATAGACGCCAAATTCCCCCTTCGGCGCTTCCACAGCAGCATAGGTCTCTCCCTCGGGCACCCGGTAGCCCTCGGTATAAAGCTTAAAGTGATGAATGAGCGCTTCCATCGACCGCTTCATTTCCCCGCGCTTGGGCGGCGAAATCTTGGTGGACATACTGGTCACTGGCCCGGGCGGCATCTCATTCAAGCTTTGGCGGATGATTTTAAGAGATTGTCGCATTTCAACGCAGCGCAGCACAAAGCGATCATAACAATCGCCATGCTTGCCTACGACAATGTCAAAATCCATCTTGTCATAGACTTCATAGGGCTGCGATTTGCGCAGGTCCCAGCGGACGCCCGAGCCGCGCAGCATTGCGCCAGAAAACCCCCAAGCCATCGCTTCTTCGGCGGTCGCGACGCCGATATCGACATTGCGTTGCTTGAAGATACGGTTCTCCAGCAAGAGGCTTTCAATGTCATCCAAAACCACGGGGAAAGTCTCGGTCCAAGCAAGAATATCGTCTGCCAGACCAGCAGGCATGTCCTGATGCACCCCTCCTGGACGGAAATAAGCTGAGTGCAGGCGCGCACCGCACACGCGCTCATAAAACACCATGAGTTTTTCGCGCTCTTCAAAGCCCCAGAGGATGGGAGTCATCGCCCCAACATCAAGGGCATGCGTGCAGATGTTCATAAGGTGGTTTAGGACGCGCGTGATCTCTGACCACAGCACCCGCATATATTGCGCCCGCGCCGGCACTTCAACGCCCAGCAAATTCTCAACGGCCAAAGCAAAAGCGTGCTCTTGGCACATGGGGCTCACATAATCGAGGCGATCAAAGTATGGGACAGCCTGCAAATATGTCTTTTGCTCGATGAGTTTTTCAGTGCCGCGGTGGAGCAAGCCAATGTGAGGATCACAGCGCTCAATGATTTCACCATCGAGCTCCATCACGAGACGCAATACTCCGTGCGCCGCCGGGTGCTGGGGGCCAAAGTTGAGGCTGTAATTTTCAATGTCTACGTCTGCCATGGATTAAGACGCTTTCTCTTCTGCTTTTTCATCACCTGGAAGGATGTACTGAGCGCCCTCCCACGGGCTCATGAAATCAAAGGTGCGGAAATCTTGCGTCAGTTTCACTGGCTCATAGACAACGCGTTTTTGCTCTTCAGAATACCGCACTTCAACAAAGCCGGTCAGCGGGAAATCCTTGCGCAAGGGGTGCCCTGAAAAGCCATAGTCTGTCAGTAGGCGCCTCAAGTCGGGATGGCCGGAGAAATAGATACCGTAGAGGTCCCATGCTTCGCGCTCATACCAATTGGCGGCTGGGAAAATATCGTTCACCGAAGCGATTGGCGTGTCTTCATCCGTTTCCACTTTCACCCGGATGCGGAAATTCTGCTGGAAACTAAGCAGATGATACACAACCTCAAACCGCTTCGAGCGTTCAGGATAATCTACGCCGCAAATATCGATCAGCTGCTTACACTGGCACTCTGGATCATCGCGCAAGAACCGTAGGATCTTCGGCACAGACTCGGCGCGGCCAACAAGCGTAAGCTCTTTCGACGCAATCATCGCTTCGAAGATATCATCTTCTAAGCGACCAGCGATATGATCTCGCAGCGTTTCTAGCAATTCAGTCATGTCGTGATGACCTCAGCGTTCAATCGTGCCGACGCGGCGTATTTTGCGTTGTAGTTGCAAGATACCATAGAGCAGCGCTTCAGCCGTTGGTGGGCACCCAGGCACATATATATCAACGGGTACAATTCGGTCGCATCCCCGCACGACGGAATAGCTGTAGTGGTAATATCCGCCGCCATTTGCGCACGATCCCATAGAGATTACGTAGCGCGGTTCTGACATCTGATCGTACACCTTGCGCAGCGCAGGGGCCATTTTGTTGGTGAGCGTGCCAGCAACAATCATGACGTCTGATTGGCGCGGTGAAGCGCGGGGCGCAATGCCGAAACGCTCGGCATCATAGCGCGGCATATTGGTGTGCATCATTTCAACCGCGCAGCATGCCAGGCCAAAGGTCATCCACCACAAAGAGCCGGTGCGGGCCCAGTTGACCAAGTCTTCCGCCTTGGTGACGAGAAAGCCTTTATCGGTCAGTTCTTGATTAAGATCGCTGTAAAAGCCGTCTTGCTGCCCATATGGAGCAAGCGCTGCGCCACCTGGGGCGAGCTGCATTTTGCTTTCTACTCCCATTCAAGCGCTCCTTGTTTGTATTCATACAAAAGGCCTATCGCCAAAACCACGATGAAAAGGGTAATCGACAAAAATCCGAACATTCCATTCTCAGCCAGGGTGATCGCATATGGAAAGAAAAACGCGATCTCAAGGTCGAAAACGATGAACAAAATCGAAACCAAATAGAACCGGACATTAAACTTCTGGCGGGCATCTTCGAAGGCTTCAAATCCGCATTCATAGGCCGACAACTTTTCAGGGTCAGGCGCAGATGGCGCTACCAGCATGGGCAACACGACCATGATAACCGCCATGCCGATTGCGATCCCCAGAAATAAAAGTATGGGGAGATACTCTAAGAGGAGGGGTTCCATGTCAGCCCTTGCTGCTGTGCAATAAAACTAGCCAGTGTTTAGGCGCGCTCTGCGTCTCTGGCAAGCAAAACAGGGCATCATTGGAACGATATATCGACGCAACCTAGAGAGATGCCAAAAAATACAGTACACGGCTTGCACTGATTGGATTTTTTACGGTTAACAAGTCCCAAAACCTATATCCGGACGAGATTAAGGGAGTGTTGATAGAGGGACGGGGAAAAGCGCCATTTCATGAAGAAATGGCGCGAGTGACGGGACTCGAACCCGCGACCTCCGGCGTGACAGGCCGGCACTCTAACCAACTGAGCTACACCCGCGTATTTCCTGCGCCAACAAATGTCAGCAACAGCGGCGTTGTGTAAGGGGTGCCCCCAACACTGTCAAGCAGCAAAGCCGAACAGTGTGACGGCGTATCTAGCGCGTGAAATTAAGGGTCACGTCCTATCTCATAGACTATTCTGCCGCCGACGACCGTCATGACCGATTGCGTCTTATGAATAGTCTCAACGGGCACTGAGAACACATCTTGGTTCAACACTATAAAATCAGCGGCTTTGCCAGCTTCCAAACTCCCTATCTCATCTTCAGCATTCAACTGATAGGCTGGGGCGGTCGTCATTGCGGCGACGGCGTCCATCACGCTGAGCGCCTCTTCAGCCGACTGCATCGCCCCTGATGTCTCGCCTGGCAAGCGCCGCGTTACCGCAACTTCAATCATCTCAAACGGCTTGAAGGTCGATAGATCGGTGTTTGCAGGCCAATCTGTACCCAGCGACTGTACGGCATCCGCTTGCATCATAGCATTTATGAGGTCGCCAGCTTTTCTGCGTTCTTTGCCGATATAGCGTGTTTGTTCTTTGAGATTGGAATCGCTCCGTGCGGCCCATATGGATGTCTGGGCGGTGATGTTGAGCTGTGCGAACCTCGCAACATCCTCCTCAGCAATAAAACCTTTATGCGCGACGACGTGGCGGATGGAACGGTCTTTTGTTTGCGTTTGCGCTGCCTCAACGACATCGAGCGCGATACGGACTTCAGCTTCGCTCTTGGCATGCATATGGATCGGAATGGCGCGCTTCTGGCCTTCCAGCACCAACGCGTTGAGGTCAGCTTTCGAAAGCGCCGCCGCGCCGGCCACCGCTGGGTTATTGGCATAGGGCGACGGCAGATATGCTGTGTGACCTTCGGGCAGTCCACCGATAAAGGTCTTAATGAATACTGGCGACACCCCAGTCTCTTCAAAGTCTTGCTTTAGCTTCGATAGCAGTACGAAGGGGGCCGGTTCGATCTCAGCCTTGTCAAAACGGCCCGCCGCGAAAACAGACGAAAACACTCTAAGCGGCAGCGCGTTCTCATCGGCTAGGGTGGCCAGGATGGCATAACCGTCCTGTTGTGACGGCGCTGCCAGTCCAGCGTCAAAGATAGACGTTAACCCAGCGGCATTTGCCTTGGGCAACCATGTCCGCAGTGCCGCTTCATGATCTTGGGGGGCCGCCCGTGTCAAAGCGTCTTTCATAGAGGCCCCTGCCCGGTCCCCCTTATCAGCAAACATCCTTTCAGAAGACGGATTGATCGTTTGGCCTGCGAGCGACCCTGAAAAAATATACATATGAGCGTCAATGAGGCCGGGTAATATGGTGCGCCCACCGGCGTCAATCACTTGCTTGCGCGGTCCTGCACAAGCCGCTGCGCGGTCCTCAGCGCCAACAAATATGATGCGATCTGCGCGGATACACATGGCCTCTGCTGGTTCAATCTTGCCAGTTGCCATGGTGTAGATCCGGGCATTTTTAATGAGCAGAAAGCCGGAAGGGGCATTGCCAGCGCCCTCCTCGCACCCCAGTAGGGCAAGACTGCAAAAAAATAGGATCCAACTCAAACGCATCACGTGCCTCCGCTCAAGCCAAAAAGACCAGAAGGAAGAATGGGTTGCAAGATACATGAAGAAAAATGGTGGGCGGTGACAGTCTCGAACTGCCGACCCTCTCGGTGTAAACGAGATGCTCTACCAACTGAGCTAACCGCCCTATGCAATGGCCCTATGGTGGGCGGTACTGGGCTCGAACCAGTGACCTCCACGGTGTGAACGTGGCGCTCTCCCAGCTGAGCTAACCGCCCTGACCATCGCGGTGTCATAAGAGTAAGAAACGTAGCTGTCTAGAGAAAGACGATCATGGGCTGCATTTTTACCCTTTAAAGTCATAGCCAGGCATAGCGCATCGCCAGCCTGGCTATTTTCTATTCCAAAAAGCGCCTAGTTTACGGCGTCTTTGAGGCCTTTACCGGCTTTGAATTTCGGCAGTTTAGATGCTGGAATTTGAATTTCTTCGCCTGTGCGTGGATTGCGGCCGGTTCCGGCTTTACGTTCCGATACGGCAAATGTCCCAAATCCTACGAGGCGGACTTCATCTCCGCCTTTCAGCGCTCCGGTAATGGAATCGAGGACTGCGTCAACTGCCGCAGTTGCGTCGGCTTTCGACAAGTCAGCTGAATCTGCAACGGATGCTACGAGATCGTTCTTGTTCATGTGTTCCCCCTTCGTTTTTTGGGATGTCTGCGTTTCTGCAGGCGGACCTTAAGAAGCATCCCTACTGCAAGTCAAAAGAAAACCGCCCGAAACGGCGGTTTTCCTTGGTTTTTTCACAGCTTTCGCACGATTCAGTGCTTGACTTGAACGCTTTGGCCCTTTGAGCCGATATCTGCCTCAGGTGCAGCAATTTTTGTAGACTCATCCGCGGCGTCGTCTTCGCTCCACTCCACCGCTACGAGCGGCTTGGTTAGAGCTTGATCAAGGACTTGGTCAACATGCGACACAGGTATGATTTTCAAGCCGCGTTTTACGTTGTCGGGAATTTCAGCCAAGTCTTTTTCGTTTTGCTCTGGGATAAGAACAGTCTTGATCCCGCCGCGCAGCGCTGCCAGCAGTTTTTCTTTTAAGCCGCCAATTGCAAGAACGCGCCCACGCAATGTGACTTCGCCGGTCATCGCAACGTCGCGCCGGACCGGGTTGCCCGTTAGAGCGCTGACGATTGACGTGACCATAGCGACGCCAGCCGACGGCCCATCTTTAGGCGTTGCACCTTCAGGGACGTGTACGTGAATATCGCGCTTTTGCAGCAGAGGCGGCAGAATACCGTAGTCTGTCGAACGAGACTTCATAAAGCTTAGCGCTGCTTGGATGGACTCTTGCATTACATCGCCAAGTTTTCCTGTTGATTTAATGCCGCCTTTGCCTGGAACGGTTACCGCTTCAATGTTCAGCAATTCGCCGCCCGTTTCCGTCCACGCAAGACCGGTGGTCATGCCCACCACATCATCTTCTTCAGCGCGGCCGTAGCGGAAGCGGCGGACGCCAGCGAAATCATTCAGGTTTTTGACTGTGATCGAAACCTTCTCTCGTTCACCATCGACAATGCGTTTCAGGGCCTTACGGGCTAACTTCGCAAGCTCGCGCTCAAGAGAGCGGACGCCAGCTTCTCGTGTGTAATAGCGAATCAAGTCCCGGATCGCGCCTTCAGATACAGAAAACTCTTTATCTTTAAGGCCGTGATCTTTGACCTGCTTCAAGATGAGGTGCCGCTTTGCGATCTCAACTTTCTCATCTTCTGTATATCCAGACAGATGAATGATCTCCATACGGTCCAGCAACGGCTGCGGCATACGCAGGGAGTTCGCTGTCGTGACAAACATCACATCAGACAAATCGTAATCGACTTCAAGATAGTGATCGTTGAACTTATTGTTCTGTTCCGGATCGAGGACCTCAAGCAACGCTGATGCAGGGTCACCGCGGAAGTCCTGCCCCATCTTGTCAATCTCATCCAACAGGAACAGCGGATTTGAGCTATCGGCTTTTTTCATGGACTGCATCACTTTACCGGGCATGGACCCGATGTAGGTCCTGCGGTGGCCGCGCACCTCGGCTTCATCGCGCACGCCGCCGAGGCTGAAACGGACGAAATTGCGGCCCGTAGCTTCGGCAATTGACCGACCAAGGGACGTTTTCCCTACACCTGGAGGTCCAACAAGGCACAAGATAGGCCCTTTGACTTTGTTGGTCCGGTGCTGAACTGCGAGATATTCGACAATGCGCTCTTTGACCTTCTCAAGGCCATAGTGATCGTGGTCTAAAATCTTCTGCGCGCGCTTGAGATCCTTGCGCACCTTCGTTTTCTTGCCCCAAGGCACACCGAGCATCCAGTCAAGATAGTTGCGAACAACAGTTGCTTCTGCCGACATTGGCGACATATTGCGCAATTTCTTAAGCTCGCCCATGGCCTTTTCCTTAGCTTCTTTGGACAGCTTGGTTTCTTCAATTTTAGCTTCGAGTTCAGCTAGCTCGTCGCCGCCCTCCTCGGTTTCGCCCAGCTCTTTTTGGATCGCTTTGAGTTGCTCGTTCAAATAATATTCGCGCTGCGTCTTTTCCATTTGGCGTTTGACGCGGCTACGGATTTTTTTCTCGACCTGAAGAACCCCGATTTCGCCTTCCATAAAGCCAAGCACCCGCTCCAAGCGTTCGGTCACGCCAAATTCGCTCAGCAATTCCTGCTTGTCTGAGAGTTTAATTGCCAGGTGAGAGGCAATGGTATCAGCAAGCTTCGAAGGCTCTTCAATTTGGTTTGTCGCGACCAAGACTTCTGGGGCTATTTTTTTATTCAGACGAACATATTGATCAAATTGTGAGACCACAGAACGGCTCAGCGCTTCTATTTCATCGCCTTCAACGCTCTCACTTTCAAACAGCTCGGCTTTGGCTTCAAGATAGTCTTCTCGGTCGGTAAAGTCGGCAACACGCGCCCGGCTTTGCCCTTCTACTAATACCTTAACCGTTCCATCAGGCAGCTTTAGAAGCTGCAGGACATTCGCAATGGTCCCAACATCATAGATATCATCAGGGCCTGGATCATCTTCAGAGGCACTTTTTTGTGCGATTAGAAGGATCGTCTTTTCGCCCTTCATAACGTCTTCCAGCGCTTTAACTGATTTGTCACGTCCGACAAAGAGGGGCACAATCATGTGCGGGAAGACAACGATGTCACGCAAAGGCAAAACTGGATAAATCTGGGTCATAAACATTCCAATTGGAAAAAATCTTCGCCAACACGCGTATGAGCGGCGCTGCCGCGAGCCGCACTGCTAGCCTATGGTTACTATATGCAGACGATGCGCCGTAATCAAAGGGCCAGGCGTCAATTTGTCAGTGTGAAAAATGTATTTTTCGCCGCCGCGCCTCTTAAGACGCAGTCGACTCCATTTCCTGACGCCGCTCTGCATGCACAAAAACGGGGGGTTTTGACCCTTCGACCGTATCGCCATTCACCACGACTTTTTCGACGCTGTCCATGCCTGGAAGGTCAAACATCGTATCGAGCAAAATGGTTTCCATGATGGACCGCAGACCACGGGCGCCGGTTTTACGCTCGATTGCTCGTTGCGCAATCGCAGCCAGGGCATCTTCTGAAAAACTCAGCTCCACACCCTCCATCTCGAACAGGCGCTGATATTGCTTGGACAACGCATTTTTCGGCTTGGTCAAGATTTCCACCAAGGCATCTTGGTCCAGATCTTGAAGCGTCGCGATGACTGGCAAACGACCAACAAACTCTGGGATCAAGCCAAATTTGAGCAGGTCTTCCGGCTCAGTTTTCTGAAGCATTTCGCCAGTACGCTTTTCATCGACATCGTCAACTGCCGCGCCAAACCCAATGGATTTACCGTGCAGACGGTCCGCAATTACCTTTTCAAGTCCAGCGAACGCACCGCCGCAGATGAACAAAATGTTGGTGGTGTCGACTTGCAAAAACTCTTGCTGGGGATGTTTGCGCCCACCTTGCGGGGGAACCGAAGCAACGGTGCCTTCCATGATTTTCAGCAACGCTTGCTGAACGCCTTCACCAGACACGTCGCGTGTGATCGACGGGTTATCGGATTTACGGCTGATTTTATCAATCTCGTCGATATAGACGATGCCGCGCTGCGCGCGCTCCACATTATAATCAGCCGATTGAAGGAGTTTGAGAACAATATTCTCTACATCTTCGCCCACATAGCCAGCTTCGGTTAGCGTTGTCGCGTCAGCCATTGTGAATGGCACATCTAAAATGCGCGCCAATGTCTGCGCTAGCAGCGTCTTACCGCAGCCTGTCGGTCCGACGAGCAGAATATTAGATTTTGCTAGCTCAACATCGCCTTCTTTGGAGGCGTGGTTAAGCCGCTTATAGTGATTATGCACCGCGACAGATAAGACGCGCTTAGCAGCGCTTTGCCCAATCACGTAGTCGTTTAGCACATCACAAATTTCTTGGGGCGTTGGAACACCGTCAGACTTTTTGAGACTGGCGTCTTTATTTTCTTCGCGAATGATGTCGTTGCAGAGTTCCACGCACTCGTCGCAAATAAACACCGTAGGGCCGGCAATCAGCTTGCGAACTTCATGCTGACTTTTGCCGCAGAAGGAACAGTAAAGCGTGCCTTTGCTATCGCCGTTGGTGGCCTTGGTCATTCAACTTCCTTACCTAACCGACCCCTATTTCGCCTGATGTTAGACGCAACGCACTGGGATCGACAATGTCAAATATGTCACTGGGCGTCTTTTTGCCGCGACTGCTGTGCCGGATATGCAACGCCCGGCGCTCACAATCACCGTCTTACAGTGCACTACGCGGCCCTAAAAAGCCCTTAAACGGCACGTTTAACAAATTCAGCCCTCGCCGCCGTCAGGCCTTTTTTCATAGACTTCGTCGAGCAAACCAAAGGTTTTGGCATCTTCTGGCGACATAAAATTATCGCGTTCCATCGCTTTTTCGATCGCATCGATCTCTTGGCCGGTATGCTTTTGGTAGATTTGATTGAGCCTAGCGCGTAGTTTCAGTATCTCTTCTGCATGGATCTCAATATCCGCTGCTTGGCCAGAATATCCGCCGGATGGTTGATGAATCATGATGCGAGAGTTTGGCAAAGAATAGCGCATGCCTGGCGTCCCCGCCCCAAGCAGCAAACTGCCCATGGATGCGGCCTGGCCGACGCAGAGTGTTGCAATTTTAGGGCGCACATACTGCATGGTATCGTAGATGGACAGACCGGCCGTTACGATGCCGCCTGGCGAATTGATGTACATGGCAATGTCTTTTTTCGGATTTTCCGCTTCAAGATACAGCAGCTGCGCAACGATGACGCTGGCCATATTATCTTCAACAATACCGGTCACGAAGACAATGCGCTCGCGCAGCAACCGAGAATAAATATCATAAGCGCGTTCCCCGCGATTGGTTTGTTCTACAACCATGGGGATAAGCGCGGACGTAGCGCGGCCTACGATGTCATTCATGGTGCTTTTTAGTCCTATTTTTGACGCGCTGAAACGCAGAAAGTTGAAAGCTGGATCAGGGCTGATCCACCTATTGATTAGCATAGACGTAAGCAGTCACTGCCCGAGATGCAATGGCTGCTCTGTCACGCCTGCTAGGCTAATCCTCTGAAGCTTTCTTTTTCGTTGCTTTCTTCTTCGGCGCAGCAGTCTTTTTTGCTTTTTGCTCACTTTCCGTGAGGCCAGCTTCATCTTCTTCCTGCTGCGCTTTGATGATGGCGTCCAAGCCTTCGCGGTCGACGGATTTCTCGTCGAGCGTCACCATCTCCAAAATGAAATCAACGACCTTGTCTTCGTACAATGGCGCACGGAGCTGGGCCATGGCCTGGGGATTGTTGCGATAGAATTCTACAACTTGCTGTTCTTGGCCCGGAAAGCGCTGCGCTTCCATAGAAATGAGGCGGTTCACTTCATCCTGCTTTACTTGAACATCATTCTTTTGCCCGATCTCAGCTAGGAGAAGGCCTAACCGCACGCGGCGCTCAGCAATTGCGCGGTAGTCGGCTTTTTCAGTGTCGTTTTCCTCTAAAGCCTTTTGCTCTTCCTCTTCGACTTGGCCCATCAATTGAGACCAAATCTGGTTGAATTCAGCGTCCACCATAGAGGGCGGTACTTCGAAGCTTTCCTGATCTGCAAGCGCATCCAGCAGACGCCGCTTTAGAATTGTCCGGGTTAGCTGACCTTGCTCTCGCTCAACTTGCTCTGAAATCGTGGTTTTTAACGCAGCCAGGTCATCCAGGCCGAGGGTCTTAGCGAACTCATCGTCAATGGTGACCGCCTCGGGCTTCTTCACTTCCTGAATTTTTGTCTCAAAAACAGTTGCTTTGCCAGCGAGCTCTTCTGCGCCGTAATCGTCTGGAAAGGCGACTTCGACATTTTTCTCTTCGCCAGCCTTTACGCCGACAAGTTGCTCTTCAAAGCCTGGAATGAAGGACCCAGAGCCAAGCACGAGCTGATGGCCTTCGGCGCTGCCGCCTTCAAAGGGATCGCCGTCGATCTTGCCAACGAAATCCAGCACCACGGCATCGCCGTCTTTGGCTTTGTAGGTTTTAGCGGCAGAAACATAGTTTTTCTGGTTTTCCGCGATCTTGTTGATCTGCTCTTCAATTTGACTGTCTTCGACCTTAGCAACCGGCTTTTCTAACTTGATCTTTTTCAGATCAGGCTGATCAATCTGGGGCAGGACTTCCAGTTCGATTGTGTACTCTAGATCGCCTTCGCCGGTATTTTCTTTCACATCGAATTGTGGCTGCCCAGCTGGGCGCAATTCTTTATCTTCGATCAGCTTCTGCGTTGTTTCGTTGATGGTCTCTTCCATCACCTGGCCGCGCAGTGCGTCACCATGGAGCCGGCGAATAAGCTTGGGCGGCACTTTGCCAGGGCGAAACCCGGGCATACGCATCTTCTGGCGCATGTCGTCCACCTGCGCGGTGATTTTCGCTTCAATCTCATCAGCCGGAACAGTCACGGCATAGGCCCGCGCAAGGCCTTCGTTTTTGGTTTCTTCAATCTGCATGGCGTGTCGCTTCTATTATCTAAACTTCTACTTCATGGTTCATCTTGGCCTGCTGGTGCGGGCGGAGGGACTCGAACCCCCACGTCAAAGACACTGGTACCTAAAACCAGCGCGTCTACCAATTCCGCCACGCCCGCTTATAGCCAACAGCTTGCGAACAGAACGCATATTCTGATCCGCAGCAAAGATGTGAAAGCACCGCGCAAGCGCCGCCTCCTCTGAAACAGCGGCTCTCTTATCACAAGAAAGGCTGAAAGCAACTGAGAACTACGCGCCCTTGTCAAACGACCAGCCTTTACCAAGGGCTGCGACTGCCGTCTGTAAGCCCCCAAGTAAATCATCTGCGATTAATCCAGGCCCAACAGCCCATGCTGCTTGCGAGTGTAGATAAACAGCGCCTGCAGCCGCGCGCGCAGCAGTGCCATGGCCTAAAAGCGCGCCAATACAGCCAGCGAGCACATCACCGCTGCCGGCTGTGGCAAGCCATGCTGGCGCGCGCGCATTCACATAGACTTCAGGCCCAGGCCCAACGATGATCGTATCAGGGCCTTTTAGGCAGAGCGCGCCCTCAATCTGAGCGCTCGCGGCCATAGCCTGCTCCAAGCGTGGGAGTTTTAGAAGCTCGGCAAATAAGCGCGCGAATTCACCAGCATGGGGCGTGATTACGTGATGCCGCTGTAACCGCTTTTGCCACCCTTCGCGTCCAATCAGTGTCAAGCAATCTGCGTCAAGTACAGTTGGCAAGTTGATGTCGAGCAGAACGTCTGTGATTGCAAGCGCCCTTTCATCCAACCCGAGACCGGGGCCTGCAACAACCGCGCTTACTTTGCGCTTTGACAAAAGGTCCGGCAGATCACCCGCTTTGCGAACGGATGCTTGCATCAGTGCTTTGTCAGCGGTTTTCGCGCCCTGTGGCCCAGCGACTGTCACCAACCCTGCGCCGGTCCTAAGCGCCGCGCCTGCTGCCAATTTGGCCGCGCCCGCCCTATCTGCGCCGCCTGACAACACTGCCACATGGCCGCGTGTGTATTTATGGGCATCTGCCGCGAGGTGCAGACCAGATTGATCAGCCAGACAACTTGGCGAGATGATATGCCCGCAGGTATGTGCTCGTAACGCTGCTTCAGTGAGGCCGATATCTGCCACCCAAACCTTACCGCACGCGGTTCTCCCGGGTTCTAAAACATGGCCAAATTTATGGGCGCCGAACGTTATCGTATGATCAGCGGACATGCTGCTGTGCGCATACATCTCCCCTAAGTCCTGTCCGTGTGCGCCAGATACGCCCGAAGGCAAATCGACAGCGATATGCACTTTCGCCGCCTTTGCCATCGCCGTGAGCGTGCGTGCGACGCCATCCGGCAACGCCTTGTTCAGGCCCGCGCCAAAGAGGGCATCAACGCAGATATCAGCGGCAAATTCTGTGCTCTTTGCATCTGACAAGCGCTGAACGGGCCCGTCCCATTGCTGCGCTGCATGCAAGGCATCTCCCGTTAAATCTAAGACCTCTGACATGGACCATATGGCAACGCGCCATCCCCAATCCTTCAAATACCGGGCGGCAACAAAGCCATCCCCGCCATTATTGCCTGGACCGCATAAGATGTTGACGCGCCCTGGCCCTCGAAGCGATTGGCAAAGGCGGGCCGCAGCATGGCCTGCGCGGTCCATCAATATTTGGCCAGAAACCCCGGCTGCAATCGTATCTCGGTCCGCGCGCCACATGGCTGGCGGATCAAAAAGACGGGTCTTATCCAGTGTCATAGGACTAAAACTACACGCCCTTCCCTTCGGGCCAAACGCTAAATTGCTGATTTGACACGTGGTTGAGGATATTGCACACCACGCGTCTGCAACGAAGATGTTTGAAATCAGACAATCACCGAGAGTCAATTGGCCCGTAAAACACACCGCGTTAGCCTATTTTTCCTATCGGCGGCATTCTTGCTCAGCGGATGCGCGACCTCCCCGCTTTACAGGGCAGATCCTAGTTCGGGCTATGGCACAGTCCCCCGTGACGAAATGGGCGAACCCATTTGGGACGAAGTTAAAAAAGTCCCTGAAAATTCGCCATAGAATTCAGCTGAATAGCGAAAGGGTGAAACTGGGGCGAATGACGGGACTTGAACCCGCAACCTCCGGCATCACAAGCCGGCGCTCTAACCAATTGAGCTACACCCGCCGCAAGGGCCGCTTGTCTAGGTCCGGCACGCCGCAAGGTCAAGGCTGTTTCCGCTGCGAAAGTTAGAAACACGCTCCTCAAAGACGGCTTTGAGCAAAATGCCTATTTTTTAAGCAGACTGATCAATTCACTCGCATCTGGGATGCTGCGTACGCTCTTCGTTAACCCACAATACCTGGAGATGGTTGGCATCGCGCCTCTGGCATGGTTTATGCTTAACGCGTGGTTGATACTTTGGGGAACAGAAAAGGCGCGCGCGTGAAAAAAATTGAAGCCATCATAAAGCCATTCAAGCTCGATGAAGTGAAAGAAGCACTGCACGACGTCGGCATTACTGGCATCACGGTCTTGGAAGCGAAAGGGTTCGGGCGCCAAAAAGGCCATACTGAACTCTACCGCGGCGCTGAATATGTGGTTGATTTTTTGCCAAAGGTAAAAGTCGAAGTGATTGTGCCCGACAGCATCTTAACAGCCGCTCTTGAGGCGATAAGCCGGGCCGCGCGGACTGGGCGTATTGGCGATGGCAAAATTTTTGTGACGCCTGTCGATCAGGCCATCCGCATTCGTACTGGCGAAGAAGGCGATGACGCTATTTGATTCTGCTGAAAAACTGTGCAAAGTGCGCGCCAACAGAGCCAATCTGTATGAGAGAGAAAAAGAGTTAAGCGAAGGAGCCTCGTTAGAATGTCAACAGCAACTGAACTCGTCAAAAAACTAAAAGATGAGGATATACCGTGGGTTGACCTGCGCTTTACTGATCCGCGCGGGAAATGGCAGCACCTGACGATGTCCTCGAATTTCATGGACGAGGATGCGTTCGAAGAAGGCATCATGTTTGATGGCTCTTCTATCGCTGGATGGAAAGCCATTAATGAATCTGACATGATCTTGTCGCCAGATGCATCTAGCGCTGTTATGGACCCATTTTGTGCTCAGCCAACCATGATTGTGTTCTGTTCGATCAAAGACCCTGGCACAGGCGAAGGGTACAACCGCTGCCCGCGTTCTATCGCAGTTGCTGCCCAAGAATACCTTAAATTCACAGGCATCGGCGATACGGCTTATTTTGGCCCAGAACCAGAGTTCTTCGTTTTTGACGATGTGCGCTTTAAAGTCGACTACGACACAGCTTTCTACAAAATCGATGACGTAGAGGGTCCGTATAACACCGACCGCATGTATGAAGAAGGTAACTATGCACACCGGCCGCGGGCAAAGGGTGGGTATTTCCCAGTTCCGCCAGTGGATAGTGCGCAGGACATGCGCGGTGAAATGGTCTCTACCATGATGGCCATGGGCCTCGACATGGACAAGCATCACCACGAAGTCGGCGCCAGCCAGCACGAGCTTGGCATCACCTATTCCGAGCTTTTGAAAACCGCCGATAATGTCCAAATCTATAAGTATGTGACCCATATGGTGGCACACAGCTATGGCAAATCAGCAACTTTCATGCCCAAGCCAGTGGCAAGCGACAACGGGTCTGGCATGCATACGCACCAGTCCATCTGGAAAGACGGACAACCGTTATTTGCTGGCGATAAGTATGCCGACCTCAGCCAGGAGTGCTTATGGTATATCGGCGGCATCGTGAAGCACGCACGCGCCTTGAACGCATTCACAAACGCGTCAACCAACAGCTACAAACGTTTGACGCCGGGCTTTGAAGCCCCTGTGCTTCTTGCCTATTCAGCGCGCAATCGCTCTGCCTCAATCCGCATTCCGTATGTGTCGAGCCCCAAAGGTAAGCGTCTAGAAGCGCGCTTCCCTGACCCAACAGCGAATCCTTATCTAGCGTTTTCTGCCATGTTGATGGCTGGCCTTGATGGCATTCAGAACAAGATTGATCCAGGCGACGCCATGGACAAAGACTTGTATGCGCTGCCGCCGGAAGAACTGGTCGGCATCCCGACAGTGGCAAACTCTCTTGAACAAGCCTGTGAAGCATTGGACGCTGATCGCGACTTCTTGAAGAAGGGCGATGTCTTTAACGATGATCAGATCAATGCCTATCTCGAACTTAAGGACGAGGAAGTCTCACGTGAGCGTTTGACGCCGAGCCCAGTCGAGTTTGACATGTATTATTCGGTTTAACGCGCTCTTTCTGCAGCTCTCTGCAGCAGAACAGCTACGAATTAAAGCGGGCGGGAGGTTTACCTTCCGCCCTTTTTTTGGTTGACCACGCCAAAGCATGATTGCTTATGCATAGGGGTAGTGCTAAAGCACCTATATGCTGCAGCGCACAAACACAAACTGTCTTAAAAGACTACAGCACGCAGCAAATAATCAAAAACAATTCTGTGGGCACGCAAACGCCAAAGATAGTCCACTGTTGAAATGCCACAGAAAGCGTCTAAACCACTGAATTTAAATATATAATCGTCTTCTAGGTGCAAATAAAAAAGGCTGCGCGAACGAGCCGCGCAGCCGAGTAACAGATCCTTTGGGGAGGATCGCTTTCCTTTCGAAAAGCTGAAATGATATTGCCTTGCGGTGATTTATATTGCAACGCAAAAAGATGCAGCCTGAGTTGCGATTAATGCAACCGTACTATACGTGCGTGCAACTGTGCCCGCAGATGCTAGTGGATTGGCTCAGGCAAATGGTACCCATAGGACGCTTTTCCAAGTTCATCAGGTCAGGCGCGCGGCGTGCGGTGATGCGGTGCATCACAAGCGGCGAGCAACGCAGCCGGTGAGCTTGGAAAAACGCCCTTCGGGTCCCAAATTCCGGCGTCTCGGTGCGTCGACGGATTTTGACGATGCACCGCATCGCCTGCAAACCGCCTCCTGCCGAGACCCCGGACCTTGGGATCCTATGGGTGCCATTTGGCTGAGCCAATCCACTAGTTTGATTGGAGCGGATCGTTATGCCGTCGCTTTTGCTTCACATCGCGGTCTTGGTCAAAGGAATCACGGCGATCACGGCGGAAGAACTGTGTAGACGTTAGCGCTTCAGTCGACAGCAATTTAGATGCTGGAAACTTTCCGCAGCGATCTAACAGAACATGTGGCAACTTACTTGACGGCGGCTGATAGACCTTGCTTACAATCCAAACATGATGCGGCGGGCGACTTTCAAAGTATTTATCGCCAGCGACAGGCAAGTTCTGTGTGTCCACTGGCGTACCCTCGTCTGCGCCTTGCAATAACTTGCGTGCGCCGCGCTGTAGATTTGTCCATTCCATGATGTGTGTTGCCCATTGCCGTATGTGACATTTTTGGGCCTGAAGGCGTTAACAAAGGGTTGCAAAACACACAGCGTTTTATCTCTTTTTGCATTAATCGTTGCAGTCCCCTCAAACGCACCATATTTTGTAGAGGCTGAAGGAACGACCACAACACTATGACCGAAACTGATCTGTTTTCGCATGCACAATCCGCCTCTCAAAAAGGGGCGACGCCAGCTGAGAAAGGCTATTCGAGCGCAGACATTGAGGTTTTAGAGGGCCTTGAACCCGTACGGCGCCGACCAGGCATGTATATTGGCGGAACCGACGAGCGCGCGCTACATCATCTCGCCGCGGAGATCCTCGATAACGCGATGGACGAAGCGGTTGCTGGCCACGCGGACCGCATTGAAATGATCTTAGGCGATGACGGTAGTTTAACGATTTCCGACAATGGGCGCGGCATCCCGGTTGATCCTCACCCAAAATACCCAGATAAATCAGCGCTTGAAGTCGTGGTGACCACACTTCATGCCGGTGGGAAATTCTCAGACAAGGCCTATGCCACGTCAGGCGGCCTTCACGGCGTGGGCATCAGCGTTGTTAATGCGCTTTCAACCAGCTTCGTGGTGGAGGTGGCGCGTAATCGAACCCTGTATCGGCAGTCATTTAGTCAAGGCAACGCCCTCGCTGGCCTTGAAACAATTGGACCAGTCCAAAACCGCCGCGGGACTACGGTTACATTTTTGCCCGATACAGAAATTTTTGGTGCCCTCAAGTTCAAGGCGGCCCGGCTTTATAAGCTGGCGCGCTCCAAAGCGTATCTGTTTCGCGGTGTGCAAATCCGCTGGTCTTGCTCTGAAAGTGAGACGGCGGGCGGCGCTGTTCCAGCGGAAGCTGTCCTTAGTTTTCCTGGCGGACTAGCAGATTATTTGGCCGAGACAATGGCAGACCGGCCGACCGTCGCAGAAGCGCCATTTGCAGGACGGATAGACTTTCCTGATGCGAAAGGCACTGTGGAATGGGCTGTGCATTGGCCGACCTACGGCGATGGCCTCTCAGAGAGCTATTGCAACACCATCCCAACGCCTCAGGGGGGTACGCACGAAGCTGGACTGCGCAGCGCCCTTGGAAAAGGCGTAAAAGCGTTCGCCGAAATGACGAGCGCAAAAATTGCAAAGGACATAACGGCGGAAGATGTGATCGGCGGGGCGTGCTTTGGCCTCTCCGTCTTCATCCGCGATCCTCAGTTTCAAGGCCAAACCAAAGACAAACTGTCTACCCTTGAAGCTCATAAACTCGTTGAAACGGCCATCCGTGACCAGTTTGACCATTGGCTATCTGAGGTTCCTGACCGGACATCGGGTCTTATGGAGTGGGTATTAGAGCGCGTTGAAGAGCGCCAGCGCCGGCGCCAAGAAAAAGAAATCAAGCGCCAGAAAGCGACGAATAAACGAAAATTACGACTTCCAGGCAAGCTGACGGATTGCACGTTAGGCAGCGCCGATGGATCAGAGCTCTTTATCGTGGAAGGCGACTCCGCCGGCGGCTCAGCCAAACAAGCGCGCAACCGCAAAACCCAGGCCATCTTGCCAATCCGCGGCAAAATTCTGAATGTGGCAAGTGCCACGGCTGAAAAAATCAAAGGCAATCAAGAGATTGCAGACATCCTCATGGCGCTGGGCTGCGGCACGCGCGATGCTTACCGCGGTGATGATCTACGCTACGGTAAAATTATCATCATGACGGACGCAGATGTCGATGGCGCGCATATTGCGACCTTGCTTATGACGTTCTTCTTCCGCGAAATACCCAAGATGGTGCAAGAAGGCCGCCTATACCTGGCCCAGCCGCCGCTTTACAGGATCGCCCAGGGATCAAAGGTTCTCTATGCGCGCGACGACGATCACCGCGAAGAATTGTTTGCCAGCGAGTTCCAAGGCCGCGGGAAAATCGATATTTCCCGCTTTAAAGGCCTCGGCGAAATGCCGCCCGCACAGCTTAAAGAAACAACGATGAACCCCGCGAACCGCACCTTGCTGCGCGTGACCTTGCCAGAGGAATTTGGCGAGCGGTATGAAGCGCGCGACCTTGTCGAGCGGCTCATGGGCCGCAAGGCAGAACATCGCTTTGACTTCATTCAGGAAAAGGCAGAGTTCGTCGATGAAGAAGCCGTCGATATCTAAAGCAGGCTTGGAATTTCGCTAAGGCTCTGGACGGGTGTAACGCCTGGCTGCGTTTGAAAATCTCCATACGCGAAAACACGCATTTTCGCTGCAAGCGCGGCTTCAACGCCGGCCTGGCTATCTTCAATCACGATCGCATGTTGCGGCTCGGCCCCCATCTCTTTGCATGCATAGAGAAAAAGATCTGGCTCGGGCTTTCCCCGCATGACTTGTGTTGCGGAAAAAATCTTGCCGCTGAAGTAGTGTTTAAGGCCTGTGATAGCGAGGGTAACATCCATCTTACCAAAGCTGCCAGATGACGCGATACATGTCTGATAGCCCTTTGCTTGAACCCACTCTATCAGCGCTTCAGCGCCTTCAATTGGCTTTAGCTCCCGCTCAAAGCGCGCAAATGTTTCGGCTTGCAGCGTGTCTAAAAAATCTAGCGGCAAGGGGGTGCCTAGGGCTGCTTCAGATTTCGCGAGTATTGAGGCCATCGACAGCCCTTTATAGCGCTCGATAGCCTCGTCGGCCGTTGTCGCCAGGCCGACATTTGTGAGCCATTCCGCGGTGACCGCGTTTGCAATACCTTCGCTGTCGACCAGAACCCCGTCACAATCGAAAATGATCAGATCTGTACGCATCTTTTTAAGCCGCTGCCCGTTTGGGTAGACGTGGCCGCCCGAGTAAACGGTAGATAAGGAGTAGCGCCAAAATCGCGGCATAAACCAAAGGTTCAACCTGCAACCCTTTGACAATTAAAATATTGTGTGCGGCAGCGACGACGGCGACTGCAAACACGCCGCGATGGAGCTGTTTCCAGGTTTTCGCGCCGAGTTTCTTCACCATCGCCTGTGTTGAGGTGATGGCCAAGGGCAGCAGGAGCAGCCAGCCTAACATTCCGAGAGAAATGGGCCAGCGCTTGATCAAGTCTACCCAGAGTGTTTTCAGTGAGAACAGTTGGTCCATGCCTATGTAGGAGAGCCCATGCAACGTCGCATAAAAGAAAGCGAACAAGCCTAACATGCGCCGAACGGTCAAAATCTGTGGTTTGCGGAGCAAAGTTGCGAGTGGTGATACAGCCAGGGCAATGACTAACGCCCGAATCGCAAGTTCGCCGGTCTGCAACACCGTTGCTTGTATGGGGTTGGCGCCCAATGCTGGCGCAGGCTCATTGTTCAGCAACAGATACCATTGGCTGATCAACACATACATCGGCGTGATCATGACAATGAATATGCCAAGCTTCCACAGCGTTCGCTTTTGAAGTGCCATAAGGGAATGTTCGCCTAATAGTACCGCTTTAAATCCATCCCATCGTATAGGCTAGCGACTTGGTCCGCGTAGCCATTAAATGGAAGGGTCCGCTGCCGTTCAAACATGGCAAATCCGCTTCGTCCATCCAAACGGCGCTCGGTTGCCTGGCTCCAACGTGGATGAGACACTGCTGGATTTACGTTTGAATAAAAGCCGTATTCTCTCGGCGCTGACTTGTTCCAGCTTGTTTCCGGCTGATCTTCAACAAAGGCGATCTCTACGATGGATTTGATGGACTTAAAGCCATACTTCCAAGGGACAACGAGGCGCAGTGGCGCTCCGTTTTGCCCAAGCAAGTCTTTGCCGTACATACCGGTTGCCATGAAGGCTAGCGGGTTTGTCGCTTCATCGAGGCGAAGACCCTCACGGTAAGGCCAGTCCAATACGGGGTACCGCAGGCCTGGCATCTGGTCAGGCAAATAAGCCGTTTTAAACGCCACATATTTTGCGCTGCCCATCGGCTCGGCCAAATCGACAATGGCTTTTAAAGGAAACCCCATCCAAGGGATCACCATCGACCACGCCTCAACACATCGAAGACGATAGATACGCTCTTCAATCGTTTGGCGCTTGATAAGGTCATCTAGCGCATACAGCCCTGGACTGTTGACCAAGCCGGTAATTTTAACCGTCCACGGCTCCGTCACCAGGCTGCCTGCATTTTTCGCCGGATCTGACTTAGAGGTGCCGAACTCATAATAGTTATTGTAGCTAGTGGCTTGCTCATACGGCGTTTGCGTTTCGTCCGTCATAAAAGGCGACGCATCGGCGGGCGTTTGGTTGGGTGCATTATCTGCCTCAGCCGTATCACTGCAAGCGGCTAAAACACTCGCGGCCGCAGCCGCCGCCATGAAACGGCGGCGCTGCAAATAAATAGGCTGCGGCGTGACATCCGCTTCAGTGACGTCGCTTGCGTTGCGGGACCGAATAAGCATGGCAAAACCCTCTCGTTATCAGTGCATGCTTTTGCAGATGACGTTTAATTCAATCACCTGCAATGCACAGCTGCGTGAAGGCTGCGTTATAGCCGCCCCTCAGCTTAAAGCCGCGCACGCTTTTTGAATACGTGTGCATGCGTCTTCCAATACGTCCGTCGCTGTTGCATAGCTCACTCGAAAATTGGGGCTCAGGCCAAATGCCTCCCCTTGAACGGCCGCAACGCCTGCGTCTTCAAGCAAATAGGTCACAAGATCGGTATCGCTCCCAATGGTGACGCCAGCAGGGGTCTTGCGCCCGATGAGGTCAGAGCAATCGGGATAGACATAGAAAGCCCCTTCCGGAACAGGACAGGACAGGCCTTCACATGCGCTCAGCATCTCAACCACCAAATCGCGCCTGGACCGGAATGTGGCGACCCAGTCCGTCAGAAATTCATGACTGCCGGTCAGCGCCTCTACTGTGGCGGCTTGACTGATGGAGCTTGGGTTTGATGTTGATTGGCTTTGAACCTTCGCCATGCCCTTCAAGACATCAGCCGGGCCGCCAACATACCCAATGCGCCAGCCCGTCATGGCATAGGCTTTCGCAACGCCATTCATTGTCAACGTGCGATCTTTGAGTTTCGGCTCAACAGCAACAGGCGTTGCAAACTCAAACCCGTCATAAACGATGTGTTCGTATATATCGTCTGTAAACAGCCAGACATGCGGGTTCTCAAGCAGCACATCCGTCAGCGCCTTAATCTCCGCTTTCGTATAGGCCGCCCCCGAGGGGTTTGAGGGTGAATTGAAAATCAGCCATTTGGTTTTTGGGGTGATGGAAGCACGCAGCTGCTCCGGTGTAATCTTAAAGCCAGACGCCAAGCTCGCAGGAATGAATTTCGGCGTCCCGCCAGCAAGCAAGACGATATCAGGGTAGCTGACCCAATAAGGCGTCGGAATGAGCACTTCATCGCCTGGGTTCAATGTCGCCATCATCGCGTTGTAGATGCTGTGCTTGCCGCCGCAGCTAACGAAGATTTCATCTGGCGTATAGTCAAGCCCGTTTTGAACGCGAAACTTCTCCGCTATGGCCTCTTTAACTTCCGGCGTACCGCCGACGGCTGTGTATTTCGTCTCACCGCGCTGAATGGCAGCAATTGCCGCAGCCTTAATATGGTCTGGGGTGTCAAAATCAGGCTCCCCTGCGCCAAGGCCGATCACATTCTTGCCAGCGCGTTTTAGCTC
>JBCCAR010000008.1:0-100306 GCA_039814715.1 Pseudomonadota bacterium
CAACCACTAGGAGCGATTTATGAAACTCGTACGATACGGCACGCCCGGTGCCGAGAAACCCGGTTTGATTGATGCCGATGGCAGCAATGCCGCAATCGAAATTATCGGACTAACCAAAGTCTATGACGGCGGCAAGAAAGCTGTCGATGATGTCTCGCTCACGGTGCCGCAAGGCAGTATGTTTGCCCTGCTCGGCCCCAATGGGGCAGGAAAATCAACGACAATCAATATCTTAGCTGGACTTGTTCGCAAAACATCTGGGATAGCTAAGATTTGGGGTTGGGATATTGACCAAAACCCACGCAACGCCCGCGCGTCGATCGGCATCGTTCCGCAAGAAATCTACTTCGATGCTTTTTTTACCCCGCGCGAGATTATGGAAATGACCGCTGGAATGTATGGCATTCCAAAGCCCGAGCGCAGGACCCAGGCGCTGCTTGATGCTGTGGCCCTTGGAGACAAGGGAAATGCCTATTCACGCACCTTATCTGGCGGCATGAAGCGCAGGCTTTTGATTGCTAAAGCCATGGTCCATGATCCGCCCGTTATCATCCTCGATGAGCCAACCGCAGGTGTTGATATTGAACTGCGCCAGCAGCTCTGGTCCATGGTCCGGGAGCTACACGCCAGAGGCGTCACCATCGTTTTGACCACGCACTACCTGGAAGAAGCTGAAGAGCTGTGTGATACCATTGCCATCATCGACCACGGCAAAGTGGTCACCTGCGAACCCAAAGAGCAATTGATGGCGCGCGTTGGTGAAAAGCAGGTCACTATTACGCTGGATCAGAACATTACAGACCTGCCGCCTACCCTGGTTGACTTAAACGCAGAGCTTGTGGGTGGACGCCAGATCATTGTGCATTATGAGACCGCTACCGTGCCTATGGGCCGCATCTTAGATGGCGTCCAAGCCGCTGGCGCATCGATCACGGATTTATCGACAGAAGAAAGCGATCTGGAAGACATCTTCCTGCAGCTTACATCGCGCAACAAGGCAGCTTAAAGCATGGGGCAAAGACGCATCCAGGCCGACGTCTTGGTTATTGGATCAGGCGCTGCAGGGCTAACAGCGGCCCTGGCGCTGGCTGGCCAGTGCAAGGTCGCTGTTTTGTCCAAAGGCAAGCTGTCCAACGGCTCAACCCGCTGGGCGCAGGGCGGCATTGCGGCTGTTTTAGAGGCCGAAGATAGCATTGAGAGCCATATCGAAGACACGCTGATTGCAGGCGCGGGTTTGTGTGATGAAGCAGCCGTTCGCTTTATCGTCAGCCAAGGGGAAGCAGCAATTGACCGGTTGATCGAAGCAGGTGTCGCCTTTTCAAAAGACGAAGCCCATGAAGATGGCTATGGCTATCACCTCACCCGCGAAGGCGGGCACTCGCACCGGCGCATCATTCATGTCGATGACGCAACGGGCGCAGCAGTCCAGGAGACGCTTGAAAGCCAAGCGATGGGCCACGAGAACATCACGCTCTACGAGCACAATGTCTGCGTCGATTTAATCACACACCGCCAGGTTGGTGGGCCCGAACGGGTGCACGGCGCCTATGTCCTCGACCGCAAGCGCCGCAAGGTGGATGTGTTTGAAGCCAAGGCTGTGATCCTAGCAACAGGCGGCGCGTCTAAAGTCTATCTCTACACGTCCAACCCCGATGGTGCGACAGGAGATGGTATGGCGATTGCCTGGCGTGCAGGCTGCCGCATCGCAAATATGGAATTCAACCAATTTCACCCCACATGCCTCTATCACCCTAAAGCCAAAAGCTTTTTAATCACAGAAGCCATGCGCGGTGAAGGCGCGCATCTCAAACTGCCGGACGGCACACGCTTCATGCC
Organism: Pseudomonadota bacterium; assembly: GCA_039814715.1. Lineage (GTDB taxonomy): Bacteria > Pseudomonadota > Alphaproteobacteria > Sphingomonadales > CAKZYD01 > CAKZYD01. The sequence continues at coordinate 1,837 of JBCCAR010000008.1, forward strand.
CAAGTTCGATGACCGCGCTGAACTTGCCCCGCGCGATATCGTTGCGCGCGCCATTGACCATGAAATGAAGCGACTGGGCGCCGACCATCTGTACCTGGACATATCGCACCAGCCGCAAGATTTTATCATCTCCCACTTCCCCACCATCTACCGCCGGTGCTTAGATTTCGGGATCGACATCACCAAAGACCAAATCCCCATCGTGCCCGCAGCGCACTATACCTGCGGCGGTGTGGTGACGGACCTGGACGGGCAAACAGACCTTCCGGGCCTTTACGCCATCGGTGAATGCAGCCAAACTGGCCTGCACGGCGCCAATCGCATGGCCTCCAACTCGCTCCTCGAATGCCTCGTCATGGGCGATGCTGCTGCGAGGGATATTACGCAGAAACTCCCTGATTTAGCAGCGCCTACATCGGCGCCGGATTGGGATGAAAGCCGGGTACGCGATAGTGATGAGGAAGTCGTCATTACGCACAACTGGCAAGAGCTGCGCCGCTTCATGTGGGACTATGTGGGCATCGTGCGGACTACAAAACGCCTCGAACGCGCGCAAAACCGCGTCGACCTGCTCATGCGCGAAGTTGAAGACTTCTACGGCAATTTCCGCGTCACCCGCGACCTCCTTGAACTTCGCAACCTCGTCACCGTTGCAGGCCTCATCGTCCAATCGGCGACCGCCCGAGAGGAAAGCCGCGGGCTGCACTATACTAAGGACTTCCCAAACTTAGCAGACGTCGCCCACGACACAGTCCTCACACCGCCCGAGCGTGCTGCTGAGTCAGAATTGCATGCAAACGTTGCAACTGGCTGAGACTATTGCCTTAAATAGCAGTACACAGAGCCGAACGCTGACTTTGCGTCCAGCGCTGCTGCAGGGTGAGATCCTAAAGTAAAGCATACTCATCTTCAGCATTGCGCCGCGCGGCCAATACCGCCTCAACCTCATCACTCAGCTCAGCCTACCAGAGATCGATGCGAATGGTTTTCTTGCGAATGACGAAAAGGCCTGTCACCGTTGGCATTCAGATCTTGGGAGGAATGCATGAAGGTCACGGTAATCTCGCAGCCGATTGAACGCTGGAGCTTTGTCGCCATTGGCGCCTTGCAGGGATGGCTTGTCTGGACCCTGGGTGAAATTCTGGATGACCGGGTATCCGCGTTTTGGGATGCAAACCTGGTCGGCGCGCTCATCTTTTTGGCCATCGCGCCGCTGCTTTTCTTCACCCTGCGTTACAATGCCAGCCGGATGAGGAGCGCCTTGCTCGCGGTTGTCGTCGGAGCGCTTTATTATGTCCTGTGGGCGCTGCTCTATCATCGCTTTGGGGAGACCGTGCTAGGGCTTGCGACTGGCGCTGGCCTCCTTGGCGCCTTGCTTGCCAGCGGGGCGCTACGCGCTGCCAATCTAAGTGCGGCGGAGAGTTTTCACATGCGGCTTCTGCTGAGCACCTGGTCTAGCATCCTATCGCTAGCGGTCGCCCTTCTCGCAGCGGGGATCGTGCTCGGCTTAATCGCAGCCAGCGCAGCGCTTATTCGCTTTGCCGGACTGAAAGATGTCGCCCGCTTTTTGACAGATGCCTATGTGATGGCGAGTGTGTTTGGCGCCTCGATGGCCTTTATGTTTGCCTTGATTGCCGAGCGCGACCGGCTCATGGACGGCGTTGTCCAAGTGATCGTTTTGGCAAGCCGGTACCTTTATTTGTTGGTCCTCGGTTTGATTGGCTTAGTACTGCTGGCAATGGCCTTGGGCAGCGTCAGTGATTTGAGCCGCCAGGTCTCCGTCGCTGGCTTGTCGCTGGGGCTTTCAGGAGCAGCGCTTGTGTTAGGCTTAAGCGGCGCAATTGAGCCGCCAGATATCAGCGGCTGGATCACGCAAGTCTTGCGCTTTGGTTGGGGACTGGCTTTGCCGCTGGTAATCATAGCAATGTATGCCACGCACCTGCGCATCGCCCAATATGGCCTCACGCCTGAGCGCATTTTCTTAATTGAGCTATGCGTGCTCGCAGCTGTGCTGATCGGCGGATTGACACTTTCAGCTATCCTGCCCGGCTCTGCGTTTCGCGATAAAACGCTTGGATGCTTTGTTGGCGCTGTGGCCGCCTTTTTAGTGCTCTCGGTTACGCCCTTTGTTAGCTGGCAAGATATTGCCAATCGTAACCAAGCTGCACGCTTGCCTCGCGGCGAAGATGGGGTGAGTATTGATGCCGCGCATTATCTTTGGCACTACGGCGGAACCCAAGGCCAGGCGATTTTGTCCGGCTTTGAAAAAGCATTGCCGCAAGGCGAGCAGCGAACACAGATCGCCAAAATCCGTGAGTCTAGCCGGTACCGCCCGCAGCGCCCAAAAGACGCTTTTGACCAAGCCGCTCTGTTTGAAACTCTGCCAGTTCTGCCAGACGGTGCGGCCCTTCCAGAGGGGTTTGCCAGCAACAGCTGGCTCCCTGACACGCCTGCGGAGTACATCTATGTTTTGCAAAGTTGTGCGAAACGAGCCGAGGATACGTGCCGCATTTATGTTGCGGATGTGTTGCCGCTAGTGCCAGGCAGCGAAGTCTTGGTGTTTGCCGAGCGGACAAACCAAATGGCTCTCTTTGCCTTGCGCCCAGAAAGTTCACTCTGGCGCTTTGAAGGCATGATGTTTCAGCGCGAAGCGGCGGACAAAGACGCCGCTGACGGCTTTTCGGTCCGCCCGCCTGATACCTACGATGTGTTGCTTGATGGACGGCGCTTCAAGCTCAATTGAGCCCTCTAACCGGCAGTTGGATAGATGCGCTCAAAACGCTTTTGAATGCGCAAACCATCTGTAGGACTGCGGGTGTGTGAAATAGGACGCTGCCCATGGGTGACATGTTGATTGATCGGCATTTTTTAAGGCTTGAGCACGGGCTAGTTCATTACCGCGAGGCCGGCGACCCAGCCGCGCCGCCGCTGTTGATGCTGCATGCTTCGCCTGCGTCCTCTAAATCACAAGAGCCCCTGATGCTCGCGCTTGCAGACCGCTACTGCGTTTATGCGCCAGACACGCCCGGAAATGGCGAATCTGACGCACTCGCTCTGGAAAGCCCGACGCTTGTGGATTACGCACGAACAATGGACGCCTTTTGCGCCGGTCTCGGGCTGGAAGAGGTTGCGCTTTATGGCACGCATACTGGCGCGCACATCGGCATAGAATGGGCCGCGACATCGCCGTATCGGCTTAGCGCTATGATCCTAGACGGTGTAGCCTTGCTATCGCCTGACATGCGCCAGGAGTTTTTAGATCACTATGCGCCGCCTAAACAGCCTGAACCCGATGGCAGCCAGTTCCACTGGGCGTGGCACTTTATGCGCGATCAAATGATCTTTTTTCCGCATTACCAGAAAGATTTAGATCACCTGCGTCCGGGCGGCACCTTTGACGCGCGTATTCTCCACACACTGACGCTGGACGTGCTGAAAGCGCTGGAGACATATCACTTGCCCTATGAAGCCGTCTTCCGGCAGGACCCGATTGCAATGGCCGAGAAGACGAATATCAAAACGCTGGTTCTCACGTCTGATGACGGCCCTATTGAAACGGGAATGGAGCCGCTGATAGCGGCGTTGCCGCAGTCCTACACCGCGCAAACCGATGGCAGCCCGGCGCAAAAAGCAGGCGCCATCCAGTTCTTTTTAGGAGACGAATAAATGTTGCTTAAAGACAAAATATGCCTGGTCGTGGGCGCGAGCACGGGCATGGGCCGCCGCACAGCCATCCATGCCGGTGAGCAAGGCGCAAAGCTGATCATCGCCGCGCGGCGTTTGGACGAATGCCAAAAGATTATCGACGCGCATATCGCTGCTGGCGGTGAGGGCATGGCCATTGAGATGGACGGCACCAAAGAAGACAGCGTGAATGCTGGCATGGACCGAGTGGAAGCGCGCTACGGCAAGCTTGATTGCGTCTTCAACAATATCGGCAATACACAGGGCTTTGGGCCCTTTGTCGAGACGCCGCTAGAGCGCTGGAACGCCTCTATGGACGTGAACGTGACCAGCGTGTTCATGCTTATGAAACGGCAAATCCCGCTGCTAATCAAAGCAGGTGGCGGCGCCATTGTGAACAACTCGTCTACGGCCGGTGTTCAAGGCGTGCCCACCATGGCAGATTATTGCGCCTCAAAATGGGGCCTGATCGGCCTCACTTATACTGTGGCAAAAGAACATGGCCCAGACGGCATCCGCTGCCTCGCAATCGCCCCCGGCATTATCATGACCGAGCGCGCGCAGCAGATGGAGAAAAACATGCCAGACCTCTTCAAAGACCTGCGCGAAGGCATCCCGATGCAAAAAACAGGCGAGATGCAAGATATCGCAGAGCTCGTCTGCTTCCTCATGAGCGAAAAGGCGAATTACATCACTGGCGTCACGGTACCGATTGATGGCGGCCGCACCGCCTAGGCGCAGTTGACGGAATTGAGCCAGCGCTAGCCCAATGCATCGGCCCTGCGCTTGGCAGCGTCAACTGTGTCTGCAATCAACGGCTTTAGCCCGCCTTCTTGCATCAGCACATCCAGCCCGGCTTGGGTCGTCCCTCCAGGGCTAGTAACGTTGATGCGCAGTTGCTGCGGACTGGCGGTGCGCGCTGCAGCCAAGGCGCCTGCGCCATAGACGGTTTCGATTGCTAAGGCTTCAGCCACATCGGGCTTCAGACCCTGGTCAATGCCAGCGGCGGCAAGACATTCAATCATGTGAAACACATAAGCTGGGCCTGAGCCGGAGACGGCGGTCACGGCATTGAGATCGCTTTCGGCGTCCACCCAGACGGTGCGGCCAGCAGCTTGCATGAGCGCGGCGCAGCCATCACGCGCGCTATCGCTTACGCGCGGCTCGGCGAAAAGAGCGGTCACACCTTTGCCGATCGAAGCGGGCGTATTGGGCATGGTGCGCACAATGCCCCCGGCTGATGGCAAGGCCTGGGCAATTGTTTGAATGGATGTACCGGCCATAATGGAAAGCGCGGTGGTCTTGGCGTCGCAAGCTTTGGCGATACTCGCGGCTGCATCATCAAAAATCTGCGGCTTAACGGCGAGGATAACGATACCGGCTGCCATGTCCGCTGGCGTGCGGGCAGCGCATTGCTCTTCAGGGATGCCAAGCTCAGGAAGGCCAGGCTCTGCGATCACTGGATCAACAATGAAGACTTGCCCGCGCGGCAACCCTTGGCTCAACCAGCCAGCCAGAAGCGCCTGGCCCATATTTCCGCAGCCGAGCAGCACCAAGGGCCGATCAGCGCTGATCACGCCGCCAAAGCCTGCCATAGGATCAGGCCGTGCCTACTGTGTCGAGCATGGCGGCCTCAACGGCTTCGGCTGGGCTTTTTCCAGCCCACAACACGAACTGAAATACCGGGTAAAACCGGTCGCTTTCGCCAATGGCGGTCTGCACCAGGGCATGCGCATGGCTTGGCGAGAGCTGGGCTTGCTCGTCTAAGAAGGTCGCATGGCGATAGAGCAACGCGTCCCCATCGGTCCAACTTTCGAAATGACCCATCCAAAGCCGCTCATTGATCAGCGATAGGGCTTCGCAGATCGGCGGGCGTTTCGCTTCAGGCACTTTAAGATCAAACATATTAACCGCCTGCAGCACCCCTTCTGACTGACGCCAGAAAAACCGAAGCTGATAGTCACACCATCCGCTTGGCACGACGGCGGTAATTTCTTCATCACCTTCGCGCTCAAATGCCCATTCATTGGCTTCAAACAGCTCCTCCACACTATCGAGTGGATTTGCCAGCAATTGGCTTTGCTCTTCGTGCTGCATTAGGGTCATGTGAGCCGTCTCCCGGAAGTCGGGGTTGGCGCAATGGCCAACCCAGCTGTTGGCGCTCGCCTAGCGGAAACAACATTTAGCGTCTTTATTACCGCCAGACACTAGATACCGTGTCATGCAGCAAGATGAAACGCAACCTTCGCGTTTTTAGGTCACACAAGTTTCATGTGGATAAGTCCAAGCGTATTGGCTTAGGTCTTCGGCGTTGATTTTGCTGCTTTCTTGGCCGCTGGTTTGCGCGCGGAAGACTTTGGCGCTGTCTTTGCAGCAGGCTTTTTCGCTGTTGACGCTGCCTTCGCCCGCGTGGTGGTCCGCCGTTTTGGTGCTGGCTTTGGCGCCGCAGCCGCTTTGAGCGCAGCAATTTCTTCGAGCAACTTTTCGTTTTCTTCGCGCGCTTTGAGCGCCATAGTCCGCACCGCCTCAAATTCATCGCGGGTGACCAGGTCCATATCCGCCATCATATCTTCCATACGCGCGCGCAGCGCCGCCTGGGCTTCATCACGCAGACCGCCCAGCGTGCTCATGGCGCTGGAGGCAACTTTGGCAAAGTCTTCAAAAATCGGGTTGCGGTCGGTCATAACGGGCACCTTTGTCGTTTCCATTCAAGTAGGGCTTTGCCAGGCATAATTCAACGCGGCAATGCGGCCCGCTTTGTGCTTTGCTTGACAAGGGCCCAAGAGCCAGCAACATCTGCGCTGCATTCTAAGGCAAAAGGTCCCGCTATGCTAAGTTTCGCCGCCGCCGGCGTTCTCTCCTATCCCGACATCGGCCCCTTTCTTTTTGAGATCAATGGTTATGGCCTGCGATACTATTCGCTGGCCTATATTATCGGGCTTGGACTCGGCTGGTGGTATATGCGCCGGCTGATCACGCGGCCAGGCTCTGCCATGAGTGAGGCACATGTGGATGATTTTCTGATGTGGGCAACACTTGGCACCATCATTGGCGGGCGATTGGGCTCAGCCTTGTTTTACAACCTCGAGAGCACCCTGGCTGACCCCATCTCCATTTTTATGGTGTGGAAAGGCGGCATGAGCTTTCATGGCGGGCTCATTGGCGTAACGGCAGGCATTATTTTATTCGCGCTGAAAAACCGCTTGTCGCCGCCAGGCGTTGGCGATCTTGCAGCTGCCACCGTGCCCATTGGATTGTTCTTCGGGCGGATCGCTAACTTTATCAATGGCGAACTCTATGGCCACCCGGCGGATGTCCCCTGGGCTATGGTTTTCCCGTCTGATCCCCTGCAAGTGCCGCGTCACCCAAGCCAACTCTATGAGGCTTTCCTGGAAGGGCTGGTTCTGTTCTTCATTCTGCGCTGGGTTTACATGCAAACACTAGCCGGGCGTTGGCACGGCTTTACCGCTGGCGCCTTCTTGGTTTGCTATGGCGCATTTCGCTTTTTGATCGAGTTTGTCCGCAAACCCGATGACCATATCGGCGTCCTCAGCACCGGGCTAACGATGGGCCAGACGCTTTCTTTGCCCATGATTTTGATCGGGATCGCCTTCATCCAATACGCCCGCAAAACCCAAAAGACCGGCGTCCCTTATCGCGTAAGGAAAAAACAAGACCGTGACTGAGCTTAAAGCGCTCATTCTCGCAGACATTGCTAAAACCGGGCCAATGCCGCTCGACCAATACATGACGCTTTGCTTGGCCCATCCTGAGCACGGCTACTACATGACAAAGGAACCTTTTGGGCGAGACGGCGATTTCATTACAGCGCCGGAGATCAGCCAGATGTTCGGCGAGCTGATTGGGCTGTGGATTGGAGACTTATGGACCCGCCAAGGCCAGCCCGATGGTCCCACGCTGATCGAACTTGGCCCGGGACGCGGCACACTGATGGCTGACGCAAGGCGCTCGCTTGAAAAGGTCCCGCTTTGGCCAGACAGCCCGCCGCATTTCGTTGAGACAAGTTCCCGGCTAAGGATGCTTCAGGCAGAACGCCATACTGACGCTATTTTTCATGAGACGATCGAGACTGCGCCATCGACCTTGCCGCTTTTTATGGTCGCCAACGAACTGTTTGATGCCTTGCCGATCAGGCAAATGGAAATGACCGCGCAGGGATGGAAGGAACGCGCAATCACCGCAAACAGCGCGGACTTGGCATTCACATTAATCGATTACAAGCCGGGCCCAGACTTGCCAACCAACGCGAAAGTGGGCGATATTTTTGAGGTATGCCCGGCTGCAGATATACTCTGCCAGGCTATAGCAGAGCGGATCATGACACAGGGGGGCGCAGTGTTGATTGTCGACTATGGCTATACCGCCGCTGAAGCAGGCGATAGCTTTCAAGCTATCGAGAAACACCGCTACGCCGACCCGCTTGCAAACCCCGGGACCGCGGACTTGACGGCGCATGTGAACTTTGCGGCGCTAGCCGGCGGCGCGCGAGCCGCTGGCTGCGCAGTTCACGGCCCGGTGACGCAGGGGCATTTCCTTGGCCAACTGGGCCTGCCGCTCCGGGCCCGTGCACTTGGCGGTTCAGCTTTGCGGGATGCTGCGCGGCTGATGGACGGCGAGGCGATGGGCACGCTCTTCAAAGTGCTTGCCTTCACGCAGCCAGGCAGTCCGCCACCCGCCGGGTTCGCGTAATGACCACCACCCCGTTTCTGACAAGCCCCCTGCTTGACGCTTTACCCGGTATTCGCCACGGCTTTTTTACCCGTGAAGGCGGCGTCTCTGAAGGGCTGTATGCCAGCTTAAATGTGGGTCTTGGCTCTGATGACGAGCGGGCCGCAGTGGAAGCCAATCGCGCGAATGTACGAGACACGCTTGGCGCCGCCGTACTTAAAACGGTCTATCAAATCCACTCGGCGACTGTGGTGTCATCAGATGACGCCGGACGTGAAGCGGATGGGATTGTCACAGTGAGATCACGTGAAGCTGTGGGCGTTTTAACCGCTGACTGCGTGCCTGTGCTGTTAGCGCAGCGCGATGGCCATAAAGTCGCCGCGGTTCATGCTGGCTGGAAAGGCGCGGTCAACGGCATTATTGGGAACGCCGTCCAAGCTCTGGGCAACGCCGACATCGTTGCTGCCATTGGTCCAGCGATTGCCCAAAGCAGCTATGAAGTGGGCGCGGAAGTCCGCCAGGCCGCCGCAGCCCCGGCTTTTTTCACGCCTGGCAAAAGACCGGGAAAGTTCCAATTGGACTTACCAGGATTCGTGGCTAAGAAGCTGCGCGATGCGGGCGTGGCGCAAATCGATCTGCTCGCTGAAGACACGTACAGCCAGCCCAATCGGTTTTTCAGCTACCGGCGGGCAACGCATCTGGGCGAGGCTGATTATGGCAGGCAGATGTCCGTCATCATGCGGTGCGACTAAAACAATCGCTAGTAGAAGCGCGCGCTAAAATTAGGCCAAGCTACTCGCAACCGATTGAGGAGCGATAGCATGACCCAGCCATTTCCCGATGATCCATTTCTCAAAGGCTTTTGGGCCCCTTTTGGCGCAGAAGTAGAAGCGCCGGATTTGGTGATCGAAGGCGATCTGCCGGACTGCCTGAACGGTACGTTTTATCGCAATGGCCCAGACCCGGCCTTCCCGCCTAAGGACGGCAATAAATACCATGTCTTTGATGGCGATGGCATGGTGTACGGCCTGTCTTTAGGCGATGGAAAAGCCTCCTTGAAAAACCGCTGGGTCAGGACCCCCAAGCTAGACCAAGAGCAAGCTGCTGGACGCCGCCTGTTTGGCGTGTTTGGAAACCCGGCCTTCAATGATCCAGGTATCAACCCCATGGATTACAATACCGGCAATACGCACATATGGCCCCATGCCGGGAAGCTCTATGCGTTGATGGAAGGCTGCCCGCCCATTGAAATGGACAAGGATAGCCTATCCACAGTCGGTCCAGAGACTTATGGCGGCGGCGTTGCCGGGCCCTTTACCGCACACCCCAAAACGGATGCGCAAACGGGCGAAATGTTTGCCTTTGGCTGGGGCGCGAAAGGTCCAGGGTCGACGGATGTGCGCTATAATATCGTCGATAAAGACAATAACCTGACCAAAACAGAATGGCTGCACCAGCCCTACTGCTCGATGATGCATGATTTTTTCATGACCGAGAATTACGTCATCTTCCCCTGCCTGCCCATTACCATCGACTTGAGCCGGGCCATGAGCGGCAAACCTCTCACCGCTTGGGATGACAGCAAACCTGCCGCCTTTGGCGTGATGCCGCGCTATGGCTCAGCCGATGACATTAAGTGGTTTGAGACCGACCCTACCTTCATGTTCCATTCCGGCGGCGCCTATGAAGCGGATGGAAAATTGCACATCGAAGTAGGCGCAACAAAGCGCGCACCGTTGATGCCAAGCGCCGATGGATCGCCCGTTCCCCAAGACAATACAAAGCAGCGCCTCACCCGCTGGACCATGGGCACAGATGGTGAAGCGACGCATTACACCGAGACGGTGCTTGGTGATTTAGATATGCAATTCCCGCGCATCGACGATCGCTATATGGGGCGACCCTATCGCTATCTTTACACCAATGTCGCATTAGGGGGCGAATCAGGCCGCGACGATGGCTTTGATGGCTATGCCCGCTATGACATCTCAGACGGCAAATCCGACATCTATGCGCCGCCGGAGAAAACAGTCTTTGGCGAGGGTGTCTTCGTCCCAAGCGCTCCAGAGAGCGCTCAAGACGACGGCTATGTGCTCGTCTTTGGTTGGAACAAGGCCCGCAATCTCTCAGATTTATTTATCTTTTCTGCGCAAGACATCTCCGGCGGGCCCGTGGCAAAGGTGAATGTTCCCTTCCGTGTTCCAGGCGGCTTTCACTGCAATTGGATGGCCGCTTAGCAGCGCATGTCACAAAAGCGAAATAAGCCGGTTGCCATCGCGGTGACCGGTTGTTAAGCGTGCCTCAACGCCGGGGGGCCGGCACCTAAATTCATGGAAAAGAGGTAGGCCATGAAAGTTGTTGCCGGGAACAGTAATACCCCCTTGGCGGAAGCCATCGCGGCCTATTTAGACTTACCGTTATGTGCGGCGTCCGTCCGGCGCTTTTCAGACGAAGAAATTTTCGTAGAGATTCATGAAAACGTGCGCGGCGAGGATGTCTTTGTCATCCAATCGACGAGCTATCCAGCGAACGACAATTTGATGGAGCTTTTGATCTGCATTGATGCGCTGCGCCGCTCCTCTGCGCGCCGCATTACAGCGGTTCTGCCGTATTTTGGTTATGCGCGCCAGGACCGCAAACCCGGCCCGCGCACACCTATTTCAGCGAAACTTGTTGCCAATCTGATTACAACTGCCGGGGCTGGCCGCGTTCTAACGATGGATTTGCACGCTGGCCAAATCCAAGGCTTTTTCGATATCCCAACCGATAATCTATATGCAGCGCCCGTCATGGTGCGCGATATGAAGGAGACGTTGAACGGCGATGAACTTGTCATCGTATCGCCCGATGTGGGCGGGGTGGTGCGCGCTAGGGCCATTGCAAAGCGTCTTGATAATGTGCCCCTCGCCATTGTCGATAAACGCCGTGAACGCGCAGGCGAATCTGAAGTCATGAACATCATTGGCGATGTGGAAGGCAAACACTGCATCATGGTCGATGATATCGTCGATTCTGCAGGCACTTTGTGCAACGCCGCTGCTGCCCTTATCCAATCTGGCGCGCACAAAGTCTCCGCCTATGTCACACACGGCGTTCTTTCGGGCGGTGCGGTTGCCCGTGTTGGCGCCTCCAAGCTAGATTCGCTGGTCATTACAGACACGATTTTGGGCACAGAAGCCGTTCGTGTCTCTAAGAAAATCCGCCAACTCACCATGGCGCCCTTGTTCGGGGAAGCCATGCGCCGCGTGGCGGAAGAAAGCTCGGTCTCCAGCCTGTTTGATTGAGGCCCCAACGAGACGCACAATGGTTGCGTTTATGGCTTAACTCCTGTAACAGGCGCGCTTCGCTACTTCATTGGTTTGCAACATCCCTGGAGGCACTCACCATCAGGCAGCGATCAAGGCGGCATTGGGCCAGTCTTGCAACACATAAGAAAACGAGGACGACATGTCGGATATCATTAAAATCGACGTCGAACCGCGGGAACGAGCAGGCAAGGGAGCCTCTCGTGCGGCAAGACGTGAAGGCTACGTGCCTGCTGTCATTTATGGCGGCAAAAAAGAACCAGAGAACATTAAAATCGAACGGCGTGTGCTTGAGAAGCTGCTGAGCAGTGGCACCTTTTTTACCTCTGTTTTCGATATTAGTGCAGGCAAAGATACCACCCGCAGCTTCCCGCGCGATGTTCAGTTTCATCCTGTCAGCAGTGTCCCGCTTCATGTTGATTTTCTGCGGCTTGAAAAAGGCGCGAGCATCGATGTGGAAATTCCAGTGAACTTCCTCAATGAAGAACAAAGCCCGGCCTTGAAAGCTGGCGGCGTTCTCAATGTTGTGCGCTATGCCATTGAGGTGAGCGCGCCCGTGGATGCGATCCCAGATAGTATCGACATCGACCTTGCCGGTTTGGAAGTCGGCGACAGCGTGCATATTTCAGAAGTCACTCTGCCAGCAGGCGTAACCCCGACCATTACGGACCGTGATTTCACCATCGCGACGGTCGTTGCTCCAAGCGCAATGAAGAGCGCGGAAGAGGAAGAAGAAGACGCACCAGCAGCAGACGAAGTCGAAGCAACAGCGCAGTCCGGCGAAGACGACAATTAGCCTTAAGCGTCCATGCGACGTTGGCTCACAAGGCGCTGCAGGGACCTGCGGCGCCTTTTTCAAACAGACACAACAAGCGCGCCGATAGATGCAGGAGATAAGCCAGTGTTCATGCTGGTCGGTCTTGGAAATCCAGGTGGGCAATATGCACTGCACCGCCATAACATCGGCTTCATGGTGGTTGACGCTATTGCTGCGCTTTATCATGCGCCAGCGTTTCGCAAAAAATTTCACGCCGAGATTGCTGAGTGCCGTATAGGCGCTGCGAAGGTTTTGCTCGTTAAGCCGCAAACGTTCATGAATGACTCTGGCCAAGCGGTGCAGGAAGCGGCACGGTTTTATAAAATTGCGCCGTCTGACATTCTCGTTGTTCATGACGAGCTTGACTTAGCGCCGTTCAAACTGAAGCTGAAACTGGGCGGCGGGACTGCAGGCCATAATGGCCTTAAGTCCATTCAAGCGCATTTAAACACAGACCAATTTCGCCGACTGCGTTTTGGCATTGGCCACCCCGGCGCGCGGCACCTGGTGCTAAAATATGTGCTTGGGAACTTTTCTAAAGCAGAGCTAGACGCCCTGCCCGATCATTTAGGTGCTATCGCTGCGGAAGCAGAGATGCTTGCGAGCGGCAACGATGCTCGGTTCTTATCTGACGTGTCGCAGCGATTGCGGTAAATAAAAAAGCAATACAGGAACACAAACCATGGGTTTTAAATGCGGCATTGTAGGCCTGCCAAATGTGGGAAAATCGACGTTGTTTAATGCGCTGACCAAAACCGCGGCAGCTGCAGCGGCCAACTATCCTTTTTGCACGATTGAACCCAATGTTGGACAGGTGCCAGTCCCCGATACGCGCCTTGATCAGATTGCCGCCATTGCAAAAAGTGCCAATGTGATCGAAACGCAGCTCAATTTTGTCGATATTGCCGGCCTGGTGCGCGGCGCGTCAAAGGGCGAAGGGCTGGGCAATCAGTTTCTGGGCAACATACGCGAGGTTGACGCTATCGCCCATGTGCTGCGCTGCTTTGAAGATGGGGACATCACTCATGTGGATGGCCGCGTTGACCCGGTAGCGGACGCAGAGACCGTTGAGACGGAACTGATGCTATCGGACCTGGAAAGTCTGCTAAAGCGCCAGGATGGGTTGGTACGCAAGGTGCGCGGCGGTGAAAAAGAAGCCAAGGCGACCCTCGACATGATCGAGCGTATTATCCCGCTGCTTGAAGATGGTAAGCCAGCCCGCGTGCTTGAGGTGAGCGATCCAGAAGAGCGCAAGGTGTTTGACGCTCTGCAGCTCCTGACAGCCAAACCAGTGCTCTATGTATGCAATGTTGATGAAGGCGATGCGGCGAGCGGCAACGCTCATTCGGCAGCTGTAGAAGCCAAGGCAGCCAGCGAAGGCGCAAGCGCCGTTGTCATCTGCGCGGCGATCGAAGCTGAGATTGCGCAACTGGACGACCCTGAGGAGCAAGAGGCCTTTTTAAGTGACCTTGGACTAGATGAAACAGGCCTCTCGCGCGTCATCCAGGCGGGCTATGGCTTGCTGGGTTTACTCACCTTTTTCACTGCAGGACCGAAGGAAGCGCGCGCGTGGACCGTTCATGAAGGCGCCACAGCGCCGCAAGCGGCTGGCCGCATTCACACGGACTTTGAAAAAGGCTTTATCCGCGCTGAAACAATCAGCTTTGATGATTATATCACTTGTGACGGGGAGGCTGGGGCCAAAGAAAATGGCAAAATGCGTTTGGAAGGCAAAGACTATCTGGTGAAAGACGGTGACATCATGCTCTTCCGCTTCGCCAACTAGGAGCGAGCATGCTTTTTTTTGAAGATATTGCCGTTGGCCATAAGGCGCGCTTTGGTCGCTACGCTGTGACGCGGGAAGAAGTCTTAGACTTTGCATCCAAATATGATCCCCAGCCCTTTCACCTTGATGACGAGGCGGCTGCCAAAACGTTTTTCGGCAAGGTAAGCGCTTCAGGCTGGCATACATGCGCGATGACCATGCGCATGATGGTGGAGCAGATGCAGGACAAAAAAATACAAACCACTGGATCGCCCGGCGTTGACAAAATCCGCTGGCGGACCCCTGTTTATCCCGGCGATGTTTTGAGCGTGCGCAGCGAAGTGCTGGGCAAGAAGGACCTGCCGTCAAAGCCCGACATGGGCATCATCACGGCCGCTTATGAAGTGCTCAATCAAGACGGCGTTGTTGTCATGACATTTGAAGGGGCCGGCTTGTATCACCGCAGGCCGATCTAAGCCTCTCAATCGCCGTCAAAAGCGATGAGGGCATTGGTTTGCACGCCTTTGCCTTCAATGCGGGCGAGGCCGCCTAAATCAGGCAGATCAATCACAAAGGCGGCGCTGGTAACCTGGGCGCCGCCAAGCTGCAATAGATCAATCGCTGCCACGGCTGTGCCGCCGGTTGCGATCAAATCATCAATGAGCAAAATGCGGTCATCAGCGCAGACAGCATCAACATGCATCTCTAATCGGTCAGTACCGTATTCAAGCTCGTAATCCTGGCCAATCACATCAAAGGGCAGCTTGCCACGCTTGCGCATCGGCACAAAGCCTACGCCCATTTCAAAGGCCGCTGCGCCGCCTAAAATGAAGCCCCTCGCCTCAATCCCGACAACAGCGGTGATACCAGCGCCGCGAAACGGATCGACTAGCCCTCGTACAGCCATGGCCAGTGCATCGGGGTTGCTTAACAGTGTTGTGATATCGCGGAACTGAATTCCATTTTTTGGATAATCGGGAATGGTGCGTACGCTGGCGCGCAGGGCGGTGATGTCTTCTGCTTTCATACGATCAGTCTTAAAGGCTACGCGGCGAAAAAAAAAGCGCCAACAGCGGCGCTTTTTTCTAAATCTGAAGCAGTTAGAGCGGACCTAGTCTTTTAAGTCTGCCCAAACCCGTTTGTAGCTCAAATAGCTCACCACGATTAAGATCGCTAAGAAGATCATAACGGCAATGCCCATGCGCTTGCGTGCTTCCAGCTTAGGCTCAGCCGCCCAAGTCAAAAACGCTGTCACGTCCTTCGCCATTTGCTCAATCGTTGCCGGTGTGCCGTCGGCGTACTCGACGGACTCTTCATACAAAGGCTGCGCCATCGCCAGAGCGACAGAATGGAAATAGGGATTATAATACTGCCCGTCGGAAAGCTGCATGTCTTCAGGCGCTTCCTCAGAATATCCAAGCCCGACCAATGAGGCCACATAGTCAGAGCCATGCGGGCGCGCTTTTGTAATCAAAGACAGGTCCGGCGGATACGCGCCGCCGTTGGCAGAGCGTGATTGCTGCTCGTTTTCATAGGGTGATGGAATATAATCTGATGGCTTAGCGGGGCGGAAGAACATGTCGCCATAATCGTCCGGCCCGTCTTCAACTTCGTATTCCGCAGCTAGGGCTTTGACTTCAGCTTCGCTGAAACCAATGTCAGTGAGTGTCCGGAAGGACACCAGAGACAAGCTATGACAGGCCGAGCAAACCTCACGGTAAACTTGAAAACCCCGCTGGAGCTGCGCGCGCTCGAACGTTCCCATCAAGCCATTGTGCGGAAAAGAGAAGTGCTCAGGGTATTTGTGATACTTCTGCGTTGCTTCCTCACTCGTGAGGTAATCATCCTGCGCTTGGACCGGCGATGCAAGCCCAAGCAATGCAGCGGCGGCAAGGCCGGCGTAAATCACTTTTTTCATGATAGCGGGCCCTTTTATTCTGCTGGTGCTGCGCCGACGACCGGGGAAGACAAGCTTTCCGGCAGCGGACGTGTTTTCTCAACCCAGCCAAGCAGCGGAATTAAGATCAGGAAGTGGAAGAAATAATACGCGGTTAGCAATTGGCTAAAATGCACAACGTCAAAGGAGACAATCTCTTTCGCCGCCAACCGATCAAATGCGGCTTCGCTCATACCAGCTTGGTCAGCATAAGCCTTAAGCTCATCAAGATCGCCTGGAACATCCGCCAAAAGCGCTGCACGGGCATCAGCAGGGAGCCGCGCTGCAATATTTTGCGCAATCGCCTGTTCATCTGTTCCCAGTTTCAACAGCGGCATATCCGTGTTCGCCTGGCCGCACCAACCGAGCGCTATGCACACCACAATGAAGAGCCAGAAGAACTTCTTGTAGAGCGGGCGGAAGGTTGCCGAACGCACGGGGGACGTATCAAGCCAAGGCAAAATAAACAGAACACCGATGGATGCGAACATCGCAAGCACCCCTAGCAGCTTATCCGGCACTGCACGCAAAATCGCGTAGAATGGCAGGAAGTACCATTCGGGGACGATGTGTGATGGCGTCGCCAGCGGGTCAGCGGGAATATAGTTATCTGGATGGCCCAAAGCATTTGGCATGAAGAACACGAAAGCGCAGAAGATCGCCAAGAATACGGCAATGCCGAAGATGTCCTTAATCGTGTAATACGGGTGGAAAGGAATGGTGTCCTCAGAGCTTTTCACGTCAATGCCAGCAGGGTTGTTAGACCCAGGCATGTTGAGCGCCCACACATGTAAAATGACCGTGCCTAAAATCACGAACGGCAGGAGATAGTGCAGGGAAAAGAACCGCGCGAGAGTTGGGTTATCAACCGAAAAACCACCCCAAAGCAGCGTGACAATACTGTCGCCCACCCAGGGAATGGCCGAAAATAAGTTCGTGATCACCGTAGCGCCCCAAAAACTCATCTGACCCCAAGGCAGCACATAGCCCATGAAGGCCGTTGCCATCATCAAGAGCAAGATCGTCACGCCAAGCATCCAAAGTAGCTCACGCGGCGCTTTGTAAGAGCCATAATAGAGGCCGCGGAAAATATGGATGAACACCACAACAAAAAAGAAGGAGGCGCCGTTGGCATGTATATACCGAAGTAGCCAGCCAAAATTCACGTCGCGCATAATGTGCTCAACACTTTCAAACGCCATGTCAGCATGCGGTGTATAATGCATCGCAAGAACGATGCCGGTGGCAATTTGAATGACCAGACATAGGCCGGCCAACGAGCCAAAATTCCACCAATAATTCAAATTTTTCGGCGTTGGGTGGCCAGCACCGACAGCCGTATTGACCAACCAAAAAATCGGCAGCCGGGTGTCAATCCAGTTCACAACTGGGTTTTTAAATTCGCTTTGATAATTATGCGCCATAGGACTTAAACCTCCTGACCAACTTTGATCGTCGTATCGGACGTGTATTCGTAAAAAGGAATGTCTAGATTATACGGTGCGGGGCCTTTGCGAATGCGGCCAGATGTATCATAGTGGCTGCCATGGCATGGACAGTACCAGCCATTATAGTCACCTTTCTTCTCACCAGAGCCTGTGCCCAGCGGCACGCAACCCAGGTGCGTGCAAACGCCAAGAAGCACGAGGTATTCAGGCTTGATGGCACGCTCCGCATCGGGCTGTGGATCAGGCATGCTCCCCGCATCGGACGCGCGGGCTTCTTCAATTTCTGTTTCAGTGCGGTGGCGAATGAAGAGCGGCTTACCGCGGTACATCGCTTTCATGCCCATGCCCGGCTCGAGCGCCGACAAGTCAACTTCAATCGTCGCCAAGGCTTTCACATCAGCCGATGGGTTCATTTGATGAATGAACGGCCATGCGACCATCGCGCCGCCAACAGCAAGCATACTGCCCGTCGCGATATGGATGAAGTCTCGCCGGTTAACCCCGTCGCCTTCGACGGTCTGCGTTTCAGCACTCATGAGATCTCGTCTTTCTTTGTCTTAAGCCCACATTGCTGCACAGCGTGCTCTGTGCAGCGATCGGCGTGTCTTTAAACAGGTCTTTGTCAACGTTCAACTAATGACTCGACCCTTTTCGTTCAATTGGATAATTGGACGCACAAACTCAGCCCCTTTCAATCGATCCTTCCATTATGCGCATTGTGCTATTCCAACCTGACATTGCCCTCAATGTGGGGGCAGTTATTCGCACTGCGGCATGTCTCAACTGTCCAGTCGATATCATTCTTCCATGCGGTTTCCCGGTATCGCGCAAAGCTCTTCAGCGCAGCGGCATGGATTATGTTGAGTTAGCGCAGCTGACCACACATGCAAGTTGGGATGCTTTTTTAGACGCAAATTCCAGCGCCCGCCTCGTTTTAATGACCACAAAAGGCGCACAAAACGCTGCGCATTTTAACTTCAAAGATGGTGATTGCATCCTGTTTGGCCGGGAAAGCGCGGGCGCACCGCCGCATGTGCACGCGCGGGCAGATGAACGGCTTCGCTTACCTATGTTTGGCGAGGCGCGTGCGCTCAACCTTTCGATTTCAGTGGCAATGACCCTCACCCTCGCTTATCAGCAACGAGGCCTCTTTTTAGAATTGGAGTAAACTATGTCGAGCCACGCGCCGGTGTCCAAGCCGATGACCATAGACGACAAGAAATCAGCCGCGCAGGCGTGGTTTAGATCGCTGCGGGATCAAATATGTGCTGCTTTCGAAGCCATTGAACATGATTTCGATGGACCCGGAACACGCGGCGACGCCCAAGGCCGGTTTGAACGCACGACATGGGACCGCGATACAGACGACGGCACAGATGGCGGCGGCGGCGTTATGTCGGTCATGAAAGGCCGTGTGTTTGAAAAAGTCGGCGTCAACATCTCAACGGTGCGCGGCGCGTTTTCACCAGAGTTTGCCAAACAAGTGCGCGGCGCTGAGGATGACCCAAGCTTTTACGCAACGGGCATCTCCCTTGTGGCCCATATGCATTCCCCGCGGGTTCCGGCCGTACACATGAATACGCGCTTCTTGGTCACCAGCAAAAGCTGGTTTGGCGGCGGGGCAGATTTGAACGCGCCTTTGCCCGACCCGGATGAATCCGCGCGCTTCCATGATCGCTTTAAAGCCGCATGTGATGCGCATGACCCTGAGTACTACCCAAAATACAAAAAATGGTGCGATGAGTATTTCTACGTGCCTCACCGGGGCCGCGCGCGCGGCGAAGGCGGCATTTTTTATGACCACCTCGATAGCGGTGATTGGCACGCTGATTTCGCCTTTACCCAAGATGTTGGCAAGGCGTTTCTGGACATCTATCCCGCCATCGTGCGCGATAAAGCCGCGCAAGAGTTCACGCCAGAGGAGCGCGAAATCCAGCTGCGCTACCGCGGGCTCTATGCTGAATTTAATTTAGTGTACGACCGTGGGACAATCTTTGGGCTCAAAACCGGTGGCAACATTGATGCGATTTTGATGAGCCTACCGCCTGAAGCAAAGTGGCCATAAGGGGCTTCAAAGGTCAGCAGCCCGGGCAATCAAATCTTCTTTGCTCAGCGTAAACTCTGAGGAAATCCAGTCTTCTTCAAGAGTGTGTAGCGCTTTTCCCAGGGCTTTGCCTTCAAGCTTCGTTTTTGATTGTAAATCAGCGGCGCGAACGGGAAAGACAGGACGCTGCCAATCGCCGCCGCCATGACTTGGCATTTTGCCCGACATAATCAAGCCATCGCGGCCGGCCTGAAACCCATAGCGATAGTACAAAGCAGCGGCAGGTTCTTGCGATCGTGCGGCCTGTGCGCGCGCAGCAAGGTCTTTGCGAACAGCATTGGAGAGCTTTAATCGCCGCGCGGCGGCTTCCACTTTTGCTTTGTTCTTCGGCAGCAGCGCAGCAAAGCGCCTTAATCCATCAGGCGCCAGTCCCAGCTGTTTTTCCCGTTCAATCACTTGCAACAGCGCCGGCATATCGGCCTCGGGTAAAAACGCGCCAATAATGCCGTCATCCGCCATCGCTTCCAGGGTTTGCTGCGGGTGATCATGACCAAGCATCTTAAACCATTCCGCGGCAATCCGTTCTCGGCTGAGAGATTTGATCATCGCAGACTTTTGCCTGCAAGCGGCGCGGCCATCTTGATCGAGCGTCTCCGAAAAGCGGGCGCTAAAGCGATAAAACCGCAAAATCCGCAGCGCGTCTTCTTCGATACGGGTCTGTGCGTCACCGATAAAACGAACTCGTTTTGCATCAAGATCTGGGAGCCCGCCGAAATAGTCGCTCACAGCGCCTTGGAGGGTCGCGTAAAGAGCATTGATCGTAAAGTCTCGGCGCGCAGCGTCCATTTGCCAATCAGCTGCAAAATCCACCACAGCGCGGCGTCCATCTGTCGCCACATCGCGGCGCAGGGTCGTCACTTCAAAAGGAACGCCATCTACCACAAGTGTCACGGTGCCGTGGTCGATGCCTGTGGGGATCGCCTTGATCCCAACCGCTTGAGAAGCGCCGATCACAGAAGTTGGTACCAAGGTTGTTGCGATGTCGATATCGCTGACCGGCAAACCCAGCAGGCCGTCGCGCACACAGCCGCCTACCAACCGGCAATTCTCATGGCCGAGCGCTGAAAAGACAGCGTGCAGCTGCGGGCGGCTCAGCCATGGCGCTGCAAGACGTTGGTTAGTCGCCAAAGGGTTCAAGCTCCTCGGGAGGCGGCGAAAGGTCCGTTTTCAAAAGCCCGCGCTTTTTGGCTTCTTCTTTCGAAATGAATTCACCGGGAATGATTTTGCCGTTCTCCTGACGCGGCGCGATATAGACATCGTCGGGGGAGTGGCCGCCGAAAGGGACCACAAAAATGAGCAGCGCAAGCACGATCAGAAAAACAATCCCGCCAGTCAAAGCGATCCGCCGCTCCTCAACCGATACATCCTGACCCGTGTTGGAGGCTTTTTTGCGCATCAAGATCCAATAGATCAAAATCAAAATCGGAAGCGCGATTAAAAATAGCCGCAAAAGCCACGTTGTCATGCACTCGTCCTTTCGAGGCCGTTCCAGATCAATTGCGATAGACCGACCAAAATACCTGCTGTGGCGCCCCAGATAAGATGACGTTCGTGCGGTAAGACATAGTAGTCGCGCTTTTTGCCCTGCCACACCGCGCTTTCAATTTTGTGATTGGCAGGATCAAGCAAGATATCAAGCCTAGCCTCAAAGACTTCTTCAACCTCGCCTGGCTCTGGAACTGGCGAGAAATGCTGCGGCACAACACCAACAATCGGCGTGATCGCAAATCCAGTACCGGTGCGGTAGCGCTTCAAAGTGCCTAGAATGTCAACGTCCTGGCGTGGGAGACCGATTTCTTCTTCGGCTTCACGCAGCGCTGTCGCGGTGCTGCTCAGGTCAGTCAAATCTTCGCGTCCGCCTGGAAAGGCCACTTGGCCTGCATGCTTGCGCAAGGCCTGAGATCTTTTTGTCAAAATCACACTTAAACTGTTGCCGCGGTCCACAATAGGGATCAGCACAGCTGCATTGACTGGGGCTGTACGCGCATCAACAGGGTAGCCGCCTCGGCCAATCGTATGATCGCCGTGATCACCGGCGATATCTGCGCCGTCGATGGCTGCTTTAATAGTGGAGAGCGTTAACATCTATGCCCTTAATCGGTTAAGGATCCGAGCGGGAAAAACTGCCCCTTGCTAATGACACCCAAAATATCTGGGTCTTTCGCACTTGGGACAGCCAACTCAACCAGATCATAATATACGGGGCGAGAGACCAGCGCGTTTAAACCACCGCGCACATGGACGTAGGGGCTAGCGCCAACCGCGGGGCCTGTATCATCCATAAACAAGGGATTGTCTTGTCCTATGATCACATAGTCATCCACATTCGTGCGCAAAGCGAGTATTTGATCGTCCCCTTTTCCACTGACCGTCAAGTCGCGCGCGACAAACGGTGCGTCATCTATGTCTATGTCATATTTTTCGCCTGGTGTGACCAGATAAACCCGGCCATCGGGATCACGGCGCAAAACACTGGCAAACAGGCGCACTAAAGGCGGGCGATCTATGCGCGAGCCCTCATAATACCATTGCCCATCGCGGCCGATACGCATGGGTATTTTGATGGTCACGGGCGGTGCCCAGTTTTGCACTGGTGGCAGCTTCTGATCGGCAATCGCCTGCACAATCGGTTTCAGCTGCTCAGGAACGCCTTCGCCGCGCGTCTCTACGCGGCTATTTGCCGACTTGCCCACTGTCATTCTAATACCTCATAGTTTAGTCATAAATATAGGCCAAGGATTGCGTCATGCTAGTGAGGCGCGGCGCCGCGCTTATCCAGACGGCACCTCAGTGACGCCAAGACATGCGAAAGACGATTAACCGTGACACAGCAGCAAGACCTCAGCGCGCTCAGCCCAGATGATGCCATCGCCAAAGCCGATCGCGCGGCAAAATCGCTCAAGGATGTGCGCGAAGAAATCGCCAAGGTGATCATCGGCCAAGATACGGTCGTTGAAGAAACACTGATCACAATCCTCGCAGGCGGACACGGCCTGTTGGTGGGTTTGCCTGGCCTGGCCAAAACCCTTCTCGTACGCACGCTCGGCACAGTCCTGGGGCTGGATGAAAACCGAGTCCAGTTCACACCCGATTTGTTGCCCGCGGATATTTTAGGATCAGAAGTTTTAGAAGAAGCAGACGGCGGCAAACGCGCGTTCCGCTTTATTCACGGGCCGATTTTTGCCCAGCTCTTAATGGCTGATGAGATCAACAGAGCCTCCCCGCGCACCCAGTCAGCCCTTCTTCAAGCGATGCAAGAAGGCTTTGTGACTGTTGCTGGGAAAGTCCATACGCTGCCCAAGCCATTCCATGTGCTCGCAACCCAAAATCCGATTGAGCAAGAAGGCACCTACCCCCTGCCCGAAGCACAGCTTGACCGGTTTATCATGCAAATTGATGTGCATTATCCTAAGCGCGATGCAGAAAAAGAAATGCTGATCGCCACGACGCAGTTGCGCGATGTGACTGCAAAACAGGTTCTAACCGCCCAGCAGCTGCAAGAAATGCAAGGATTGGTGCGTTTGCTGCCGATCGGCGATGATGTGGTTGAAGCCATTTTGGACGTTGTGCGCGCCGCTCGGCCAAGCGATGTTCAGCCTGATCTCATGTGGGGGCCAGGTCCGCGCGCTGGCCAAGCGCTTATGCTCACCGTGCGCGCGCGTGCTTTGTTGCAAGGCCGCCTCGCGCCATCGCTTGAAGATGTTGCCGTTCTTGCGCCAGCCGTTCTGCGCCACCGCATGGCGCTCAACTATATGGCCCGCGCAGATGGCAAAACGATTGATAGCGCCATTGATGCTTTGATTGATGCCCACATCCCGCTCTAACGCCAACATACCAGCGCTCCTGACCGATCCATTGCGCCTGCGCCGACAAGGGCGCAAAGCCGCTGGCGTTTTGCAGTCCCTTACGCCGCATGGGCCGCTATATTCAGCGCATCTACGAGGCCATCATGGCCGCAAACGGGCAGGCAGCGGCGATAACTTTTGGCAGTTTCGCAGCTACATGCCTGGCGACAGCGCTTCGATGATCGACTGGCGCCGCTCAGCTCGCTCTGATGGGCATTTTGTGCGCCAATATGAATGGGAAGCGGCGCGCGATGTCTGGCTCATCTGCGATCTTGGCCCGCATATGATGTTTTCCGGTGATGACGCCTCCATGACCAAAGCTGAGCATGCCGCTATTTTAACGGTCGCCCTAGCACATCTGCTCGCCCGCGGAGGCGAACGCGTGGGTCTTATGGGACAAAGCCAGCGGCCGATTGCAGGCAAATACGGCACAGATTTGATTGCAGAAAAACTAGTCCAAGCCGTGCGTGCAGAGCCGCTCGATATACTTACCGCCGCGCCGCCAGCCCGCGGAACGCACACAATTTGGATCAGCGATTTTCTCACGCCGGTTCAGCGGCTACGCGCTCGGCTTAAAGCCCTTGTCCGCTCTGGGACGCAACTTCATTTGGTGCAGCTGATTGACCCCTATGAACGCGACTTTCCTTTTAGCGGGCGCATCTCCTTTGAAGGCCCAAGCCGGACCAATGGGCATCTCATTGAAAGCGCGCAGGATATTCGCAGCCGCTATTTAGGCAGGCTGGCAAAACATCAAGACCATGTGGAAACGCTAGCGCGAGAAGCTGGCGCGACCCTTCTGCGCCACACCACTGACGCGTCTCTCAGCCCATGTCTTGTGGCGCTAAACGCGCGGCTGGAAAACCCAATGGTGGCGCTATAGCCATGCTTAGCCTTGGTCCGCTCGCTTTTTTAAACCCGTGGCTTTTGTCCGCGCTTGCGTTGTTGCCAATCGCCTATCTCATCATTCGCGCCATTCCACCAGCGCCGCGGCGGCTTTTCTTTCCTGCGACCTGGCTTACACGGGAGCTCGACACTCAGAGCGCGGAAGTTGAAGCAACACCCTGGTGGCTTCTTCTGCTTCGGCTGCTCATGCTTGCGCTGCTGATTATCGCCATGGCGCATCCTATTTTGGCGCCCAATCAGCGTCTTGCAAGCCAAGGGCCTGTGATTGTGCTGGTCGACAATGATTGGACCGCGGCGCCCGATTGGCCGGCCAGGCAAGATGCGATCTTAGCTTTGCTAGAACAATTGGGCTCTCAAGAACGCAGCGTCCACTTGGCAACGACGGCAGCGCCGCTGGAAGGGTGGAGTAAGACAGAGCGTACTGCATTTTATTCCGCTGACTTGGCTGCAGAGCATATGCGCGCCCTTGAGCCCTCCCCCTGGGGGCCTGACTATACTGCCGCGCTAGAAGCACTGCGCGTGCAGGTGCAAATGCCGGATGTTTCGCTCTTTTACCTCACCAGCGGCATCAATCACGGCGCGGCGGCGCCGTTCCTATCTGAACTCAGCGCGCTGGCACCGCTCGATCTAACGGAGATACGAGATGCAGCGCTCCGCCAATTGGCGTTTGCCGCAGTCAAACCGTCCGCGCAGGGGTTTGATCTGCTGATATTGCGGCGCGGCGGCACTCCGCCTCTGACGGCATCGGTCCTTGTCTCCGATAGTGCCAATATCACCCTCGCGCGGCAAGAGGTGCGCTTTGAGCGTGGCCAGACCCGGGCGGATGCGGCGCTGAGTGTACCCTTGCAGCTGCGCGGCCGCGTGGCCCGATTGAGCATTGAGGGCGTCCGCAGTGCCGGGGCGAGTTATGTGCTTGACGCGCGCAGCCAGCGGCCTTTGGTCGGCATCATTGATACGCCCAGCGTCAGCGGCAATGCCCCCTTCCAAACGCCGCAATTCTATCTCAAACGCGCGCTTTCGCCTTATGCCACGCTTGAACGCGGCGCAGCTCAAAGGCTTTTAAAAAGTGCGCCGGCGATTTTGTTGCTCCCCGATCACGGCAGACTGCCCGACGACATTGAGCAGTCTTTATCCAGATGGATTGAAACAGGCGGCTTGTTGGTTCGTTTCGCCGGTCCAGCGCTGCTGGCAGACGAGGCGAGCTTAGAAGACCCCCTCTTGCCCATCGCCCTGCGCAGCCAGCCGCGCGTTGTCGGCGGCACGCTGTCCTGGTCGAGCGCGCTGCGTGTTGCGGCCTTTGATGAGGATAGCCCCTTTGCTGGCCTGATCCCTTCGGACGAAATTACGATTGACCGCCAAGCGCTCGCCCGCAGTGGGACCCTGCAGCAATCTCAGATATGGGCCACGTTGTCCGATGGAACCCCTCTGGTATCCACCGCGACGCGCGGCAGCGGCCGCCTTGTGTTGTTCCACACCAGCGCGGACCCGCAGTGGTCCAACCTGGCGATTAGCGGCACATTTGTTGAAATGCTGCAACGGCTATTGCACTTTTCTGGCCCTGGGCAGGCCCCGTCTGCGCAAGGCAGCGAGACTATGACCCTCACGCAGCTCATGGGTGGGCGCGGTTCGCTGGTAAGCCCACCAGAAAGCGTTGCAATCAAACCTTATGCGCAGCCCTTTGCCAAACCTGCTGGGCCAGACAACCCGCCCGGAATTTATGAAACGAAAAATACGCGTATCGCCATAAACTTAGCCGGCGCCGCCGGGCCCATTTCGCCGCGGACGTCCTTGCGGCCCTTGCAGGACGCTGCAGGCGCAATTCCTATCCGCGATATCGATGGCGTCTTTGATCGCAGCTTGCGGCCGGCGGTTTTTGCCAGCGTGGTTATGCTGGCCTTGCTAGATGCCCTCGCCTGCCTGTGGCTGCGCGGCAATGTGACGGCGCCGCGCGCGCTTAAGTCTAGCCTGGCACGCGCAGGCACCGCAGCACTGGCCAGCATTGCCACTTTCAGCCAAACACCGGACGCGCAGGCGTCAAATCCAGCAGATGTGGCTTCGAATGTGCGCTTGGCTTGCATCACGACCGGTGTGAATACGGTTGATAGCCTGTGCCTCGAAGGCCTGAACGGTCTCGTACGGCAACTCAATTTGCGCACATCTGTATGGACAGGGCCAACCCAAATGGTTGATCTGTCGGATGATAATCTTGGGCTCTATCCGATTTTGTTTTGGCCCCTGCAAGCCACGCAGGCCCCTTTGACCAGCAAACAATCTGACCATCTCAGCGGCTATATGCGCGGCGGGGGGATGCTGGTGATTGATTTAGGCGTCGGCCTGAAGGGCCAAGCGCGCATGGATACGCAGCTCGCGCCTGCAGATTTGCTTGCTGACCTAAGGTCCAAAATCACCTTTCCGCCGCTCTCACCGCTTACCAAAGAGCACGTCCTGACGCACAGCTTTTATATTTTGAGCCGCACACCGGGCCGCCGCGGCGATGGCCAGCTCTGGGTGGAATCAGGCGGAGAGGCCCAAGGCGCGACAGTCAGTCCAATCGTCCTCGGCAATGCAGATTGGCTGTCCAGCTGGGCCAATGTGCAAACCAGTCTGCCCGGCTATGCAGGCGGTGATGGCCGGCGTGATGAGCTTGCTGTGCGCTTTGGCATCAATGTGGTCATGTACGCGCTCACAGGCACCTATAAAGCAGATCAAGTCCACCTGCCTGCTCTGCTAGAACGCGTCGGGCGCGGCGAGTAACGGTATGAACAGCGATCTCGCCCTCCATTTACAGCCCTATTTTTCGCCCGGGATCATGGCCCTGTTGTGCGCCGCCATTTGCGCGGTAACGGCGGCGACCTTCTTTTTTGCAAAGCGCGCCATCATCCCGCGCATCATCTTCGCCGCCATATTGGTCGCCGCGGCCTTAAACCCGCAACTTGTCCGCACAGAGCGCACGCAGCAGACCAGCGTCGGGCTCTTGCTCATCGATGATAGCGAAAGCCAGCGCGTTGCCCAGCGCGGACCGGCGTTAGAAGACGCAGCAAAGGCCCTGCTCGCCCATGGCCAAACCCTGCCAGCGTTTGAATGGCAAGTCATGCGCTATTCGAGCTTGAAAGACGCAGATGATCGCGTAACTGGGGGAACGCGCTTAAACCCGGCGCTGCGCGAAGGGATGGCCTCCGTCCCGCCAGCGCAGCAGGCTGGCATTGTCATCTTAACAGACGGGCAGGTCGATGATGCGGCAGCCTTAAAGCCTGTAAAATCTGATGTCCCAATCCACACCATCGTCACCGGCGCGCGCGATTTTTTGGACCGGCGACTGATCATTCGCGAGGAGCCCGCCTTTGCAGAAGTGGGCAAGCCGCGCTCATTAACTCTTGAAGTTGACGATATCGGCTTTGCCCCTGAAACGACGGCTAAGGTGACCTGGCAGCTCAATGAAGCGCCGCCCCAAGACATGCTGGTCAAACCCGGCATCCCGGCGCAGCTGACCTTTTCGCCAGAACATCGCGGGCTCAATACGCTTGATATACAAGTTGAAGAGCGCAGCGGAGAAGTCACCACGCTTAATAACAGGGTCACGCTGTCGATCTCCGGGGTGCGTAATCGGCTGCGGGTTGTGCTTGTTTCGGGCGAACCATACCAAGGCGAGCGGCTCTGGCGGTCGACACTGAAATCTGACCCTTCCGTTGACCTTGTGCATTTTACAATCTTGCGGCTCCCAACAAGCCGGGACGTGACGCCGGTGAGCGAACTCTCGCTCATCCCCTTCCCGACGCAGGAGCTGTTTGAGAAAAACTTGGATAAGTTCGACCTGGTGATCTTCGATCGCTATTCCATGCGCGGCGTGCTGCAGCAACGCTATCTAGCCAACTTAGCTACCTATGTTCGCAAAGGCGGCGCGCTATTGGTTGCTGTCGGCCCAGAATATGGCCGTGATTTATCGCTCTATACGACACCGCTAGGCGATGTGTTGCCCGTCTCTCCGCGCGGGCAAATCCTGGATACAGCTTTTCGGCCCATGGTAACGCCCCTTGGACGGCGCCACCCTGTAACCAAAGGCCTTTTGGCCACCTCCCCGCAAGCCAAATGGGGCCCGTGGTATCGCTTATCGGCTGGCACAGCGATGGCAGGGCAAACGATAATGGAAGGCCCGCTCGATTTGCCGCTGGTCGTGCTCGACCGGCAAGGCGAAGGACGCGTAGCGATGGTGATGAGCGATCAAAGCTGGGTATGGGGACGCGGCATTGATGGCGGCGGCCCCTACACCACATTAATTCGCCGCCTGGTCCACTGGTTGATGGCAGAGCCTGACCTAGAAGAAGAACACCTATCTGCGGCTGTGGAAGGCCGCACAATCACAGTAAGCCGGCGCAGTTTGCGCGGCCCCTCCCAGCCTGTGGATATAGAACGACCCGATGGCACAAAAGACGTCCTCGTGATGAAAGAGACGGACGTTGGGCTTTATCAAGCGACGATTGAAACGACACAAAGCGGGCTTTACCGCCTGCAGGATGATAGCGGGTCGACTGTTGCGTCGGTCGGCGCTGTGCGGCGGCAGGAAATTGAGCGCCTCGATCCAACGGATGAACACATGCTGGCACCAACGCAGAAGACCGGCGGCGGCGTTTATTGGGCAGAAGACGGCGTTCCCGCGATTAAATTGCTGACCGGAGAGGAACGCTTAGCAGGACGGCAATGGATGGCGCTGCGCGACCGATCAGATGGCGCCATCGCACGCATCGCACGCCAACCTTTATTGCCAGCTTGGGGATGGCTTGTGCTGCTATGCAGCAGTCTGCTTGCCAGCTGGTGGCGCGAAAGCCGCTAGCACCGTGCCATGCGCTGGAAGAGCAATTTCGCTTGACCGCACCAATACACGGCTGCGCGCAGCCACGCCTGGTAAGGACCACTGCTGCGTCGGGGCTGCGAAAAAACCGAACTGGCGATAATAGGCTTCATCGCCAATTAACATGACGGGCCGAAGGCTGCGCTGATCAACGGCGCCGATGGCGCGCTTCATCAAGGCCTTGCCTAAGCCCTGCCCCTGCATGTCTGGATCCACCATAAGCGGCCCCAGCAAGATGAGCTGGTGTGCCATGCCATCTACATGCAGGGCAATTGGCCATAGCGACACACTACCTACAAGGGCAGATCCAATTTTAGCCGAATAGCTACCGTGCTCTAAAGGCGCAGAATTGCGGCGCAAAACATCTGCTGCACGCGGTTTAAGCGATGAAAACGCAAAAGCACGCGCCTTCAGCTCAGCTGCCGCTGCGAGGTCCAAGCCTTCAGATATCAATACGTCATCTTGCATAAGATACATCAAATAGAATATAATTCTGAAAAATCAATTTATTTCCACACTTAATTGCACTTTCCAGTATACAGACTGAAGGTCGTGTACGTATCCGGCCGTCCATCAGGCTGCGTTGTGCGGGTGTAATAAGTCATTTTGATGGATGCAAGTGGCTGTATAGCGCCATTGGCATCCAACCATTCCTGGCGGCACCAATAGCGAGCGAGATTTCCGCGTTGGCGCGCATTGGCTTTCAAGTGGAGGCGGGCAAGATATTTGCGCCAGCGATAGTCTTTGTTCCAAGCACGCAAATCATCTGGGTCCCCAGAGGGCGGATACCCGGGCTTACCTGTCCACAAATCCATGTGCAGGCCGTTCTTTAAGGTCCCCTCAAAGCCGTACCACCCTTCCCGCTTCACCGGAAATGGAGCAAACATGGCCCAGTTTTGGTTGATGCGCAGAAGCTTGGCGATGTATTGCGCTGAAGTCGGCAGCTGGAGGCCAGAACGCGGATCCTGATCGACATTCCATAAGAACACAAACGCTGCCAGCGCGGTCACTATAGCGCTTACAAAATGCGGCACTTGCAGCGCGAGCGAACGAAACGGCAGGACTGCATCTGCAACTGCGCCAAAACCGCCGCGGCTGTTGCCAATACCGACATAAAGCGCTCTGCCAATCGCGCGCGGTAAAAGGCCTGAAAGCACTCCAAACGGCCACGTCAGCGGGTTATTTTTAAGGACGGCGACCAGCGCGTCCCAATGGGTTAAAAGCGTCCCGCTCGGCGCGCGAACGACCCAGCTATTGTGCTTTTCCAAAATAGGTCCCGCCTCTTGATCACCCTGGGCGGGCGTAACGATTGTCTCATAGGGCAAGCAGAAACTGCGCAGGAGCAAGCATGTCTTACGGCAAAACACACACCCATCGTCATAAAAAAGCGTCCACTCGCCGCCATCCGTTTTGCGGTCCAGCCACTGCCAGACAATGGTTGGGATCAGAAGCATGAGCGATGCGATACTGGCGAGCGGAAACAAACCTACGTTTAGAAACAACGCAAAGCCAATATGCATGGCAATCAACAAAGCCAGACCCAGGCTGCGAAAAAAGCTGAAAAATAGGGGCATGAACACACACAGTGGCATCAAAAGTTCGAGCCACCAAACAAAGCCTGTCAGCGGTCCATGCAGGGCAGTCGCTTTGAGCAGCAGGTCTCCAAGCGGCGTCGTAAGCCCTTCAATGGAGAGTGCATAATAAACGGCATTCATCTGCTCATGCCACTCCACGCCGGTCTTTAGAAAGGCGCCAAAAATATAGACGTAGCTGACTTGCAGAACCGCTGCGACACTGGCGGGGGAGACGTAATCATGGCGGCGGCGAGGCCGCGCTGATACTGGATGGTCGTGCTCCTCGCGTAAGGCATCGTCTACCGAAAAACGCGCGCTCAGCGGCAGGAAAAGGCCCCAAAACAGCAAGATGCAGATCAGGTCATCATCGCCCTGAAGTAAGAACAAATTGCGGTTGGTGAGCGAGACAACCAGAACCCAGCAGATAAAGATGGACAGCCGGGTGCGATATCCAACCAGGAGCGATAACGCGGCAAGAGCGAGACAGACAAAAAGGACATGGACGACCCACGCCTCCCCGCTTATGTAGAAGAGCGACCAGCGCGAGACATAATTGTAAGCGATGGCTTCCGCCCGGCCCAAAATGCCAGCATCTGTATAAAAGACGTTCAAGTACGGCCAGCGATTTGCCAAATCGACGAGGATGTACACTGCGACACCAACGCGGAACGCCGCAAGTGAGCGCAAGTCTATCCCAAAAACGGTTTTAAGCGATGTCCACATGATGAAGCCTCCCCCTTAAAACCCTCTCGCTCACAAAACTCTCACCTACAATGAAGGCAAGGCTAGACGCTTAGCGATCGCTTTGGCATGGTGCGCGCAGTCACGGAAAGGAAGCGCGTGAAACTCTATTCCATGAAACAAGCGGTCAATCCACAGCGTGTTCGCATCTTCTTAGCGGAAAAAGGCCTAGATGTTGAGACGATAGAAATCGACATTCCAAGCGGTGAAAACCGCAGCGATGACTATCTGAAGGTTTCTCCGCGTGGTTTGCTGCCAGCGCTCGTTCTCGATGACGGTGACGTCCTGGTCGAAACTGTTGCGATTTGCAAATACATCGAAGCTACAAACCCCTCGCCGCCGCTCCTGGGCACCACGCCCAAAGAGCAAGCGATCATTGAAATGCGCCAGCGGGAAATGGAGTTTGACGGCCTTCAATCCATTGCTTGGATATTCCGCAATACTGCCCCGCATTTTACTGAACGTTCGCAGCCAGGCGCTGTTCCGGACATGGAGCAGCTTCCCCAGCTTGCAGCGCGCGGGCAGGTGTTAACGGCCGTTTGGCTTGAGCGGCTCAACGCACTTTTATCTCAAAGCCGCCATGTGGCCGGTGATGCGTTTTCGATTGCAGATATTACCGCTTATTGCGCTGTAAAATTTGCGCGCTGGGTTAAAATCTCTATACCCGAAAACCATGAACACACCTTGCGTTGGTATGCCGACGTGAAAGAGCGTCCAACCATGAAAGCCTAGCCATCTCGGCGCGCTTTCTTTCAGGACGAACCAGGAGACAACACTATGTGGGTCATTTTAGTACCTGTGGCGAACCGGCCGGAATCAGCGGCTGCGCTAGAAACAAGCTTTAACCTTGCGCAGCGCCTTGGTGGGTCTGTCCTTGGCGCCCATATTCGCCCCCACCGCGGCGACAAGACTGCCATACCCGATGATGCGATGATCCAGGATGACGACAGCTGGACGATGGCAGAAGGCGATGCGGCCACCCTGTCCGTTGAAGCCTCTGATCTTTTTTCAGAGCGGGCAAAGGCTGCTGGTTTTAGCGTTCTCAAAAAAGCCAGCAGGAATGATGAAAAAGCAGCCTATTGGCAAGAGCGCGTGGGCACCCCGCAATACGTCATGCCGATTTTGGGCCCCGCAAGCGACATGGTGGTGGTCAGCCGCCCTGCCCGAAAGGAAAGCAAAAAGGCGCGCACCTTCATGCTACAAGCCATTATGCGCAGCCATCGCCCGGTTTTGGTTTTACCAAAGGATAACAGCTGCCCAGCGCTAGATCATATTGCCATTGGCTGGAACTGTTCGCCTGAAGCCGCCCGCGCCCTTCATGCAGCGCTGCCGGTCATCAAATCAGCGAAGAAGATCACATTCATCACCGCAGGAAACAGCCATGACCTTGGCCCTAGCTTCGGCGAGATGAGCAACTATTTGACGATGCACGGCGTAGAAGCCGAAAGGCACCACGAAGGCGGCGCCGATTCAACCGATGCGCTATTAAAGGCCTATGATACAGTTGGCGCCGATACATTACTCACCGGCGCGTATTCGCAGAGCCGGTGGCGTGAACGCCTCTTCGGCGGCACGACCGAGCGGCTACTGCACGAAACAGACATTCCGCTTTTG
This sequence comes from Pseudomonadota bacterium, assembly GCA_039814715.1. Lineage (GTDB taxonomy): Bacteria > Pseudomonadota > Alphaproteobacteria > Sphingomonadales > CAKZYD01 > CAKZYD01. The sequence continues at coordinate 35,108 of JBCCAR010000008.1, forward strand.
ATGCTGCATAGCTAGCTGGCGATACAGCAAATTAAACGGCGAGGTTTGGGACTTGGTTGCCTTTGCCAATTAATTAGACCCGTCATACCCCGACTTGATCGGGGTATCTATTTCTAAGCATACAGCTTGGGTTTTCCATGGATTGCCCGATCAAGTCGGCCAATGACGATAGAGGATTTGAACGGCAGCGAAGGACTCAACCAGCACCCTTCATTCAACACCCGTATTTGCACGACCTGCTTTTGTTGGTTGTTAAGATACGGATGATGAGCGAGCCTTCTTCGCGGAACGGATCGGTGGCGATGGCGGCCACATGGCCATCCACGGGCGCTTTGTAAGTCGCGATCACGCGGCCAAAGGCGTCCCTCGTTTCGGCAATGATCTCGCCTTCTTCGACTGGGTCCAGCAGTTCTTTGCGGCGAAATACAATGCCAGCGATGGTGGCATCCACGCCGACCGTATCATTGCCAATGATTGGCTGCTGATCAATCGGTGTGGGCGCCTCACCGGGCAACATCTCTTTATCCGCCATAAGACGGATGATGCCTTCATAGGCTGTTTCAATCAGATCATTTTGAAAGACATTCGCGCCGCCAATCTCAAAGGTAACGGCGGGAACACCGGCTTTGTTCAGCGTTGTTTCCACGGTCCCTGATTGGCCAGGGTCCATCTTAATCATTTCCGGGCCTAAGAGCCGCGCCATGTCTTCAACCTGTTTTTTGCGCACATCGGCAAAGACATACAAAGGATATGCGGTGCCCGTGGACTGCGTATGCAGATCAATTGCAAAGTCTGCATTGCCATCGATAATGCCGCGCCAAATAACGTCTGCATAGCGGATGCCAGGGTCTGCGCTGGCTTTGTCCCCTGGCATTTCGCGGTTTAAATTCGTGCCGCCCCCAGTGCCATTCACGAAGGGATAGTTGCGCGTTCCTGCCAAGAGCCCTGGCACATTGACGCCGGGAACAATGGTCAAAGTGCCAGCAAGGTTGGACGGTTTGACGGAGTCAATCAAACGGTGGGCAACGCCAATCCCATTGAGCTCGTCACCATGCACACCGGCAGTGATTAGAAGTTTCGGGCCGTCCTGCGCCCCGCGAATAACAACAATGGGTACAAGCCAATCTTGCCCCGTCGGCATACGGCCAGCCGGTAGAAAGAACCGATGTACGGTGCCGCGCTCTAGCTGATCCACATCAATGACCTGACGCAGCTGGATATCACCAATGAGCCCTTGAAGCGCACTCACGGGTCGGCGCGTCTCCGCGCCTGCCAGACCAGAACAACATATCATTAAAGACAAGCTCAAAAGAACGGCGCGCAAAATCTATCTTCCCATGTAATTTAGCAGACGTGTGACGACAGTACCCTTCCATAGTCAGCCAGCGTGGTAAAGGCCTTGCGATCTTGCTAAGGGAACACAAACAAAAAGGCCAAACGACATATGCGGCAAGATTTTTCCAGTTTCGATGGCCAAAGGCTGTCTTATTTGAGTGCTGGCGCTAGCGAGGGCATGGCTGTGCTTCTCGTTCATGGTTTCGTCTCCGACGCACAGACCAACTGGGTAAAAGGCGGGACAGTGGACGCCCTCAGCGCGGCTGGCTGGCGCGTGATTGCGCCTGATTTGCGCGGCCATGGACAGTCAGCCAAACCACATGATGACAGCGCCTACCCCGACGACGTGTTATCGCGCGACCAAATCGCACTGCTGGACCATCTCGGCATCCAAGACTTTCATTTGGCTGGCTATTCCCTTGGCGCGATCACGGCAGCGCGCATGATAGAACGCAGCGCGCAGCCAAGCTCCGTTATCTTGAGCGGCATGGGGAGCGGACTGACGCAAATCGATGGGCGGCGCGAACAGTTCATTGACGCCCTAACAGGCAAAACACCAAAGACAGACCCCTTTGCCGCGATGGTGACTGGCTTTGTGAAAAAAACCGGCGGCGATGCGGCTGCTCTCGCCCACGTTATGCGAGGGCGCAAGGCCGTGAGCGCTGAAGCGCTAGCAAAGTGGGACCTGCCCTGCCTTGTTCTGAACGGGGAAAAAGACAACGACAATGGCTCTGGTGACGCGCTTGCAGGACTTATCCCAGGCGCGCGTAGCCAAACGATCCCTGGGACGCATATGGATGCGATCTTCAAGCCAGATTTCGCCGCTGCAATCGCCGCCTGGCTCGGTGCGCAGGCATAGGCGCAAAAAGCGTCAAAAAATCTTTATTTGACGCGGCGTTACCAGACTTGAAATACTCCGTCATAGAACCAGGAGAGTGCGATGCCCTTTGCAAATCCAGCCACTGCAAAGCCAAAACAACAACAGCCGCGACAGGTCGCCTTTGATCCAGCCATCGCAAAGGCCGTTGCACAGCGGCTGGTGGTCGGGCTCAGCCATGACATTGTGTGCTTGCAGCTGCGCCATATGGCCGATGAGCAGGTTGTGCGCGCCTATATCCGCGAAGCGGAAAACAACGCGTTTTTTCAAGGCTGCATGTCGCTGCGTCAGCCTTTACAAAAACGCACCTGGATTTTGGAGGCACAAGCGCAGCATTGGCGTCTCGACCCGGAAAAGCGCAACATTCCGATCCGCAAAAACCTGTCGCCTGAAGATTTTTATGCGCAATATTATACCAACCAGCGTGCTGTCATTGCGCGCGGCTGGATTGACGATTGGCCGGCGATGACACTCTGGAACACCGACTATCTTGAAGAAAAAATAGGCCGCGATACGCTGGTTCAACTTCAGAAAGACCGTGAAAGCCGGCCCGATTATGAAGCCGCGACGCTCTATTTGCGCGATAAAATTCCGTTTGGAGACATTGCAGACTTACTGCGCTCTGGCAAGCCATCCAACGATATGTACGTGACCGCGAATAATGGCGCTGAGAATATCGAAGCTTTTAAGCCGATTTGGCCTGATTTTCACGCGATCGACGGCGTCATTAACGACACCAACGATCAGCAAGCCTTTGTTTGGATAGGCCCGGCAGGCACCATCACGCCCTTTCACCATGACCTCACAAACAATCTGCTCATTCAAGTCAAAGGCCGCAAGGAGGTGGTTCTAGTGCCAAATTGGGAAGAGGCTCATATGAAGACCGATCACCGCTTCTTCAGCAGCCTAACGCCCGCAGACCTGGATTTCAGCCCCGGCGCGGCGCCCTGCGCCATGAAATTCACGATCGGCCCGGGTGATGCGTTGTTCATTCCCGTTGGCTGGTGGCACTATATTACGAGTTTGGAAGAAAGCTATTCTGTGCTGTTCACAAACTTCAAATACCCCAACGACTTTAACGCGGGCTTTCCCCAAGAGATGACACCTTAGCCTGCTTTCACTGCATCGGTCCCCAGCGTGCGCAGCGTACTGCGTATCTTGGCAAGCAATGGCTTGAGCGTGCGGATACGGTAGCGCACGGCGACAGAAGCTGGGTCTTGCATAATGAGCACAGAGCCATCCCCCTTTTCGCGTACCAGCGCTCTTAAGGGTAAATCAAGACCAACATCAGGATTGGCCTGCATGAGCTGGGTGCCCGCTTTTGGATTGCCAAAAATCAAAACCTGATTGGCGGGCAGCTCTAGACCAGCAGACGCAGCATTGGCGGCATGGTCAATCCGGGCAAAAACAGTCAAGCCCTGCGCGCGAACCAAAGCTTCAAAGCGGTCCATGGTCTCAGCCACCGGCGCGCTGCTATCAAACGTCATGAGGACGTCCGTATCCATGCGTGTGGGGTCTTCGGCGGTGCAGGCGGCCAATAAGAGGGCCCAAATTGCGAATAAAAAACGTATCATCATGATCAAAGAGCCCAGTGTTAAAATTGCCGCCAAACAGCCACTAGCAAGACTCCAGCCCCCGCGCAAACATGCCGGACACCTTCACAGGTCTCAAACACCAAAAAAGCCCCGGAGAAACACCTCCAGGGCTTAGGTTTCATAAGAGTGTGCTTGCCCCTTTATGGAGCCCCGCGCCTGCGGCGACGAGCGAGGCCAAGGACCGCAAGGCCAGTTCCGACCAACGCGAGTGCGCTAGGCTCAGGCACTGGTGTGGGGGGAGGCGGTGTGGGCGGGCCAGGCGGTGGTGGCGGTGTTGGTGCGACAACTTCACCCGCACCTGCAAACCGTAAGTTATCGATCGCGAACCCGGCACTTTCAGCACCGACGAGATCAAGGAACACACCAGCGATGCTCTCTATCCCATCAGCTGTTACCAAGCCGAGAAACTCAATGCCTAAGCCCTCGTTCTCGACTGATCCAAGGATGGTGCCATCGCGTGAAATAGCGGTGATCGCTGTACTTGCAATGTCGTTAAAGAAACCACCATCAAACCCCACGCCAACGACATCTGTGTCGAAAAGAACAGCGATGGGACCGTTGAAATCTGGCGTCCCTGACAGCACTGGCGACGTTGGGTTAGAGCCATCGCCTCGGATAAAGGTATCCTGACTGCTTGGATCAAGCATGAGAGGACCAGTCGGCGTTCCGACAACGCAAGCTGACGCAGCCGCGCCAGGACAGTCAGCGCCTGGGTCGGTGCTCAAAGACTGACCGATAAACCAGCCATCGAATGTAACAGTAGGTGAACCCGGCCCGCCGCCATAGTCGCCCGGGGTATAAACTGGGTTTGTTGTGAATGCTGGAAACTCATCAAATTCGATAAGACCGGAACCCGCAAGGAATTCGGTTTCGTTTACTCGCAAGATAGCCGCCTGCGAGGTGGTCGACAGCAACAATGCTGCCGCAACAACTGGTGCGGTTTTTATACTCATAACAATCCTTCTCTCACTGCCGTCCTGCATTTAGCAGTTCCACTAGAACACGAGTGGTCGAGTTAGCGGGATGAGCGGATGTCACTCCAACAAACTAGCACGTCAGCCCAAACGCATACCTGCCACTCGCCTCCTGACATTCAAAAACCGTGCCAAACTGAGAAAACTATGATTACCAATAGCTTAAGCCTATCGCAGTCTCATAATTGTTACGCATATGTAAGGAATCTCGACGTAAAAAGGCCCCGGCAGAGGGTCTGCCAGGGCCTTATGTAGTGCTTTGTGGTTGGTTCTAGCGGTATTAGAAGCCCATGCCGCCCATACCGCCCATGCCGCCCATGTCCGGCATGCCGCCGCCAGGCATACCGCCTGCAGCCGCTTTGTCATCCGGCAGATCAGCAATGGACGCTTCGGTTGTGATCAGCAGACCAGCAACGGAGGCGGCGTCTTGCAGAGCGGCGCGAACCACTTTCTTGGGATCAATCACGCCAGACTTGACCAGGTCTTCATAAGACTCGGTCTGCGCGTTAAAGCCGAAGCTTGTGTCTGTTTGCTCAAGCAGCTTGCCAGCTACAACAGCGCCATCAACACCAGCGTTTTCAACAATCTGACGCAGCGGCGCTTGCAGCGCGCGGCGTACGATGTCGATGCCGCGGGTCTGGTCGTCGTTATCGCCTTCAAGACCGGCCAACGTTTTGGTGGAGTACAGCAGAGCTGTTCCGCCGCCAGCAACGATGCCTTCTTCAACAGCTGCTCTGGTTGCGTGCAGCGCATCGTCGACACGGTCTTTACGCTCTTTCACTTCAACTTCCGTTGCACCGCCGACTTTGATGACTGCAACACCGCCGGACAGCTTGGCCAGGCGCTCTTGAAGTTTTTCTTTGTCATAGTCAGAAGACGTGGTTTCGACTTGCGCACGAATTTGCTCGCAGCGGGCTTTGATGTCCTCGCCGCTGCCAATACCGTCAACGATTGTTGTGTCGTCTTTGGTGATGGACACGCGCTTGGCAGAGCCAAGCATATTCAGCGTGACGTTCTCAAGCTTGATGCCGAGGTCTTCAGAAACAACCTGGCCACCGGTGAGGATGGAGATGTCTTCCAGCATCGCTTTGCGGCGATCGCCAAAGCCAGGCGCCTTCACAGCTGCGATTTTCAGGCCGCCGCGCAGTTTGTTGACAACCAGAGTTGCCAGCGCTTCGCCTTCAACGTCTTCGGCAATGATGAGCAGCGGACGAGAAGACTGAACAACAGCTTCTAGAACAGGCAACATCGCTTGCAGGTTGGAGAGTTTTTTCTCGTGCAGGAGGATGTATGGGTTTTCCAGCTCAACCTGCATTTTCTCTGCATTGGTGATGAAGTACGGGCTCAGATACCCGCGGTCGAACTGCATGCCTTCGACAACTTCAAGTTCGCTTTCAAGGCCTTTCGCTTCTTCAACGGTGATGACGCCTTCTTTGCCCACTTTTTCCATGGCTTCAGAAATCATCGCACCAACGGCGGCTTCACCATTTGCAGAAATCGTACCGACTTGGGAGATTTCTTCAGACGACGCGATGTCGCTCTTGCGGGTCTCAAGGTCAGCAACGATTTTCGTCACTGCAATGTCGATGCCGCGCTTAAGGTCCATGGGGTTCATGCCAGCTGCAACAGACTTCATGCCTTCGCGAACGATGGACTGAGCCAGAACGGTTGCTGTGGTGGTGCCATCACCGGCGATGTCGTTGGTTTTGGAAGCAACTTCCTTGACCATTTGCGCGCCCATGTTCTCGAACTTGTCTTTCAGTTCGATTTCTTTGGCAACGGTCACACCATCTTTGGTGATGCGCGGCGCGCCAAAGGATTTGTCGATGACGACATTGCGGCCTTTCGGGCCAAGCGTCACTTTGACAGCATTTGCCAAGGTGTCGACGCCTTTTAAGATGCGCTCACGGGCATCTGCGTGGAATTTTACGTCTTTTGCGGACATGTGAATGTTCCTTTCAAAATATAATGGGGGTCAGAAACGAAAAAACCGCTTAGGCTGCTTTTGCCGCCGCGGTTTTGTCGAGAATGCCGAGGATGTCGGATTCTTTCATGATGATGAGCTCTTCACCATCGAGTTTCACTTCTGTGCCGGACCATTTGCCGAACAGAATGGTGTCGCCCGCAGCGACTTCCAGCGGCGTGATGTCGCCAGAGTCGTTACGCGCGCCAGTACCAACGGCGATCACTTCGCCTTCTTGCGGCTTTTCTTGAGCCGAATCCGGAATGATGATGCCGCCCGCAGTTTTTTCTTCACTGTCGAGACGGCGAACCAGGACACGGTCGTGTAAGGGACGAAAGCCCATATCAATTACCTCCTATTTGGCATCGGCTAACCGCCGACAATGGCGGCAAGCTCGATTTTGTGTGTCACACCCGTTAGCACTCACAAGCTAGGAGTGCTAACGACACCCCGGATATGGTCTACCCTCCCATCAAGTCAACACCCGAAAGGGGATGAAAAGTGCTCCTGGAAATGTTTTTTGTCATTTCTGCGCCGCAATGCCTATGTACACACTCATGGTGCGTTAAGATGGCTGCTGTAAAGGCAGTAGAAACATATGTGACAATGGTGGGAGTGCCTTCCAAATGAAAAGTGTAATCCGATTGCTGGCTGCGGTCTTTGCTAGCCTTGCGCTTGCCCCTTACAGCTTTGCTGCTGAAGAGGAACAAGGCAAACGCCCCATCGATTTTTTCGACAAGGTGGAAATTGATTTCACAGCAAGCGACATCAAAGCCATTGGCGAGAACGCGGATAAGGCGCAGGTGCCTGCTGAACGCATCACGGGCCGCTTTGTTCTGTTCGTTCCAAAGGTGCGCGAGGAAGCAAAAGGCTTTTGGGAAACGCAAATGGTCCGCTTTGCCTCCATGTCGCTGAAAGCTGGAGAATATAGCTGGCCGCTGTCAGGCGTATCAGCGTCCATTCAGTTTATTGATGACCGCCCCATGCGCATGATCATTGGACGCAGACCTGGCGGGCGCGATGCTGTGCTCCCTGGAAGCCAAGATTTCGCAGTCACTTTCACCCGCGAAAGCCGCAGCGCAAATGATTATAGCCTTGAGTTCTCAAGCTTTGCCTTTGGCATCTTTGGCCAGCGCGGCATTGAGTATGTGGCTGGCAAAGGCGATGCAAAAATTCGCGTCGTCAAAACTGAAAAGAACGAAGAGAAGAAAAAGCCACCCGTCGATTTCGGCTTTTCCATCGGCTCATATACGCCTGAGTAGGGACGCGAGGTATAAAGTGATGGGCGTTCGTTTATTGGCTGCAATTGCAGCAGCCGGACTATGGCTTTGCGGTCCGACGCAGGCCAGTGACTACGCAGCGCCGTCCCAAATCAGCTTTGTTCCATTAGATCTGGCGGGGCATGTTGGCGGGCTAGAGCCCGTCTTGAGCGTAAGCCGCGGCGACGTGACGAAAATCTATCCACTGCGCATTTTAGCGCTGCACGGCGTCATCAACGATACGCTGGCGGGACGCGATCTGGCACTCACATATTGCGGGCCATGCGGCACAGTTGGCGCCTTTCAAACCAATGGGAATACACTCACAGCGTCAATTAAAGATGGCGAGATCGCCATGGTGCTCACAGACGTAGGCGGAAAGCGCTGGTCGCAAGCAGATGGCGAACCACTTGGCGCACGCCAGGCAATGCTGAAAGCTATGCCGTCCTCCGTTGTTTCCATGGCACGTGCGCGCCAAGCGGCCGGGGCGGATCAAGTGGTCCTTGTCCTCCAAGATACAGAACGCTCCCGCATCCCGATCCCAAAGACTCTTGCGTTGCCGGGCGCAGGCAATCTGCAGCAAGATGTGCGAGACGAAGATGAATCAAACACGACCAAGGTGCTTGATGCGCGCAGCTGGTCTTTAGATGTTTTATCACCTGAGAAGCGGCTAACGGGAGAAGAACGTTTAATCCTGCTAGAACAACGCCAAGGCGACATCCAAGGGCCGCCGCGGCCATAAGAAATACGCCAACCGGCTTTCAAGATGATCTAGCGCATATTTTGGCGCATAGCCTGGCTTTTACTTGCGCCGCCGCTGCAGCGCTGGTTTAACCCGTAGACGATACTGTGCAGCTAACGCGAGTACGCAATGCAAGCTTTCTTTAAATTTATTGGTGGCCTCTTAAAGTGGATTTACACGCTGCTGAAAGTGTCCGCTGTGATGGTGTTCGGGACACTTGCCTTAGCGCTACTCATCGCCATCCTCTCTGCAAGCACTCAGGAAAAAGAAGCGCTCTTCATTGCAGATGGCACGACCCTGGACCTTTCTATCGAAGGGTTTGTCGTTGAGGAAATGGAAGACGTATCACCTGCAGCGCTTATTGGTATAGCTGGCACAGTAGAGGCACAATCACGCCTCCACGACATTACCCGCGCGCTCTACCAAGCCAAAGATGATGACCGCATCACAGGTGCCGTTTTAAAACTCGACCGCATGTTTGGCGCCAGCCCAGCGGCACTGACCGAAATCGGCATTGCCCTTCAGGCCTTTAAAGACAGCGGCAAACCCCTTGCCGCGCATGGTGATTTTTTCATTCAGCCACAGTTTTACCTCGCCAGCTTCGCTGACACGGTCTTGATGAATACATCGGGTTTTGTGAACCTCGCCGGATACGGGGTCTATCCCCTGTATTTTAAAGACGTGCTCGATAGATATGGTGTGACTGTTAACGCCTTCCGCGCGGGGACCTTTAAGTCTTTTGTTGAACCCTATACGCGCACCCAGATGTCTGATGAAGCCAAAGAAGCCAACAGCGCCTTTTTAGCCAACCTGTGGAGCAACTATCTGCAAACGGTCTCGTCAAACCTGCCTGCGCAAGCGGCGCTTGAAGCCTACGTCAATGACCCGCTCGCTGGACTGCAAAGCGCTGGCGGCGACGGTGCGCGCTGGTCTTATGACGCAGGGCTCGTGTCTGAGCTATTGCCGCGCAGCGGTATTCGCAGCGCCCTTGCCGAACGCTTTGGCGATGGGGAAGACTACGACACGATCGATTACCGCGTCTACCTGCGCAACATCCCCTCTGACTTAAAATCGGGCAGAGACAGCGTCGCTGTCTTATATGCGTCAGGCCAGATACTCGATGGGGAACAACCTGCTGGAACGATTGGCGGGGATACGCTGGCGAAGCGTATTCGGCGCGCGGCAGAAGCGGATAAAATTAAAGCCATCGTTTTGCGCATAGACTCGCCTGGCGGAAGCGCTTTTGCGTCTGAAATCATTCGCCAAGAACTGGTGGCTGCCAAAGCAAAAGGTAAAATCATTGTCGCGTCCTTTGGCGGTGCGGCTGCCTCTGGCGGCTATTGGATCGCGACTGCGGCGGATCGCATCATTGCCCATCCAACAACCATTACTGGCTCGATTGGTGTTTTCCTCGTCGCTCCATCCTTTGAGACGACGCTGGAGAAAATCGGTGTGAATTCCGATGGCGTGAGCACAGCCCCGCTGGCAGATGCTTTCAGCTTTTCGCGCGGCATTAGTCCGCTGGGAAAAGATGTTCTGCAGCTTCAAGTCGAGCAGGCTTATAGCCAATTTTTAACGTTAGTGGCAGACGCCCGCGGGATGGAGATTGACGCGGTCGATGCCATAGCCCAGGGCCGCGTCTGGACAGGAGAGCAAGGGCTTGAGCGGGGCTTAGTAGATGAGTTTGGCGACTTAGATAAAGCGATTAAAGTCGCAGCGGAGCTTGCTGGCCTTGAAGACTATAACCGGATCATGTTGAGTGACCCACCCTCACCGCTTCAACAGATACTCGAACGTGTTCAGCCTTATTTAGGAAGTACCTTGAACCAACCGGCCTCCTTGCCAAGCGCTGCTTTACCGGTCGGCGTCCTGGGCCCGCTCAAGCAGCTGAAAGCAGGGCTTGAGCAATTGGAAACAGGCGATATTCAGGCTCGCTGCTTAGCGTGCACCACGCTCACACACTTAAGCTATGGTAACCGCGGCCTTTAAGCTCGTTTTTTGACCGACATTGTGGCTTTGGCCGACAGCGGGTCTTCGGGCCAAGGGTGCTTGGGATACCGTCCACGCATTTCCTTTCGTACAGCGGCATAACTGCCGCGCCAAAAGCCCGGTAAATCCTGCGTTGTCTGCAGGGTCCGCCCTGCTGGAGAGAGCAGCTCAAGCGTGAGAGCGGCTTTGCCCTCTGCGACGGTGGGATGAATTTTTAATCCAAAGAAGGCTTGCAATTTTGCTGCCGCAACTGGGCTTTGGCCTTCTTCATAAGCGATCTCAGCGCTATGGCCTGTTGGCAGCGTCATACATTTGGGCGCCAACGCATCAATGGTCACTCGGTCTGTGTACGCTATCATACCGCTCACCGCCTGCTCTAAGTCTTGGCCTGACAGAGCAGCAACGGAAGGGACGTTGTCGAGCACTGGCATCAGCCATACGTCAACACTTTCTAAAAGCGCCGCAAACGAGATATCTGGCAAAGTGGTATCGTACCTTCGGGCAAAATGACTGCGCGCCTGCAAGTGATAAAAACGATCGCTCCAAGGCAAGTTCTCTAAACCCCTTTGGATGATGTGTTCGCACAGAAGCTTGGCGAGCATGGGCCCTGGCGCTAGCTTTTCTTGACGGCGCGCCAGCGTTAGAGCGCCCAGCTTTGTTGTCACCGTTCGTGCGGCCGCCCCATTGGCAGCGACCCGAAGGTCGTCCGACGTTTCCGTTAACGAGCCAAGCTGACTCTCGACATCATACTTGGTAAGGGGCCAGGCGGTTACAATGCGTACGTCTGTACCCGATAAAACAGCATCGCCAACAACAAGATATGCCGCTTTTGCAAGGGTTGAGAGGGGATCAACGAAAGCGCCGCGTCCGCTGGCCAGTTTAAAGCCGCCATCGACGCCATTGCGCGCCTGGGCAATCAACCATGGACGCGCCTGTGCCAGCCCGGCACCTAATGATGCCGCAGCCGCTGGTGCTGCAGCTTTGTCTTCAATTGTCTTAAGCCAGCCTTGCGCCCGCTTGCGTAAACGCTGAGCGCGTTTATCCTTGCTGACGGCAATCCAGTTCAAAGATTGCTCTAAATCCCCTTCTTTTGTACCAAGCCCGCGGCTGTCTTCCCCCATGAGCGCGCATAAATATGCGGCCAATTGGGCATGCTCCGTCCCTGCATTGGAAAGGAGGAAAACAGCCAAGTCTGCAGGCAAAGGAAACTGAACAGCGAGCCGCCCTTGCGCGGTAATTGTTCCATTGCTGTCAAGTAATCCAAGCTGCGACAAACGCACGCGCGCCGCAGCTAAAGATGCCTCCGGAGGGCGATCGACCCAAGAAAGCTCCTCCATGTTCCTAGCGCCCCAATCAGCGCAGGCGAGCAGAAAATCTGTCAAATCTTGTGTAACAAGCTCTGGCGCGTCAGCTGCCGGACGCGCAATCATTTCTTCCTCAGCCCACAGGCGGTAGCAGACCCCGGGGCTGGTTCGCCCTGCCCGGCCGCGCCTTTGATCCAAGCTCGCTTTAGCGGCCTTCACTGTCTTCAGTTGCGTTAAGCCGAGCGCTATATCTGTTATCGGCGCGCGTCGCAGCCCCGCATCGACAACGGCATCAACTTGCGGCAGGGTCAAACTGGTCTCGGCAATGTCTGTCGCCAGAATAACGCGCCTTAGTGTGCCATCATGCGGCGCTATCACAGCCTTTTGCTCTGCAAAGGGGAGCCCGCCATAGAGCGGCATGATGGCAATATCGCTATCGCCGAACCGCGCTTCGAGCGCCCTTTGCGCGGCACGTATCTCACCAGCCCCAGGCAGAAAACACAGGATATCACTTTGAGCTTGATTCAGCGCTTGAGCGACACCATTGACAATCGCCTCTCTTAGCCGCGTTTGAGCGGCTTGCGGCAGGTAAACGGTCTCCACTGGGAAGGCCTTGCCATCGGCCTCAAAAACCGAAAAACCCGGCAATGCTGGCAGAATGGACTGACGGTCCAAGGTGGCGGACATGATGATGAGGCGCAAGTCGCTGCGCAGGCTGGTTTGAACGTCGCGGGCAAAGGCAAGACAAAGATCTGCATCGATTGAGCGCTCATGAAACTCATCGAACACGATTGCCGACACACCGGTTAAGCTGGGATCAGCCAAAATACGCCTGCGCAAGATACCCAGCGTCATGACAACAAGCCTGGTGCGCGCACTCAGGCGCGTTTCATCACGCATTTGATACCCGATACGCCCGCCAAGTGCTTCACCGCTCAAATCGGCAAGGCGGCTGGCCAGTGTTCGGACGGCGACACGGCGTGGCTGCACAAGGATTACCTGGCCTTGCCGAGCCCAAGACGCCTCGAGCAACGCAGGCGCGACGCCAGTCGATTTGCCGGAGCCAGGCGGCGCAATGACAATCGCGTTTGGCACCGTTTCTAAGCCATGCAAGATATCCGCTAAGATGTCATCAATTGGAAGCTGTGGGTGCGTCACGGTAGCCTACAAAACCGACCAAGGTGGCGACTGGCTGGGGTGGCAGGATTCGAACCTGCGCATGGCGATACCAAAAACCGCTGCCTTACCGCTTGGCTACACCCCAACATGTCTCGCCGCTGAAACGACGACCAGCAACAATGAGCGCGGTTTTTAGCCGCTCTTTTAGGCAGAGTAAATGCCTTTAGTGGACAATTGCACATTTCCCATTGCCGCAGGACGAGAATGCAAACGCTTAAGCGGCCATATCTCTCATATTGGAATAGGCACCATAAGCGCAGATGCTCAAGACAAAGCAATATCCGCTGGCCTGTATAGCAACAGCGGCGCCTGCAAATTCTGGAAAGACTAGTCGCAGCGCCAGCGGCACAGCGATCAATCCCAGGTAAAGGAACAAGCCAGATGTCCATCCTACGGAGGCTGCAATATGATGGTGAAGATGGTCACGCCCTGCAGAAAAGGGCGAACTACCGCGCAGCACGCGCGAGATCATAAGCCTCAAACAGTCCAAAACCGGCACCATGAACATCAGCGCAATAACGTCGGCGGGAAGGCGCACAAAGTTCTGGGTGTAGCTGTAGATCGCGATCAGGCCGTAAAAGCAGGCAAGACCGAAGCTGCCTGTATCGCCTAGGAATAACCGCCCGCGCATATTGTACACGAACGCCGCACTAACCGCCGCCAGTGACAACACCAGTATGGGAATCACAATCGGCGCGCCAAAAAGCAGTAAAACCGTATTCCACACAAGACACATACCAATGACAAGACCGTTCTTTCCGTCAGCCATGTTGACCGCATTGGCTAGACCAACCAAAGCAAGAAGCGTGAAAACGATACCCCAGCCGCCCAAGATGTAAGCGTTGCGTAGGAAATCAAAATGCAGGAACTGAACCGTTAGCGCGGGCTGATTGTGCACGACAAAGCCAGCACCCAGCAGCATGATAACCAAACGAATTTTTGGCGATAGCTCTTCGCGATCATCGATAAACCCTGTGAACGCAAAAAGGCCCACTAAAGCGGCGATGGCGACCATGGCTTCGGCCTGCGTATTGACGGGACCTGACAGCCAAACTGCAAGCGGGGCTGTCGCAGCCATAGCGCTTAAGACTGCGATACCACCCATAAGCGGTGTTGGACGCATATGTCGCTTGCGCCCGCCGGTTACATCTGGATAGTCAATGACACGCAGCCAGGTTCCGGCTCGCTCAGCCAGCTGGCATACAAACACACACACTACCAGAGCTAAAAGAGTTAGGCTGATAAGTACGAGATTGGACATGATCAACCTATCTGCGTGGCCGTTCACATCATAACGGAAAACGACGTTGAGAGTTTGTGGCGATACCTTGCTTGCCCAAAAGATGCAAATGATTTGCGGAAATATTAAGGCAGCGCACGCTAGCCGCATTTGGCGTTCGCAATCTCATCAAATATGCCAATCGTCTTGAAGATTTTATTGCCAAATAGTGGGACTTTTCTATGCCTTCTTCGATCGGGATCATTGTTTCGCTGCTGACCGCCAGTGCGATTTGGTGTTTCATCCAGCCAAGTAAACGCGCGCGTACGTTGGCTATTCTCACTTTGACGGGTTTTAGCGTTGTCTATTGGACACCCCTCGCCGCTTGGCTCGTTTGGCCGCTAGAGACAGCATTCCCCACTTTTTCAACACAGTCACATTTGGAAAGTCCCATCATTATTCACCTCAGCGGCGCAGAACGCGCCACTAGGACCGCGAACAATCACACTGTAATGCTGAATGATCAGCATGGACGATACTTTGAAGTCATGCGTTTGCTCGCCGCTTTTCCAGACGCAACAGTCTTATTTGCAGTCGGGCTTGAACGCGAGCATACATCTGATGCCGCTATGGCGATGGAGATTTATCGCCGTGCCGGGTTGAGCGAGCGAGTGACTTTCATTGGAAATGCAAAAAACACCTATGAAAATGGGCGTGATGTGGCAGCATACATAGCTAAAGAAGCGATATTACAGCCCATTATACTGGTCACGTCCGCTGCGCACATGCCGCGCGCACTGCTATCTTTTCAGGCGTACGATATTGAGGTCATACCGGCACCAGCGCCGCCATTGACACGGAAAGTGACCTTTTGGAAAAGCTGGACAGCGTACGGCGGGAGAATTGAAAACCTAACAGTATTCCAGCGCGCAATCCACGAGTGGGGCGGACTGGCTGTTTACCGGCTTAAGGGCCGCACACAACGCTTCTGGCCGAAAAGAGAATAAATTTTAGTTATTGCTAAATATCACCGCGAAAGATGCCGCGGAAAGCGCCAGTTGGCTTAAAATGGACGTGACCTCACGCGTGAGCTGCAAACCGGCAAGCGGATCGGTATCTTTGGGCACAACGATGGTACTGCCAGGGGGAACAATTTCCCGGCTACTGCCCCAAAACCTGCGCGGTAAAGGCCTTGCAACGCCGTTTGGATAAACGAGGAAAATGCGTTTCTCGTCAGCGGATGTCTGAATGCCGCCAGTCTCTGAGAGATACTGCGCAACAGATTTACCGCGTACAAATTGCAGAGCGCCAGGGTTGAGTACATCACCCATTGCCAAAATATGGTTTGGCCTTTTTGGCAAAAAGAGCCTGTCTCCCGGCTCCATGACAACGTCAAGATCACGGCGCACTTCTAAAACACGTGGATCAGCTTCCACGACAACGCGTCCAAGCGTTTCAACGGACTCCATGTCCCGGCTCAATTCTCTTGCCGCAGCGAGCGCATCGGCATCGACATTGTTTTTCAGCGCTGCTGTTGTCAGCGCGGCATTCATTTCGCGCGCAGTTCGTTTGAAAGCTTGCTCCTGCGCGCGGCGCACGCTGGAGCGCGTAAACACGGCGCCATAGGGATAAGCGCGCTCTGTCACGCCGCCTGCGCGGGCAATGACGTCAGAAAGCCGCTCACCGCGGCGAATGGTGTAAACGCCAGGTTGGCGAAATTCGCCCGTTAACAATACTGTACCAGGCTCTTGTTCATTGGCAAGAGCTTGCACTGTCACAGCTGATCCCCTGCTGATCATAATGGTTTCCAGCGGGGTTTTGGTTAAGTCGAACAAACTACGGTCCACTTGCATGCCTCCTTCCGCCATCCGCGGTGAAGAAATCTCGACATTGCCAAGGGACGCCTCAAAGCTTAATCCGCCAGCGACCGTCACTAGATTACTAAGAGAGACCTCTCCAGCAACAGGCACAACAGCTGGCTTACGCACAGCGCCGGTGATCGTGGCTACATGCTCTAACGTAAACGGCAAGAGACCGATATGCTCATCAAAGACACTGGGGCAGAGACGTTCGCGTAAGGCGGCTTGCTCTTCTTCGCCGAGTGTTTCGATCTGTTGATCGGTGACGGAACGCTGAACCTGCGCATCATTGCTTTCAGGGACATCAGACGCCAGCGCACCAACGTTTGCAATTTTTGCTTTTCCGTCACCTTCTAGGACAAATGCGCCGCGCAAAACGGCTGCGAAGCGATCAGTCTGTAACTCTTGGCCTAAATTGGCGACCTCCGAAAGAGGTTCACAGGTCAAATCAGACGTGTATTCCCGCGACAGCACAACTTGCCGCACATCGTTAGAAGACAGAAAGTCTACCGCACCCGCGCCAAACACAATCAGCTCGTCTTCGCCGCGAAGGGGCATTGTTAGCCCATTGAGTCCCTGGCTAAGCAAGTTCACTGGGACATATGTGCGCGTTAGCGAGATAGGATCTTCACGAAGCAACGCAGCAAAAGGTAGGTAGGGCGCATTCAAGTAGCCACCGCTGCGTTTTAACAATTCTCCGACCGTAGGCGCAGTGGCCAGCGCGCGAATACCAGGTGCTCCGACATGACCAGAGATGGACAACTTACCCGCTGTCCGCGCGCTTGTCCGAACAACAACCAGTGCATCCCCTTCAATCAGGCGGCTGCTTGCGCGAACAGGCTGCACACTTTCAGTGCCTGCCTCGTCCAATCGGTTTACAATGAGTTCATACCCACGTGGGCGCAGCGACCCACCCGCAACGTTCATGGCCGTGCGTGCAGACAGTCCAGTTACACCTGAAGGAAGCTCAAATATTCCAGGACGCAGCACTTCGCCAGCCACGGCATACGTCGCTCCAACGGGCGGAATAACAACACGGTCGCCATCACGAATGTTCAAATCAACGCCAGCTTCACCACGGAATAGGCCGTACAAATCAATAATGTCGCTGCGGCCATTTCGCACCAATCGCACCTGGCGCAAACTGCCCGTCTTGCGAATACCGCCAGCGCGCATCAACGCATCGAGCACGGTTTGCTGGCTATCAAGCTGGAAACTGCCAGGGGCCTGCGCTTCACCGACAACGGTGACCGTCACGCGTTCCAGGGTCGCCAAAGATAGGTAAACATCAGTCCCAATAAAGGTATCGGCTACCTTGGTGCTGACATCGGCGATGATGTCTGTAAGCCTTCGGCCAGCCGCGGGAACTGGCGACATGCCGTCAAGGATAAGACGACCTTCGCTATCAACCTGGGTCAAATAGTCTTGCTGCTGCGAGCCACGCAATATAACGGCGAATTCATCGCCAACGCCGACAACGTAGTTTCCAGACACTCGTCCTGATGCATCAGCTGAAAACCGCTGCGCAGAGGTCACCAGGCGGTCGTACCCGAACTGCTCCAAATCCTCGATTCCAAGCCGCATGCGGTAGTCCAACTCAAGCGCTGAAGGCTCTTCAGTCTCGGCAACCTCTAGATCAAATTGTTGCTGCTCTTGGGCAAAGTCCTGCTCAGCGCGCATTGAACTTTGCTCATCACGGGACTGATCAACCGGGGAGACCCGGCGCTGACGCGCACCGGTGCTGCCACTTTGGCGCTGCAACTCTTGCAGCACATTTGGCGGAATTGCTTGGGCCTGCACCAAAGGAATGGCAAGCGACATCTCGGAAATGAGAGAGATGAAACAAACAACGTTGACGATGTGTTTCAAGCGCCATTTTCTGATAGGCATGATGTGAGGTGTCTTCATAGCCGCAGTGCTACCCTGAAATCACCAACAAAAAAAGCCCTGTAAGCGGGTTCAGAGCCACCATGGATGGCTAAATAGCGCCTCACTCTCCAGAAAGTGTGTTCGCGATTTCCAAAAGATACGCTGCAGAGGCGGATGAAGGCGCACCAACGCTGGATTGCTGCACCGCGCCATTTAAGCTTGAAGAGCCAGCGGGAACAGCAATGCTGCCGACCAAAACGGTCATTAATAATATCCAACGCTTGCGCATAGAAGTCGCCCTAAATCCTTCTAATCACGGGGAGTTAAGCAAATACAGTTAAGAAAACGTTACTAAAATTAACTATAGCAGCGTGTACCCAAAGTGCGAATCACATGCAAGGGTTGTTTATTGCAGTGCACCGGAAGCGATCCACCACTCTGGAAACCGATCACGCAGACCCTGCACAGCCGATGCAGCATGATGCTCGCTCTCAAACGCAGCAAAGCAGGTGGCACCAGATCCAGACATTCGCGCCAAACGAACATGCGGCAAAGCTGTGAGGGCATCAAGGCAAGACTGAACTTGCGGGCAAAGAGCAACAGCAGGCGCCATGAGGTCATTGCGCCGATTAATGCAGGCTGCCAGGGTCCATTTAGAGTCCAGAATTGGCACAACCTGAGGTAAGGGCCCAGCGCCAAGCGCCGTAAAAACGGCAGGCGTCGACATGCCAACACCGGGGTTAGCAAGCACGATATAGGAAAATTCTATCGCCAGGTCGGCCGGTGTCAGCTCGGCACCAACGCCGTTTAGGCACATGGGGGCACTGTAGAAACAGGCTGGTACATCCGCGCCTAGGCTCGCGCTGATAGACAGAAGCTCACTGCGGCTTAACGGCTGATTAAACAGCAGATCAAGCGCTCTAAGAGTAGCCGCTGCATCGGCCGATCCGCCGCCAATTCCCGATGAAACGGGCATGTCTTTATGGAGATGGATCGCGACTGGCTGCGTCAATCCCGCTGCATTTAGGAACGCTTTCGCAGCGCGCTGCACTAAATTATCGTTTCCAGGCATCAGACCTGATGCCATCGGCCCGCCAATTGTAAATTGCGAGATAGCCGCCGGCGCGACCTCGACATATTCGCCAACGTCGCAAAATACCATCAGCGATTGAAGATGATGATATCCGTCAGCGCGCTTTCCAACGACCTCTAGAAATAGATTGATTTTAGCTGGTGCATATTCACGCACGCGTTTCGATACGATTGTTCCGTCCAAATCAGCCATGGCAGTCAGCTGGATTCAACGCGTTACCGGAGTGCCCGTTCGAACACTGTCTGCCAGTGTAAGACCGAGATCAATCTTTTGCGCAATCCGCGTTTCCTGCTTTGTCGAAGGCTCCATCGTTAGCACCTGGCGCCACTTGAAACGGGCTTCGATGTAGCGCCCCGCTTTCCAATAGGCATCGCCAAGATGATCATTAATCGTCGGATCTCCAGGCACAAGGGCTACGGCTTTCTCGAGCAACTCAACGGCCTTTTCATAGTCGCCGCGCAGATAAGCAGCCCACCCTTGGCTGTCAACAATATAGCCATCATTTGGCCTTGCGGCGACGGCAGCATCAATCAACGCTACCGCTTCTTCAACTTTTAGCCCACGATCAAGCAAGGAATAGCCCAGGTAATTCAAAATCAAGGCATCACCGGGTCGCAGTGCCAAGGCCTGACGCAAATCAGGTTCTGCATTAACGAAATCACCATTTTGTTCATGTGCGATACCGCGGCCATAATAAAGCCGCCAGTCTGGTGGGTCTGTTGCTGCGATCACTTGATCATATAACGCAATGGACTGGTCAAATTGTTCATGAATACGGCTGAGTTCGGCCAGCTCTGATTGCAAGAGCGTGTTGCCTGGCTCGCGGTCCAAAGCCTGCTGAAGCACAGCGATGGCATCATCCGTGCGATCAAGCTGTTCATAAAAGGCAGCCTTGCGCGAAATCAAAATCGTCGAAAGAGGCCCCGTCTCGTCCACATCCGCTAAGGTTGCACTCGCCTGGCGAAAGCGGCTTTGAGCAGCGTATACGTCGCCAATTAAAATATAGGCCGCCGTTAGGTTTGGCTGCAAAAGCGTTGCGAGGCGGGCATACACGATTGCCGATGTGGCTGTGGGTTTACGAACGAGCTCTGTCGATGTGCGGTAAAGCGCTTCTGCAACAGCGTCGGCAGGCTGGTTCACATAGGGCCGAAAAGCGCGGCCGGCTGAGAGCTGTTGGCGCGCTGAAATCAATTCGGCAATACGCGGCGCGCGGCTGAGGACCGTATCGACCGCGGCAACAGCCGTGTCAAACTCACCGCGCCGAGACAAGCGCGCTGCATAATCCAGGATACCGCGCGAGGACAGCTGCCGCCCTTCCTGCAAGGCTGCACTGAATGTGCCTTTCGCATCATCCCAATCGCCAAAATAGGCTTCGAGATAGGCCTTCTGTTCTAGATAGAAACCGCCAAAAGCGCGCTGCGTTTTCAGCGCTTCTAAGGATTTGAACGCCTCATCGCGCTCCTTACGCCCAGCATGCGCCCACGCCCGCGTAATTGGCTTTAGTAACAGGTCAAACCCGGTCCCATTCACTTCATCCAAACGCGTCAGCGCTTGTTTGTAACGCTTGCCTTTCATCGCTTCGAGAACAGCGACCATTTTTGACAAGTTATAGGACAGGCTGCCGCGGCTCAGAGATGGTGCGAGGTCAGCAGCTTCTGAAAAGCGTCCATCAGAAATCAGGAGCTTATAGGCACGGTCTCTTAAAACTGGCGAATTCGCCGGATTTTGAGACAGCGCAGCAAGATAATAGTCGGCCGCCAATACCGTCGCGTTATCGTAGCGCGCATGCTGAGCTGCAAGATAGTCGCTTAATGCGCTTTGCGGCGGACCGCTTGGAATATCGTAACCGGCAAACCCGTAGTTAGAGGTCTCGCAGCCCGCGGCGCCAACTGCGCACAGGGCTATGGCAAAAGCGGAACGCGCCCAACGATTTAAACCGCGCTTCGAAAAGCAGGCTAACTCTGCAAACATCCAGACCCTCTTTATTCGCCTGCCTTCACAGGCTCTTCACTATACCGCACACCCGATTAACGCTTCCAAAACCGGCAAGAGTGAGGCTGCAACGTGCTTTACATATTTGGATAGTTCGGGCCGCCGCCACCTTCAGGCACCGTCCACACGATATTCTGTGTTGGATCTTTAATATCGCAGGTTTTGCAGTGAACGCAATTCTGCGCATTGATTTGAAAGCGCGGGGTAGTGCCGTCTTCCTCGCGCACCACTTCGTAAACACCAGCCGGGCAATATCGCTGCGCTGGCTCGTCATACAGAGCGAGATTATGTTCGATCGGAATGCTTGCATCTTTGAGCTTTAGGTGCGCCGGCTGATCTTCCTCATGATTGGTATTGGAGAGGAAAACAGACGACAACTTATCAAATGTGAGCTCGCCATCTGGCTTTGGGTAGTCAATGGGTTGATGCAGCTGCTTTTTATCAATCGATTCATGATCCGTGTGCGGATGGCCAAACGTCCATGGCACTAAGAAGCCGAGCCTCAAATTATTCAGCCAAAGATCAAGTCCGGAATAAAGCGTGCCCAGCGTGATGCCGAACTTAGACAGGGACGGACGCGCATTGCGGACCATGTGCAGGTCTTTGTAGGCCCAGCTTTTTTCAAAGGCCTCTGGATAAGCAGTAAGCTCCTCTTTGCCCTCACCGCCAGCTTTCAGCGCGGCGAACGCCGCTTCGGCGGCCAGCATGCCGGTCTTCATGGCATTGTGACTGCCCTTGATGCGCGGCACATTCACAAACCCTGCAGCGCAGCCAATCAATGCGCCGCCAGGAAAGGTAAGCTTAGGAATGGATTGAAGCCCACCTTCATTAATGGCGCGCGCTCCATAACTCACGCGGCGCCCGCCCTTTAAAATAGCGGCAACAGCGGGGTTGGTCTTGAAGCGCTGCATCTCATCAAAGGGTGATAAATATGGATTTTTATAGTCCAGTGCGACCACGAAACCAATCGCGACCTGGTTGTCGGCCTGGTGATAAATGAACCCACCGCCGACTTCGTCTTTGAGCGGCCAGCCTTGCGTATGGATGACACGGCCCGGCTTATGCTGCTCGGGCGGGATATCCCACAATTCTTTGATGCCGATGGCATAGGTCTGCGGTTCTTTGCCGTCGCGCAGGTTAAATTTCGCCATCAGTTCTTTGGACAAGTTGCCGCGCACACCTTCTGCAAAGAAGGTGTATTTGGCATGGAGCTCTATACCCGGCTCATAGCTGTCTTTTTTCGTGCCATCCTTGGCGATGCCCATGTCGCCTGTAGCAACACCTTTGACCGTGCCATCGTCATGATAGAGAACCTCCGCAGCGGCAAAGCCGGGGTAGACTTCTACGCCCATGGCCTCCGCCTGCTCGCCAAGCCAGCGCGTTAAATTGCCAAGAGAGACCGTATAGCAGCCCTTGTTATTCATAAGCGGCGGAAGCGCGAAGTGCGGCATCTCCCGATGGCCGCCGTCATGCAAGAACCAATGGTGATTTTCGCTCACCTCAACCGTCATGGGGCAGTCTTTTTCGCGCCAATCGGGAAAGAGTTCATCTAAAGCGATGGGGTCAACGACCGCCCCTGAAAGAATATGGGCGCCAACTTCAGAGCCTTTTTCAAGCACACAAACGCTGAGGTCATGGCCGTGGTCTTCAGACAACTGGCGCAGCCGAATTGCAGAGGCAAGCCCTGACACTCCGCCGCCAACGATGACGACGTCAAACTCCATGGATTCGCGCTCCACTCTCTTATCCTTTCATCAGCCTGCTTAGCTCATATGGCTATGCCAACGCTTAAAAACAAAATCATTTGGCCGCAAAATGGCGAATTCATACGCGAAGGTCAAATGCCAGAGCGCCGCATTTTTCTTAATTAAGATTAACCTTTATTGCTAACGCCCTAGTTGGTGTTTTCAGCTAACGTCTAAGTGTCTCGGGATCAACTATCCCAATAGGTGCTTGGCACGGAACCAAAACCAATGGTTCAACACTGTGGGCAGAAGCGATAAAGATGCAGAAATTTGCATTTGGCAGGGAGCAGAAAGCGTGACGATGGCAGAGCAGTCCTATGATGCGCCGCGCGCAGCAGCGGCCTTGCGGTGGCTAGCAGAGGCAGGTGTCGACACCATCCTTGAAGAAGCGCCGACTGACTGGAGCGCGCAACCTGCGCCAGCGCCAAAAGCGATCAAGCAAACCACCCCAAGCACCATGCCCGCAGCGACATCGAGCGCGGCAAGTTCGCTCGCGCAAGCAGATGAAGCAGAGAAAATCGCAGCAAAATGCACAACCTTGGGCGAGCTGCGACAGGCGATGAATGATTTCGAAGGGTGCGCGCTCAAGCGCACGGCCCAGCAACTCGTCTTTGCAGATGGCCCTGAAGATGCGGCCCTGATGCTCATTGGCGAAGCGCCGGGCCGGGATGAAGATTTGCAAGGTCTACCGTTTGTTGGCGCTGCAGGTCAGCTGCTAAATCGCATTTTAGCTGCCAGCGGCACGGCTCGTAAGGCGGCCTATATTACAAATCTCGTCCCATGGCGTCCGCCGGGCAACCGCAAACCGACACCTTTAGAAATGCAAATTTGCCTGCCCTTCTTAAAGCGGCATATCGCCCTCAAAGCGCCCAAAGCGATCGTTTTGTTGGGCGCAACGCCCGTCAGCGCGCTCTTCGATACAACAGATGGCATAACGCGGCTGCGCGGGCGATGGCGCGATTATAGCACCATCCCTGTGATGCCAACGTTTCATCCGGCTTACTTGCTGCGCCAACCCGGACACAAACGCTTTGTGTGGCAAGATATGTTGGCAGTGAAAGAAAAGCTGCGCTGATGCGGTCATTGCTTTTCATTCTCGCTGCGCTGTGCTGCGCTGCGCCAGCCTTCGCGCAGTCGGGCGCGCATTCCGCTCCAATCATCAAACCAAATGTCAACGCGGCCTCGTCTCAAATAGAGCGCGTACTAAGCGCCGGGGATGTGCAGCTCTACCGCGACATCTTTGCACTGCAAGCGGACGGAAAGTTCACGGCAGCGGACAAACACATCAAACGCTTAAATGATCGGTTGCTGATGGGCCATGTCCTACTCCAGCGCTATTTGCACCCAACGGCCTATCGGTCCCGGTACAGTGAATTACGCAAATGGATGGCCGCCTATGCGGATCACCCAGGCGCCAAACGGATTTATCGCTTGGCAGTGAAACGGCGCGGCAACGCCGGCTATCCCAAACGCCCGGTAGCGTCAAAGCGCAAAGGCCGCAGCGAGGAGGCTGCCAAACAGTTTCGCGACCGCCGGTCCAATGCGTCCATCAAGCGGTCCATCGCACGCGATATCCGCAACGATCGCTTAACGCTAGCCGGTAGCCGCATTCTCACTGAATATGAAAAGAAACGCCTAAGCCACACAGATGTCGGGCTTTTAAGCGAAGCTTTAAACCGAGCCTGGATTGCCTGGGGCACGCCGGAGAAGGGGCTGGCAGCGCTGGAAAGCGCAGCGCCTATTGCGCGCCCTGCCCGCATTACGACCGACTGGCGCGCAGCGCTCGCAGCTTGGAAACTCGGCGACTATGAGGTGGCTCAGACCCACTTCTCCGCTGTATTGACTAGCAGTCAATATGATGACTTAGCGGCCGCTGGCGGCGTCTGGGCCGCGCGTTCAGCATATCGCTCCGGCCGCGTGGACGCCGTTAGCGCTCTGCTGCGCGCTTCCTACGCCGCTGCGCCTGATAGCTTCTACGGCCTCATTGCAGCGCGCCAATTGGGCATTGAAATCCTGCGCGATTGGAGCCCGCCTATCCTCACCCCGCGTGCCTGGAAAGCCATTCGCGCCCACCGCGGCGTGCGCCGCGCCGTCGCGCTCAGCCAAGTGGGCCAAAGCAACTTAGCAGATGCTGAGCTCCTTGCTGGCTGGTACCGCGCCGACAATGCCGACTATCAAGCCTATTTGGCCCTTGCCTACAGTTTAGACTTGCCGCAGGCACAGCTGCGTATTGCCGAAAGTGCGCCCAAAGGCGAAAAAGCCCCGCTGCTGAACCTCTATCCCATTCCCAGCTGGCAGCCTCTGGATGGATTTCAGACCGATCCCGCCATGTTGTTCGCGCTTATTCGGCAAGAAAGCCGCTTTGCAGCGAGAGCGCGAAGCCGGTCGGGTGCGCGCGGGCTGATGCAGGTTATGCCGCGCACGGCAGGCTATATTGGCCGCGACCGCCGCTTAATCCGCGACAAGCAGAACATGCTCTATGATGCTGAATTTAATATGTCTTTGGGTCAGCGCTATGTGAACTATCTCAAAGGTCACAAATCAACCGATGGCGACCTGCTGTACCTGCTCGCGGCCTATAACGGCGGGCCGGGCAATGTAAACAAGTGGAGGCGAAACATCGATAGCGGCGACCCCCTGTGGTTCATCGAGCATATTCCGCTGCGCGAAACGCGCGCCTATGTGGAGCAGGTCTCAGCCAATTATTGGATTTACCGCACGGCCATGGGGCTGGAAACAACCACGCTCGACCGCCTAGCAGCCGGGCTGTGGCCAGCGATTGAAAGCGATAGCCCAGACGCGCTAAAACAAATGGCCATGCCCCAAAACACACAGGTCAGCGCCAATGCCTATCGATGAAAGCAAACCCTTTACGCCCATCCAAATCGCCGTGGCCACCGTCTCTGATACCCGAACGATAGAGACAGATACCTCCGGTGCTTTGCTCGCTGAGCGCATTACCCAGGCTGGGCATAGCGTTCAAGACCGGCAAATCATTTCTGATGACGTTCCCAAAATTACTGCATTGCTGTCTCAATGGATCGATGACCCGCAGGTTGATGCCATCATCACAACCGGAGGAACCGGCGTCACCGGCAGAGATGTCACCCCTGAAGCGTTTAAGGACGTGATGGAAAAAGAGATCGAAGGCTTTGGCGAACTGTTCCGCTGGGTCAGCTTTCAAACCATTGGCACTTCGACCATCCAAAGCCGCGCGCTTGGCGGGGTTGCCAAAGGCACCTATATGTTTGCCCTACCCGGTTCACGCGGCGCAGTGAAAGATGGCTGGGACAAAATCCTTCAAGATCAGCTTGATAGCCGCCACAAGCCTTGTAATTTCGTAGAATTGATGCCGCGTTTGACGGAGCGCTAGCGCACTCCTGATAAAAATGTTCTTTTTTTGTTCTTTTCTGTCTGCTAGAAGATAGATGGAAGGAGCAACACATGCTGGATACGCAGTTTGAAGCGCGCGGCCGCGCGGCGCTGAACAATCAAAGTGGCCGCTTTGAAGCCCATCAGCGCGGCCGATTTGATGACGGCTGGTCCACCCAAGACAATGAAACCCAGGCCACCCCGACGCAGTTCCATAGAGAAACACCGCGCGCCGTCATTACGCGCAATACATCGCCCGATGTGCCTTTTGAGCAATCTGTCAACGTGTATCGTGGCTGTGAACATGGCTGCATTTACTGTTTTGCCCGCCCAAGCCACAGTTATATGGGGCTTTCCGCGGGTCTGGATTTTGAAACGCAGATTTTCACAAAGCCAAATGCCGCGCGTTTGTTGGAAGAAGAAATTACGCGCCCTGGCTATGTGCCGCAGGTTATTGCCATGGGCACCAACACCGACCCCTATCAACCGATTGAACGCAAACTGCGATTAACGCGCGCTGTCCTGGACGTGCTGTCTCGCCGCAATCACCCGGTCGCCATCACGACCAAAAGTGACCGCATCTTGGATGATATCGATGTGCTGCGAGATATGGCCCAGCGTGGCTTGGTGCAGGTCTGTGTGTCTGTGACCACACTGGACCATCAGTTGTCACGCCAGATGGAACCACGGGCAGCAACGCCGGCCAAACGGCTGAAGACCATTGAAGCCCTAGCGCAAGAAGGTATTCCGACATCCGCGATGATCGCGCCTGTCATTCCAGGGCTTACGGACCACGAGATTGAGCGTATCTTGGCCGCGGCAGCCAATGCAGGCGCCAAGCGCGCTGGCTGGATTATGCTGCGCCTCCCGGGAGATGTGGCACCGCTGTTTGAGCAATGGCTGAGCAAACATGTGCCCAGCCGGAAAAGCCGCATTCTATCCACTTTGCGCGCCATGCGCGGCGGCAAGCTGAATGACCCTCGCTTTGGCAACCGGATGCGCGGAGAAGGACCCGTCGCGGCCTTGATCGCCAAACGCTTTCGTGCAGCAGCGCGGCGCAATGGCCTCTCCCTTGCCAGCGGGCAGGCCTTGCCAAGTGATGTGTTTGACACAGAGGCATTTCCAAGTTGCAAGGCGGTCAGGCCAAAACGAGCGACACGGCAAGGACCGCGGCCGCACGCAGAGCCAGCGCAGCTCTCTTTATTTTAACCAACGAGAAACACTGGAAATAGCGCGAGGTCATTTTCTTGATTTAGTGTTTGACTTCACCAATACACCATAGTACAACAACACCCATCGGAGGCGGGGCTGTCCCCTTGACCCGCCTCCACCTAGGAAAAACAGGAGAGATTATGTTTGAGACCAACCAACCTACAACACCAACAAATCCATTGAGCTACCACGACGAAGGCATGCGCCGGCGCTCCATTCGTCGCAGCCGCCGCGCTGCACGCACTATTCACCGCAGCCATATTGCCTAAGACATAGGCTGCCAGGGTACACCTGCTCGTGCTGGAGGCATCTTGCCGCCCGCACGTAGAGCCCAGAGACTGGCTTTGCCCGCACCTGGGCTCTCACCTCTAAACCTGGCCCGCCGTCTTTGATGTGCGGGCCTTTTTTTATGACCCTTGCCTGCGCGCACTCTGTCAGCAAAGCTAGCGCAATGACACTGCGCAAAACACAGACACATCGACTGCCCACTGGTGAGCGAGAAATTGCTATTGGTGGCCATGTCGCAGGCATTGATGAGGCCGGCCGGGGGTGTCTGGCCGGGCCAGTGTGCGCTGCAGCGGTCATTTTGCCGCCACATCTATTGACTGAAGACCTTGGCTTTCGCGATTCAAAACTACTTTCTGCAAAGAAGCGGGCGGTGCTTGCACAGCTTATACAGCGTGAAGCGCAGGTGGGTATTGCGTTGGTCTCTTCCCAAGACATTGACCGTATCAACATCCTAAACGCCGCCATGCGCGCAATGGCCAAGGCCGTCGCCGCGCTGCCTTCCCCGCCCGATCACTGTTTGATTGACGGAAACAGAGTGCCCGGTGAGCTAGCCTGCCCTGCAACAGCAGTGATCGGCGGAGATCGCCTGTGCTTTTCCATCGCCGCAGCCAGCATTATCGCAAAAACCCACCGTGATGCACTGATGCAACAGTTGCACAAGGCCTACCCTGCTTATGAATGGGCCCGCAACGCAGGATATGGTACGCGCGCCCACCTCAAAGCTCTAGAGCTTGTGGGCCCAAGCCCCCATCACCGGCGGAGCTTTAAACCGCTGCGTCAATGATGTGTTAACCAATTGTTCTAATTCTGCACTCTCATGTTCTTAGTTGTTTGAGAATCCTAGGAATCTCAAAGGGTTGACGTGAGTCGCGGCGCGAATCATGGTCGGCGCGACTCGGGGCTAGAACGCAATGCAGGAGTGCCGCACATGGGGCCGCAAATGAAATCACTGCCAATCAATCGGATTTTAGAGGGCGATTGCATCGACCTAATGGACCAATTGCCGGCAGCAAGCGTCGATATGATTTTTGCCGATCCCCCCTATAATTTGCAGCTGCAAAACAGTTTAAGCCGCCCGGACAATTCAAAAGTCGATGCTGTAACCGACAGCTGGGACCAATTTGCAACATCTGACGCCTATGACGACTTTACGCGCCGCTGGCTAACGGGAGCCCGCCGGGTGCTGAAAGATACCGGCACGATTTGGGTTATCGGCAGCTATCACAATATCTACCGCGTCGGCGCTATACTGCAAGATTTGGGGTATTGGACCTTAAATGATGTAGTCTGGCGCAAGACGAACCCGATGCCAAATTTCCGCGGAACCCGCTTCACAAACGCACATGAAACACTGCTGTGGTGCGCAAAGTCGAGCGACCAGAAATCCTACACCTTTAACTATCCCGCCTTAAAGGCCATGAACGATGATGTCCAGATGCGCTCAGATTGGCATCTGCCCATTTGCAGCGGCAATGAACGCATTCGGATGGACGATGGCGAAAAGGCCCACTCCACACAAAAACCTGAAAGCCTGCTGTACCGTGTGTTGATGGCCTCCAGCGAACCTGGCGACGTCATTCTCGATCCATTCTTTGGCAGCGGCACAACAGGCGCGGTGGCAAAGAAACTCGGCCGCAATTACATCGGCCTTGAGCGTGAACGACGCTATATTGAAGTCGCATCAGCGCGCATTAGCGGCGTTGAGACCGCGCCAGCAGGCGCGCTGGAAATGACCGAAAACGCCCGCAAAGCCCCGCGCGTTCCCTTCGGCTCCCTGGTCGAGCGCGGCCTTGTAGAACCGGGCATGAAGCTCTATGGCCCAACCCGGCGCCACGCCGCGCGCGTCCGGTCCGATGGCACCATCGTGAGCGCGGATGCGACCGGCTCCATCCACAAAATTGGCGCCCATGTCCAAAACGCGCCCGCCTGCAACGGCTGGACCTTCTGGCATTTCGAACACCGCGGCAAACTCGTCCCCATCGACACCCTGCGCCAACGTGTGCGCGCGGAGATGGCTGGACGCAGCGCTTAGGGACACAAACGACATGCTGCTCGGTTTTCTTTCACAGGATTGGCAGCAACTAGAGTAGCCTGAAGCAATTCCGCCCGCCGCAAAGCAGGACTTGAACCGGGGTCCGTGGTCTGTATCAAGTTCAGCAGGATGGACTTTGCCGGAAGTCAGAAACGTCTCCAAACCCCGTCATTTTAAGCTGCGGCTCGGGGACATCTTCAACGCCAATCACATCCCAAGGTTCGCCGTTGGCTTTATAGGTTACCGCTTTCATCGACGCCCCCTTTGCAGCATGCATACCTATCCAGTATGCCGCTTTTATGCCTTGAAACAGCACACATATCTCTGGCTCACTAAGCGGACTTCACGCGAGGTGAAGCAGCCGTCTACCAGCACCCGATCGGATGGATCAAAGGCAATAAGCGATCAGCGGGTATCAGCCGGCTTTAAGCGACTTTTTTATCGCCAAGCTTCACCTTGCGGCGTTTTTTAGCGACGTCTTCCTGAGCTTCAATAGTCGCCATCTGTTCGTCAACCTGCTGCTCAAACATGTATTCAGCAGAACGCTGGTTTTCAAAGCTGATTTCTGGCGCCATTGGGCCTTCGGTTTTCACGCCCCGTAAGAACACGCCAAGGGCTTTGAGCGGACTGGAAGCAGCGACTTGTGCCGCGGTCGGCTCATAGCCGCAATGGGCCATGCAGTCTGCGCACTTCTCGTAATTGCCCGTGCCGTATTTATCCCACTCGGTTTCTTCCATCAGTTCGTCAAAGGTGGAGACATAGCCTTCGCCGAGCAGATAGCAGGGCTTTTGCCAGCCAAACACGTTACGCGTCGGCATACCCCAGGGGGTGCATTTGAAATCCTGGTTCCCGGCTAGAAAGTCGAGGTACATACCTGAATGGTTCAGGTTCCACTTTTTGAAGGTGCCACGCTTTTTGCCGATGTTGAACACATCGCGGAAGAACGTCTTGGTGCGCTGGCGCGAAAGGAAATGCTCTTGGTCAGGCGCGCGCTCATAAGCGTAGCCTGGTGAGATTGTGATGCTCACATCCATGCCTGTGGCAAAATCCAGATAATCCGCCACTTGCTCGGGCGTCATATTATCAAAGATTGTCGCGTTCACATTGACTTGAAAACCGGCAGCCTGCGCGGCCTTGATGGCGGAAACAGCGCGCTTAAAGACGCCCTCTTGGCAGACCGCTTGGTCATGCTCTTCTTCAAGACCATCGAGATGTACGGAGAAAAACAGATAAGGCGACGGCTTGAACAGATGCAGTTTCTTTTCAAGCAGAAGAGCGTTGGTGCAAAGCGAGACAAACTTTTTGCGCTCGATAATGCCAGCGACAATCTCGCCAATTTCTTTGTGCAGCAAAGGCTCCCCGCCTGGGATTGCCACCATGGGCGCGCCGCACTCATCAACGGCATCCAAGCAGTCTTCAGCCGACAAGCGTTTGTTTAGGATTTGATCCGGGTAGTCGATCTTACCGCATCCAGCACAGGCCAGGTTGCAGCGAAAAAGCGGCTCAAGCATCAAAACAAGGGGATATTTATCCCGGCCCTTGAGCTTTTGCGACATGACGTAGGCGCCCATTTTGGCAACCTGAAGAAACGGAACGGTCATGGGGGTATCGACCCTTTTCTATATCAAAGTCTTTTCGTAAAAATGCCGTATAGCAAACGGCTTAGCAAATGCATAGTGCGTTGCAACATTTCGGAAAAACCTGTCACCTTTGCGCAGCAGAACAACCAAAACAGTCCTCGTAAAGCGCGACAAAAGCCTTACATGGCGCTAAATAGAGATCATAATAAGGCTCAAGAAACGGGCGAAGAATGGCGCAAGAAGTCTATCAGCAAGAGTGGCCCAACCTGGTTACTTTGTTTTTTCACCAGGCATCCGTTGGAAAGAAGAAACCTTTTTTATGGCACAAGGTGGACGGGAAGTACCGTCCGATCAGCTGGCGTGAGACGGCGTCTCAAGTTGCCAAATTGGCCGCCGCACTGGAAAAACTGGGAATTGAAAGCGGCGACCGGGTGGCCATCATCGCCAACAATAGGCCTGAGTGGTGCATATCCGACCTCGCCATCATGGCGCTTGGGGCAATTACTGTACCGGTTTACACCACATACACCGAGCGCGACTATGCCCATGTGCTAGAAGATAGCGGCGCGAAAGCCATCATCTTGTCAGATCGTAAGCTGGCCAAGCATGTGCTCCCTGTGGCGCACGATCTTAATCATATCCGCTTTGTCATCACCATTGAGCAGCCCCACATAACGCAGGGCTTAAATGCGGACATTTATAGTTGGCAGGGCCTGATTGAAGAAACGAAAGCGAAAGTCAGCGATCTTGAAGAGCGCGCGCAGCGGCTCACACGCAAAGATACAGCCTGCTTGATTTACACCTCAGGCACCGGCGGCGCGCCGCGCGGGGTCATGCAGCATCATGGCGCTATTTTACATAACTGCGCGGGCGCTGCTGCCGTCGTGGATGAATTCAGCATCGGCGGGGATGCTTTTTTATCTTTTCTGCCGCTCAGCCATGCCTATGAACACACGGCGGGACAGTTCCTGCCCATTATTCTCGGCGCGCAAATTTACTACGCTGAAGGCCTTGATAAGCTATCGACAAACTTAGGCGAAGCGCGCCCGACGATCATGGTTGTTGTGCCGCGCCTATTTGAAGTTTTGCGCAATAAAATTCAGCGCGACATCAAAAAAGCTGGCGGCCTGAAATCCAAGCTCTTCGAGCGAACATTGGAGCTGGGTGAAAAGGCAGTAAACCGTCCGCACGAGATGAACCTCTTTGAAAAGTTATTCAACAAGCTTTTGGACCGCATCGTACGCAAAACTGTACGCAAAAGCTTTGGCGGGCGGGTGAAGGCGCTGGTGTCAGGGGGCGCGCCGCTCAACCCGGAAGTTGGGAACTTTTTTGCATCTCTGGGCCTCATGATGCTGCAAGGCTACGGTCAAACGGAATCCGCTCCGCTCATTGCTGTAAACCGCCGCTATTCCAACAAAATGGATACCGTGGGCAAGGCGATCGATAATACGGA
The DNA here is from genome assembly GCA_039814715.1 of Pseudomonadota bacterium. GTDB lineage: Bacteria > Pseudomonadota > Alphaproteobacteria > Sphingomonadales > CAKZYD01 > CAKZYD01. The sequence continues at coordinate 68,039 of JBCCAR010000008.1, forward strand.
CGTGAAAATTGCGGACGATGGGGAGATTTTGGTTCGCGGTGAACTGGTGATGCACGGCTATTGGCGCGACCCCGAAGCGACCGCGCGGGCTGTGCAAAATGGCTGGCTACATACCGGCGATGTGGGAATGCTGGACGACGACGGCCACATCCATATTACCGACCGCAAGAAAGACATCATTGTCAATGATAAAGGCGACAATGTCTCTCCTCAGCGCGTGGAAGGCATGCTCGCATTAGAGCCCGAAATCGGCCAAGCCATGGTGTATGGCGACAAGCGGCCGTATTTGGTGGGGCTTTTGGTGCCAGACGCAGACTGGATGGTGGAATGGAAACGCAAAACGGGCAAGGATGGGGACTTAGCGGACCTCTTTGAAGATGCTGATTTGCGCGCTGCACTTGATAAAGCTGTCAGCAGGATCAACAACAAACTGACCGTGACAGAGAAAGTTCGGCGCTTCGTGATCGCACCCCAAGCCTTTACAATCGAAAACGCGCAAATGACGCCATCTCTAAAAATTCGGCGCCACGTAATTTCAAGCGTGTATGAAGACAATATCTTAAGCCTCTACGGCGCGCCTAAAGCCGCGGCGAAAGAGGCATAAATCATGAAAATGTCAGGCAGCGTAGTCTTAGTCACAGGGGCTGCAAGCGGCATTGGCCGCTCCATGGTCATACAGGCTATCGCGCGCGGCGCAAAGGCGGTCTACGCCTGTGATGTGAATGAAGACGCGCTTGCGCAAACCGCGCAGATGGCAGGCGGCGCCGTCACGACGATGCGCTGCGATGTCTCAAACGAAGACGACTGCAAAGCCATGGTTGAGCGCGCACTTGGGGACCATGGGCAAATCGATGTCCTATGCTCGAATGCCGGGGTCGGCTTTTCCGATGGACCAGACTGGATGGCGACATCGCAAACCAACAACCAATGGATGCTCGCCTGGGGCATTAATGTGATGGCGCATGTCTATTTCGCGCGTGCGGCCCTGCCCTCCATGATCAAGCGGGGCGAAGGGCATTTCATTATTACAGCATCTGCAGCTGGGTTGATCACTCAAACGGGCGACGCAGTGTATTCCACAACGAAACATGCTGCCATTGGATTTGCCGAAAGCCTGGCCATCACGCATGGCGATGACGGTATTGGCGTCACCCTGCTCTGCCCGCAGGCCGTCAACACCAATTTGATCAAGCTTGTGGAAGGCGGCGCTGCCAGTGTCGATGGCGTCTTGCAGCCCGATGATGTGGCCAGCATGACATTTGACGGCGCTGAGGCTGGCGAATTTATCGTCACAGCGCATGACACCGTGCTGGGCTACTGGCGCAGAAAGACAGAAAATTATGGCCGATGGGTCGGCGGGATGCGCAAATTCCGCCGAATGCTTATGGAAAAGACCGGACGGCCCATTTGAATTAAGGTGTTTTGGTGGGCGTTCTTGGTGGCTTTTGCATTTCCAGTTCATGCGCTTTCATCGCCTCGGCCTTTTCCTTTTGGTAGAAGAAGACCGCCGTGCCAATGACTCCGATCACGGCGAGCACGTGGATTAAGACTGGCAAGCGCGATAGCCACTTGTGTAGCTTCTTCTCAAGCGGCCAGCCAGCGACGATGACCGCAATCGACACCACGAACGCTGCAAAATGCCAGCTCATGAAAATGCTCACACGGTTCATACCGCGTGTAAAGCCATCGCCCGTCGGCTCCACGCCTTGGGTTGAGAAAAACGAATAGACGAAGAGCCCTGCCCAAAGGACCAATCCGCCCAACACGATTCGCGTGCGCTGCATGGCAATTCTCCGCAAACAAAGCCAAATACCATCTCATTCAAGGTTATAGCAACATCAGCAGTGAATACCAGTTGGGACGGTTGTTCTAGCGTGGCGCTTTGCTATCATGCAGCAAAAGACACGACACAGGACCATAGCATGGCGCGCCTCTTTGCCTTGATCTTCACTGTGCTCACAGCGCCCGCTTTCGCGCTGGCTGATGGGCATTTACCTGAGGAAAAAATCGCGGCGTCTGCCGCACAGTGGTCTGCATTTTATGCCAATCGCGATCTTGAAGGCATGATGGCCCTCTATCATGAAGATGCCATGCTGTTTACCAATGGCGCGCCTGCTTTGGTCGGAAGAGAAACGATACGCGCTTACTTTGCCAAGAGCTTTGAAACCACGACTGGCGGCGAAATCGATTTCAAAATCGAAAGCATCCGTATTTTTGGCGATATAGCCCATTTGGTGTCACTCTATAAGATGGAAATCGATGCTGGAAAGAAGGCTCCCATCACGGTCACCGGGCGCTCCATGCTCGTTTATAAGCGCGATCCATTTGGCCATTGGCTGCTATTTGCAGATATGGATAACCAAGCTCCTGATGCAACAGTGCAAGCCTTTGACGCAGCAGATTAGCGCCGGCCTGGGCAGTCGGCCATGACGATGACCCTAAGCGGCAAAACTGTCTTGGTAACAGGCGCCTCCTCTGGCCTAGGCCGTGCAATTGCTCTGCAACTGGCCTTAGAACATGGCGCAAAAGTGATTGCCGTTGCGCGGAGCAAAGATGCGCTGGAAGCGCTGCGCGATGAAACAAAAGGGCTGATTGAGATCGCCCCTTGCGATCTTGCTGATATGGATAGCGTACAGACGCTGTGGGCTAGTCTCCAGCAACAGCGGCTGGATGCAGCCGTGTTAAACGCAGGGACGACTTTGACAGGGCCTTTTAGCGAGCAAGACTGGCCGCGTTTGGAACAGATGCTCAAATTGAATATTACAAGCACAACGTTTCTTGCACGCCAATGCATGACTAGACTTCCAAGGGATGGCGCTATGATGCTCGTCGCCAGTCTGGGCGGGGAGACGCCCATGCCTTTCCAGGCAGCCTATGGGGCAAGCAAAGCCTATCTCATCAGCCTCGGCTTTGCAGTTGCACAGGAGGCCAAAGCCACTGGTCCAACGATGACGATCTGCGCGCCCGGCGGGATCGCGACACGGATGACGAAAGGCACCGAATTTGATGGCCAACGCGGCCATATGATGGACCCATCTTTAATCGCAGCCAAAGCGATCAAAGCAATGCAATCTGGTAAGACTTTGGTCATTCCCGGCGTGCACAATAAGGTTATGGCTGCAGCAATTAAAGTCCTGCCGCGGCGGCTCGTAACTGCCATTCTAAACAAGCAGTTTCGTAGTGATATGTCATAAGTATACAAGGTAGCAGAGCTTATGGGCGCAAACATCAATTGGATCGGTGCAGCGCTTGCGACGATGTCTGCCTTGGGGCTCGCAGCCCTCTGGTATTCACCCTGGATGTTCGGCAACACGTGGCGCCTGGCTGGTCCGAAACAAGCGCGGGTCGGGCAAGACCGATCCAGCAAGATAAAGCGCTTCAGTGTCTCAACACTGGCGATGTTTGCATCCGCCGTCATATTCGCCGCATTCTTGGGGGACGCAACCTTCGGACTGGCCACAATGGCTGGTTTTTCGGCAGGCTTGTTTTGGATCGCACTCAGTCTTGGCGTCAGCTATGCACTAGAGCCAAGGCCCTTTGCGCTCTTTGTCGTCAACTCCGCGTATCACATCTTGCAGTTCACGCTTTATGGTCTGTGCATCGGCGCGGCCAATACGTATCTCTAAGCGCTTGACCTAATAATAAAAAACCCGGCAGATCAAACACTCGATCTGCCGGGCTATCTACGCGCGAAGTGGTTGGAGTATGATGAGAAGTGCGAAATATTCCTAGGTAGGGGCTTGGGCGGTTGGCAGGTTACCCAGGGTCCGCACTCTCATCGCCGCCTTTCAAAAAGACAGCTTTTCCTCGGCGTAAATTCAATTTGTATAACGTGACGTGTCATTAAGGAACGAACCGCTCCATATGGCTCAGCTGTTCAACAGGGATCGCGAGAACCGCTTGGCCAGTTTCTGTCGCAAAGGCCGTTGCCGGAACCAAAATCATGGTTGGTTCGGCGGCAAAATGAGCGCTCTTACTCGCAATCGCTGAGCTTGGCAGAGACATCACTGCTTGAATGATGGTTCGGTGCACCACGACTTCCTCAATACGCCCCACGGCAATGCCTTCCTGGGTCAAAACCGGCGCGCCTGGCGTCAAGGCCGGCGCCGGACGGGCCAGCATTGCGACCAACCCAAGCATATGGTTCGTTGCTGTTTGGCTATAGCTCGCTTGCATGGTCTCGGCGCTGCCCTTGCTAGAGGATGCTGCCAGGTCCGTGCTGTAACGAGCCAAGCTGACGGGAGATGACAGTAACGTCATCGCCAGCCCAGCCCCTACCAAAAGTCGAATTGCCATTGTTCTTGCCTTTTTTACGTCGTCTTATGGAAGGGAGTATGGGACGACGACGCTAGAAAGGCGCGAAACATTAACGAGCAGGCAGTGACCTTTTTGGGGCAGAACCGTTACGCTGCTGGCAGGGTAACCGTTACTTTCAGGCCATTGGGCGAGCGGTTTTGAGCCGTGATTGTGCCGCCGATTGACTCCACATTACGCTTCACAATCCATAGCCCCAATCCAAAATGAAGCTGCGCAGACCCATTGCTAGCTGCCGGTCTTTGGCTAAAATAGCGGTCAAATATTTTCTCGATTGAGCCAGCGGGAACGCCAGGCCCGGAGTCGGAGACAATAAGACAAACGTCTTTTTCTACGCGCTCTGCTTGGACATGGATGGAGGTACCATCGGGCGCAAAACTTAGCGCGTTTTCGATCAGGTTTTCTAAAACAGTTTCGAGCATTTCTTCCGAGGCCAGCGCGCGCAAAAGCTGCTGCGCCCTTAAATCAATGCGAACATTTTTATTGGCTGCAACAGGGATATAGCTGTCCACCAAATGACTCAAAATCTCTGTCACATCAACAGCTTCACGCACTGCAGAGAGCGAATCTGCGGCAACGGTATCAAGCGTGCGCGCGGCAGATACAAGTGTGTCGAGCCGCAGTGTTGCTTTTTCAATCACATCAATCGAGATGGCCGCATTTTCCTGCAAAGCCCGCTTTTCAGCGCGCAAAGGCTCAAGCGATTGCTGAATGACTGCAATGGGCGTTTTGAGCGCATGAGCGTTTTCCTCAGCCGCCCGGCGCATCAAGTCTTGCCCTTCATCAACGGTCGCAAGCAAGCGGTCAATTTCAAGTGTCACGCCGCGCAGCTCTGGAACTTGGATTAACTTAGTGAAATCTGTTTTTCCCCGGGTTCCCGTTTGCGCGGACTTGGCGGCTTTGCGAATACGGCGCATATCGAGATAAATATCGATGAAAAGCCACGCCGATAGCGCCGCGATAATACCGTAGGTGATGAGCGCGTAACGAAACGGCGCGCTTTTCCAAAAAGACTGGCCGATACTGCTTTGCAGAAGGTCAGGCTCATTATGCGAAATCAAAACAATCCAGCATCCGTTCTCAAGCGCGAGCGGGCGAATGAATGTCAGCAACTCTTCTTCCCCGCTCTGGTTAAGATAGCGCTCCGCAATGGGGCGGTTGCCCCGGCAAGATGTCTTGAGTGGTTCGAACAGCCCAGCTGTTTGCAAGCGCTCGCGCTCGGCTGCGATGGCGTCGCTGCTAAGGCGCGGTTCAGCTGCGATGGAGAAAAACCCGCCGTCGCGCGGGTCAGGCCGATAAAACACGCGCACCGAGCGCGACGTGCTCGCCATCCGGTCAAGCTGCGCTTCAAGCGGTCCCGTACCTTCTTGGGAGAAGGCCATGAGCTCATCGCGCAGTGCTTCTGTCAGCATCTGGCCCTCGCGCGCGGTCGCATCCAGCAAGATGGCGTTGCGCTGTTTATCCACCAAGCGAAGCGTGCCGCCCAGGAAGATGGGAAGCAGCAGCAAAACCAGGAGAAAAACGGCCAATCGAACCGTTAAAGAACGGGAGATAAAGCGCCACAATGACACAAGGTTAGCCATAGCGGGGCGCCTTTCGCGCTATGGCAAAGGCCCTAAGCGGCGTGTCCCGCGCCTTCACTTTGCCAGCGATAGCCAAAGCCTGGGTAGTTGCCGATGCAATCGAATTCCTCGTCAACAGAGCGAAATTTCTGGCGAATACGCTTAATGAAAGCGCGCACATTGGCACGGTAGCCGTGTTCGCCTTCGCCGGCGGTAAAGCCTTCGCCGTGCACCAGGTCATATAGGGATCGATAGTCAACATCTCTGCCATCACGTTCGGACATGAATCGCACCATCTTAAACTCTGTTAAGGTTAATGGAACGTCTTCGTCCTTCCACCGGATACGGCGAGACACATTATCAATCAGCATTTCGCCAACCAAAATCTGGTCTTCCCGGGCCGCTTTCTCGCCCGATGGCTGCGCGCGGTTGCCTTGCAAGATCAGTTCAATGCGGCGCTGCACGATGGAAAAGCTGCGTGATTTTTCGATAAAATCTACGGCGCCTCCAGCCAAAGCAGCCTCTTCATATATCTGATCGCCCAGAACAGTGAGGAAGATGACGGGCATTTCATTGCCTGTCTCACGCAGGTTTTGCAGAACTTCTATCCCATTAAGCCCTGGCATTTTCCAATCGAGTAAAATGACGCCGCCTTCCGCTTCATCGACTTGATCCAAAAAAGTCTGCCCATCACTAAACGTGCGTACATAGTGACCAAAAGCCACCAAATTCCGGCTGAGGGATTCGCGGAATAGATCGTCATCATCGACGACATAGACAGTTTGCTGTAACTCGTTTGCGCGTTTGGCTTGCATCAGTTGTTTACTCCTGTTTTCCCGCGGTCTCGGCGCTTTTCAGTGCTTTGCTAGCGGCCTTCACTCAGCTCGTCCGTCAAGGCGAGAGGCTCAGGCGGTGTTTCGTCCGCCATCTGTTGTGCAGAACCGAGATGTTCAAATTGTGCCAAACACCGCTGCGTGCTGCCGCCCTCGATTGAATACTTTAAAGCGCGAAAGGCCCCGCTATCTAAGTCTTTGAAAAGTTGGATGAAAAGCCGGCAAGGGCCGCTTGCATAAAACCATGTTTGAGACGGCGCTTTGGTTGTTACGGTATCAGGTTCGCCAAAAAGTGACAAAAGCGTGGCACCCTCCGCGCCCACAATTTGCGCTTCATCCAGGCTTGTAACCGCCGGTTTGCGCAGCGGAAGCGGGGTGTTCAGCGCGACAGCCTTGCTGGGGATGGGGCTTGGCCGCGCCGTTGCAGGGCCTTTTGGCGGCGATGGAACCGGGGCAGAGGGCGGGGTTTCCACCGTGGTGGTAACTTGCTCTGGCACCTGATTTGCCGCAGAGCCATCAAATACAGAGAGGGTTTCACACGATGCGCACATCATGCCCAATAGAGAGACGGTAAGTGCGCCTCTCGCCCTTTTTTGCACCTGCACCGCCAATGCGTTGTACCACCTTATGCCACTCTTTGCTTATATTCTGCAGACTAAGAGTGGCTTTTCCGCTGCAGTTTGTCGATGTTTGAGGGCAATTGTCCGAAAAATGTTGCAACCGCCGATCAAGGCGCGCCACATCACTCTCAACTGCGCTCTCGCGAGTTTGTTATATGGTGGGGCGACCGGAAAATAGCAAACCCACAACAGGGAAAATAATGTTCAAATATGCTGCTTTAGTCGTCGTAGCCTTTTCCATTGTCACTGTATCTCTGGTGATTTACGCCGTTCGTCAGGATCATCCAAAATTTGACGTTGCAGCGGCGGGGCGCGTTTTTGATCGCTACCCTTTTTGGCAAAGCAGCGCTGTCTCATCGACCGAAGTTGTTCTGGATCCGCAGTTTTCTACCTTGCCCCTGATCAATACCAGTGCGCCTAGCCTCGTATCGCAAGACGCGATTGCACGCTGGCAAAAGCAAGCAAAACCGGCAATCACCTTAGAGTTTGGCCTAGAGCGCCTGAACCCTTCTCTCATCCCTACGGACTGACAATTAGGCGAAGACCTAAAACAGCGGCTATCTTCACAAAGATGGCTGCGATATGCTGCGATAGAGCTATTTCTAAACGATCAAAGGACACGGCAAAGCATGCGATATTTGCATACCATGGTGCGCGTTACAGACCTTGAAGAAAGCCTTGATTTTTACTGCAATAAACTCGGGCTTGTTGAGCAGCGGCGCAAGGATGTGGAAGAAGGGCGCTTCACGCTTGTCTTCTTGAGCCCGCCTGACCAAACCGACGCACAAATTGAGCTTACCTATAACTGGGACCCGTCGGACTATGATGGCGGGCGCAATTTTGGCCACATTGCCTATGGCGTACGAGACATTTATCAAACGTGCCAAGACTTGATGGACAAGGGCGTGACGATTAACCGTCCGCCGCGCGACGGCTTTATGGCTTTCATCCGGTCGCCTGATAATATTTCCATTGAGTTGCTGCAGATAGGCAAACGAAAAGAGCCTTGTGAACCGTGGGCGAGCATGGAGAATATCGGCGAATGGTAGGACAACTGGAGATCGTACAGCTCCCCGTGCTGCACGATAATTACGTGTATATGATCCACGAGCCCAGCAGCGGCGCAACAGCCGTTGTCGACCCTGCAGTCGTCGATGCGCCGCTAGAGGCTGCTGCGGCGCGCGGTTGGAGCATTACACATATCTTCAACACGCATCACCACATGGACCATGTCGGTGGCAATTTAGACATCAAAGAGAAGACAGGCTGCGCCATCATAGGCCCAAAGGCCGACAAAGCGCGCATTCCTGGCATAGACATTGAGGTGAGTGACGGCGAACGGGTCACGTTTGGCGATGCGCAGGCGAAGGTGTTCTTCACCCCCGGTCACACACGCGGGCATATTGTGTATTGGTTTGAAGACGATGCAGCGCTGTTTTGCGGCGACACTCTTTTTGCCATGGGCTGCGGGCGTTTGTTCGAAGGCACACCCGCTCAGATGTGGACCTCCTTGCAAAAGCTGATCGCTTTGCCAGATGAAACGCGCGTCTATTGCGCCCATGAGTACACGCAGGCGAATGGGGCCTTCGCGTTGTCGGTCGAACCAGGCAATGAGGCTTTGCAGCAGCGGATGATTGACGTGAAATCTCTTCGCGAGAGGAACATTCCGACAATTCCGAGCACGATTGGTCTCGAAAAGGAAACCAACCCGTTTTTTCGGCCAACATCACCACTCTTGCGCGAGACGATTAACCTAACAGGCGCGAGTGATGTGGACGTGTTTGCAAAGACGCGGGAGCTGAAAGATCAGTTCTAGCGTATTTGGTCGGAGGCAAGCGGCGGCCGCCTTGCTATTTTTTTGCATTGGCAGTCTCTTTGGGACTACGAGTGCTGCAGTACCAATAGACCTGACGCGCCAGGTATTGAACGCTGCCCCGTCTGTTGTGGGCATCGTTCGCTTCAACCCCGCAAGTGCTGTGCCGGGCCAATTGGTCGGAACAGGCTTTGTCGTCGCGGATGGACGCCATGTCGTCACCAACGCGCATGTCATCCGCATGCCTGGCCCGAAGGCTAAAAGCAAAACCACCTACTTTGCGGTGCTGGCGTCCAATAAGGGGGCGCCCAAACGCCTCAGGCTTATGCTACTGGATCGCGAAGCGCGCTATGACCTTGCGCTGCTGCAAATACCGGTTAGCCAAGCGGCCCTGCCAGCGCTGACCCTTATTGAAACGCCTAAGCCTTTGCTTGCTGGCACACCGATCTTTTCCATTGGATTTCCCATCGCAAGCGCGCTTGGGCCTTTTCCGGCTGTCTCAAGCGGTATTCTTTCTGCGGTGACGCCAAGCCTTAGTCCTCAGATGCGGGCAAGCCAGCTTGATGCTGCTTTTATCAAGGCGCCCCGCTACGCACTCTACCAGTTAGACATGACGGCTTACCCAGGCCAATCTGGCAGCCCTCTTTTGCACGCAGCGACTGGTCAGGTCATTGGCGTTGTCAATTCAACAAAAATAAAGGCTGAAAAGGAAAAAGTCCTCAGCGACCCAAGCGGGATCAGCTATGCCGTCATGGCGGCAGAGCTTAGGACCTTTTTGCTGCGCAACGGTTTGCGGCCATAACGCAATCATTCAGCAGGTGTTCATGGGTCATGATGTTAAGTAGGCTACAGGTGGGGCAGGATGTAGTGACAAGCGGGTAGAGACGATGAAGAAGACAATAACAATGGCACTCATGGCAAGCATACTCAGCGCTGCGCCCTTGGCAGCTCAAGAGGCTCCAGAAGAAGAGGCTCTAGACCGCACACCGCGTAACTGCCTACCGCTAAGCCGGCTGCGGCAATCACATGTGATTGATGATAATACCATCGTGTTCGAAACACGCGGGCGAGGCTATTTTCTCAATCAACTGCCGAACCGGTGTCCGCGCCTCGGATTTGAGCGGTCATTTTCTTACGCCACATCCATCACCCAATTGTGCAACGTTGATATCATCACCGTCTTGCAGAACTTTGGTGGACGCCTGATGCCAGGTCCATCTTGCGGTCTCGGCATGTTTGTGCCCATCACCAAAGATGAGTTTAAGGGACTGCGCAAGGGCGAAGAGATCGAGGCGCTGGCCCCAGAAGAAGGCGGTGACGGGCGCTAATGTCTACCTAAAGACGGCTCTTCAAAATCCATCGGTCTCGGCGATATAGTCAAGCTCTTCCTGCGTGGATTGCCGACCCAGCGCGGCATTGCGGTGAGGATAGCGGCCAAAGCGTTCGATGACCTTCCGGTGCGCTTCTTCAAAAGCGGCACCGTTTTCTTCCGGTAGCTGCGCATAGAGCAGGCGTGCTTCATCATGGATGGAGAGGCTCTCAGAATGCATGTACGGCATATAAAGAAACTGGCGCTCATAGGGGCCAAAGCCCTGGTCATGCCCGGCCGCAATAGCCTCCTGCGCTAGGCCGAGCGCGAGAGGATCGCTTGCAAAAGCGCGCGCCTGGCCGCGGTAAAGCTGGCGCGGCACCTGATCCAGCAACAAAATCTCAGCGAGGCGTCCTTGCGGTGTCGCACGCCAGGCAAACAGCTCGCAGCGCTCCGCATGGGGCTGCAGCGGTCCCAGACGGGCCTTAACAGCATCATCAAAGGCCTTTGGCCCGCCAAACCAATCATCGGGCCCATGGTCAACAAACCAAAAGGAAAGAACTTCGTCTGGGGTCATTTTAAGCTCCTGCGATAAACCGCGATATCATACCCTAGCATTTCAAGCCTTGGAGCTTGTGACAAGGCCCGCTAAACGAAGACAGGTTTGACGTGGGAGACCTTTATGATCAGCGCCATTGGCCTCATAGGCGGTCTCGCCCTGCTGATTGTTTTAACGGTGCGCGGGGTGAATATTTTGATCGCCGCGCCCGTTTGCGCAGCGCTTGTCGCCCTTACCAGCGGCCTTGCTTGGCTTCCCCCGCTGGCCAGTGACGGCGCCGCTGATTTCGCCACCAGCTATATGACAGGCTTCACCAGCTTTTTTGCCGATTGGTTCCTCATGTTTCTGCTGGGGGCAATCTTTGGCGAAGTCATGGGCAGAACCGGCGCAGCAGATGCCGTCGCACACTGGGTGGTGAATACTTTCGGCATCAAACATGCGGTGCTCGCAGTTGTCGCTGCATGCGCTGTCCTCACCTATGGCGGGGTCAGCGTCTTCATCGTGGCGTTTTCTGTCTACCCGATGGCCGTCAGCCTCTTTAAGGCCGCTGATCTGCCCCGCCGCTTTATTCCCGGCGCGATGGCCTTTGGCTCTGTCACCTTCACCATGACTTCTGCCGGCAGCCCGGAAATTCAAAACCTCATTCCCATGCAATATCTCGGCACGAAAGCCACGGCAGCTTGGGAGGTGAGCTTGGTGGTTGCCCTTTTGATGGCCGTGACAGGTCATTTCTGGCTGAAATCTATGATAACAAAGGCCGTGGCAAAGGGTGAGTGCTTTGCTGGGCGCGATGATGACCGTGAAGACATGCCCATGCATGACGCGCCCAGTGCGCTGGCTAGCCTGGTGCCCCTCATCACCGTGCTCGCCGTGTTTCTGATCACGCAATATCCCTCGCTGATGCTTGGCTTGGGCGAGACCCTTCCCAGCAACGGGCTTGGCAAATGGGGGCTTGTGGTGGCGCTGGGCAGCGGGGTTATTGCCGCTGTTGCAGTGGGCCGCAAACGCCTCATCCAGGTACCAGAAGCCTTTTCAGCTGGCGCAGTCAGTGCTGTCATCGCAATCGTCAACACCTGCGCGGTGGTCGGCTTTGGGAGTATCGCGAAGCTATCTCCGGCTTTTCTTTTGGCTTTGGAGGGCTTGCAGTCCATGCCAGGCGATCCACTCATCGGCGCGGCCATCGCGGTCACTGTGATAGCAGCGCTCACTGGCTCTGCAAGCGGCGGCCAAACGATTGCATTGCCGTTAATCGCCCCTGGCTATTTAGACGCAGGCGTAAACCCAAATGAATTTCACAGGGTGGTCGCTATCTCCTCAGGCGCGCTCGATAGCCTGCCACATAATGGCTATGTGGTCACCACAATCCGGGCCATCTGCGGCGAAACCCATAAAGCGGCTTATGGACCTCTTGGCGCTCTCACGGTAGTCATCCCGCTTGCCGGATTGTGCATAGCGCTTGGCCTGTTCGTGGTGTTTTGATCGATGGCGCTAGGCGACTTTGACTTACGCGATTTGCCGGCCAGCTTTTATGCGGACCCCTTCCTCACCTACGCCGCACTGAGGGAGGAAGACCCAGTACGGCTAATGCCAGACGGCTCATATCTATTAAGCCGCTATAGCGATTGCATGGCGGTTTACCGCGACACTGAGACGTTCAGTTCAGACAAACACGCCGAGTTTCTGCCCAAATACGGTGAGAGCCCGCTATATGAACACCACACGACATCGCTTGTGTTCAATGATCCCCCGCTCCACACCCGCGTGCGCAAAACCATTATGGGCGCGCTGTCGACGCGGGCCCTGGCTGCGTTAGAGCGACAGGTTGAGACCCTGGTTGAGCAGCTCTTAGACAACATGGCTGCAAAACAATCCGCAGGTCAAAGCGTTGATTTTGTCGCTGATTTTGCCTCTGCTATTCCTATTGAAGTCATCGGCAATTTGCTGGGCGTCCCGCATGGCGACCGCGGTCCTTTGCGCGATTGGTCGCTGGCGATCTTGGGCGCGCTTGAACCCCAGCTCACTGATGAAGAGATGCGCCGCGGCAACGCAGCGGTGGAGGACTTTCTTGCCTATTTGCGCACGCTCATTGCGGACCGTCAAGCAAATCCAGGGGACCCAGAGCAAGACTTGCTCACCCGCCTTCTTCAAGGCGAAGAAAGCGGCGCGCAGCTCAGTGAGCAAGAATTGCTGCACAACTGTATTTTCATTCTCAATGCGGGCCACGAAACCACCACCAACATCATCGCCAGCGCGGTAGTCTTATTTTTTGAGCATAACAAAGCGCGCCAAGCGTTGATCCATGATCCGGCGCTGATTGATTGCGCCATTGAAGAATGCCTTCGCTATGAAAGCCCAAATCAGCTTGGAAACCGGATCACCACCAAGACCGCAAACATAGGCGGGAAGATCATTGAAGCAGGCAGCCGCATCACGCTGTGTATCGGCGCTGCCAACCGTGACCCCAGTGCTTTTGAAAATCCGGATACATTCGATATTGCGCGCAAACCAAACCGGCACTTGGCTTTTGCCTCAGGCGCGCACCAATGCGCGGGCATGCATGTCGCGCGCATGGAGGCACGCCTCGCAGTTATAGGCCTGTTAAAGCGGTTTCCAGCCTACAGGTTGACTGCGCCGCCAGAGCGCGCCCATCGGGCCCGGTTTCGCGGGTTTGAGCGCCTTGTCGGCCAGCTTTAGTCTGCCTGCGACAGCGTCAGCCGGAACGGAACGCCGCCGAGCGTAAAATCAGTCGACAATGCAACCACGCGCTCGTGCGTGCTTTGGCCAGCAATGACAAGATCGCCTGCATCCTTATTCACCAGTGACATTTCCGCGGCGCCAGAAACGGCTTTAATCTGCAAATGGAGCGGCTGTAAATTCGCATTGGCAATGGTGATCTGCGCTTTATCGGAGCGTCCCACCGTTGTTGGCCAGCGGCGAATGGGATAGCTGCGGCCCGAGGATTGATCGATCAAGACAGCACTTGGCGCCTTTGCGTTTAGGCGGGCTGCAAAGGTGAAGATAAAAATAGCGCCGCCCAAAATAACCGAAATCAGACCGCCAATCACCAGCCAGGGCAGATCGCCCCACGCGTTGGCGCGCCGGGGGATAATCATAGACAACACACCGCCGGTTTCACCGCTGAGGGTCGCAATAAGCGGTACAGGTTCTTTCCAGGGCTGCCACGGCGGCGCAGGCATATCAAACACTGCCATACCGCCCGCGCTCAGGGGTAAAAAGGTCGCTGCCGCTTCTGCTGACCCCGGCGGGATATCGAGCCACGGCAAAACCCGCCCGCCGGTTGACCCTGAAAGCAACGCAAAAGCGGAAGAGGCCTCAGGGCTGAGTTGATACGTCATGGGAAACAGAGAGATGCCAAAGGCCTGCAAAGCCGCGATGCCGCGGGCATTGAGGCCCGGTTCTAAAGCGGGCATCAGCGATTGGGGCACAATAAGCGCTTTACGGTCCCCGCTGCGCTGGGCCAGCGCGGCAAGGTGGGGCGCAAGAGCGCCAGCAATTGCCGTTGGCGGCGTTTGCTGATGCGAGAGCAGCGCGCGCAGATTGGGCCACTGAGTGGCCAAATCAGCTTCCTCATTCACTATGGCGACGGCAACGGCCGCGCTGCGCGGCACATACACTTCCCAGCGTTGCCGATCAAACCGCGCATCGGCAAACGCTGCGCGCAAGGCGACAAGCTGATCAAACAAGCGGTCCTGATCACTGGGGTCTAAGACTACGAACACGGTTGCAACCTGCTCAAGCAATGCCTGCGCAGACCCAGGCCGTGCCTCCAACGCGCCGCGCGGCCCGTCCAGCGAAATCTGCGTCGTCTCTAGCAATCGACCATGGTCATAAGGCCGCCAACTCATAGAGAGCTGACCGTCTGTTTGAACAACGGTAAAGCGATACCCCTCTTCCAGCGCCATCGCAGAAAACGGCTGCCAAAGTGTTTGTGCCTGCACAGCAGGCGCAGTGCCGCAAACGCTGGCAACGGCCATGATCAAAAACGCAAGGCGCTTTCCCATCTTTTAGGGCAGCCCCATAACCGCAATGCGGCGCGACGCCTGCGCGCTCACAGGGGCATCAGGCGCGCGCGCAGCGGTCACCGGCTCGGTTTCGCGCAGGTCTTCAATCCGGCTCTGTGTTTCCTCAATGCGCGCGGCATCAGCCGCCTGTGCTTCTAGCGCTGCGAGACGCGCTTCTTCTTTCGCAATTTGACGCGCAAGGGCATCTGCATCCGGCGCTGGAGATGATTGGGTTTCTAGCGGTTCAGTCAGGGCTGTTTGAGCAGCAACGTCAATCGCGTTGCTAGCGGCCTGCGCGCTTGGTTGCTGCTCGGGGTCAGGATTGCTCCAATCGACAAAGGGAGCATCGGAGAATTCCTGCGTCTCCCCGTCTTCACCAGAGCCGCCGAATAGCTTCGCCAGCATTTCCGCTGCAATCGCTTCCGCGGACGGGATGGGACGCGGCGGGCTTGGCGGCGGGCTGCTGCTTTCAGACCCCGGCAAACTAGGTGCACCCGGCGCGCTTTGCTGGGTTGAGCCGCCTTCACTTGACGTCTGCGATGGGCTGCTTGCCTGCGCTGTCTGTTGCGGTTCGCCTGATTGACCCGCTTCAACACCAGCCTGCGGTAGGGCTCCATTGGTGCCCGAATTTTCGCCATTGCTTGCCAACGGAAGATCGCCGCCGCCAGCGGTGCTATCCGGTTCAGCTTGCGCTTTGCCTTGGCCAGCGGCATTGCCGGCCTCGCCCTGGCCTGCGCCAGAACCGTCACCAACTTGCTCTTCAGCTGCAGAGGACCCACCAGCACCGCCGCCTTGGCCTTCTGCGCCAGCGCCCTGCCCGGCCTCACGGTCAATCGTGACATCGCCAGCAATCTGTACAGGTTCACCTGCGGCGGCGCCTTGACCAGGCGTTTGGGCCTCGCTGGGTTGATCACCGGTATTGCTCCCGGTGCCAGTCGCAGTTAGATCGCCAAGAATATCAAGGACGCTGCGCGACTGGCCGCCGCTGGCACCTCCGCCTTGACCGGGTGTGCCTTGCTCATTCACATCGCCGCGCACAGCGACATTGCCGCCGCCTGGCTGCTCGCTTTTGCCTTCCTGTCCGCCAGGTTGACCGCCGCCAGCAGCCTGTTGTTCGCGGTCATGATAGGCTTCAAGCTCATCTGCAAACGCGGCCTCTTCCTGCTGGCGCAATTGCGGATCGTTTTGGGCCGCTTCGCTTGGCTCAAAATCATAGTCTTGATCCTGAGCCTGCGGCGTCCACTCCCCTACTTTTGCATAGACTTTTTTTGCCATCTCCTGCTGCACATGGCGGCGCGATTCTGGAGGCAATGTGTCAATCGGTTCGGCTGGTTCAGGCGGGGGCGCAGGTTCAAAGTCCTGCGGCGGCGGGGTCCCTTGAGAAGAGCCTGCGCCGATGTCGCGCGGGTCAAAACCCTCGTTGGACCCTTCGCGTTCGATGCAGCGCTGATATTCCTCTTCCGTCGGCATACGGTCACAGCGTGAGGACTGCGCTTGCGCCGCAAACGGCAGAGCGCTTAATAGCGCGGCAGTGAGGACTATAGTTCTCATCATTAAACCCTTTAGAGCTGCGTATGAGCGTAAGTGCAAGGGCCTGAACAGGGCATGTACAGCGCCTTATTTTGGCAAGGTGAGCGCAATGCGGAAGCCCGTCGTATCATCGGTATCGCCTTTGATGCGCCCCGCCCGTGAGGACAAACGAAAATCACGCGGCCCGGAAATCCAAGAGCCGCCCCTTGCGATGCGCGAGCCGCACATGCCGCGTTCATTGGCCCGCCCATCCGTTGGCGCGTCGCGGTAATCCAAGCTATCGCAGTCTTGCACCCACTCAGCGGCATTGCCAATCATGTCGTACAGACCAAATGCATTGGGCAGGCGCCGTTTAACGGGTTCAACACCATTGGCGACGCCGTCTTCACAGGTTTTGGTGCGCCATGGCACGTTAGTTTCGCTGCCTGCAATATTGCCAAGCTTACACGCGCTTTCTTCACGGCCAGCTGCATAAATACCGCTATCGGCTGCGCGCGCGGCATATTCCCATTCCGCTTCGGTCGGCAGCCGGTATGGTTTGCCTGTCGTGCGCGCGAGCCATGCCGCATAGTCCTGCGCATCCTGCCAGCTGACGAACACCACTGGCGCGGCATCTACACTGCCTTGGCGCGGCTCATATTGGCACGCGCCCGTAGCAACACAGGCTTTCCATTGGCCTACGGTCACTTCCTCCTGGCCGATCGCAAACGATGCTGCAAATGTAACTGTGCGGCGCGGCTTTTCTGATGGTTTGGCAAACCGGTCACCCTCCGCAGCGCCCATCTCAAAGCTGCCTTTTGGCAAAATCACAACCGAAGGGCATTGCTTACAGTCTTTGATGATATCGCCAGCACGCGAGGTCAGTTTATCCAGCATCGTCAGCGCTTTTGCCACGTAGCGGCCCTTGGGGAAGCGATCCACATAACTTTGATAGGCTTTTCGTGTGCCCAGCCGCTCAGCAGCGGCAAACGCCTGTTCATCGCGGAACGTTTCTAGCGCTGCGTCGCGCCGCTGTTTGGCCTCTTCCACAAACGCGCCATCGGGGTAAGCGCCTAAATATCCATCATAGGCGGCGACCGTATCGCGCTGGCGTGCATCTTCAAATGCGGCTTGATCGGCGGCGGCGATTGCATCAAGGCCTGCTTGAAGTCGGTCAATAATTTGCTGGGCTTCTGGCACATGTAAGCCGAGCGGAAAGGCCTCTAAATAGGCCCGGTAGCCGTCAAGCGTGTTCGTCTGCACGGCCGTCTGCCACGCGTTGTCATCGAGAATATCTAAGCGGTCTTGCGCCTCGGCAATGTAAAACCCTTCCGGGAAACGCTCCAGATAGGCGGTGTAACTTGCGACAGTATCTATGGTGCGGGCATTGACCCAGGCGCGTTCATCTGCAGGGCCTGGCCCATTGGGCGATTGCGGGCCTTCTTGCGCGGGGATATCTTCGCCCTGCGCCACATCCCCTTTTTCGCCGCCGCTCAACACGCCAGATTGGCTCACATAGAGTGCAATGCCGGTCAGCGCGGCCAAGCCCAGCAAGAACGCTGCGACTGTTGTGAGCGGCGTGCCTTGTTTTGGAGATTCTGCTGTGCCTCTGGTGGGGCGCACCGGCCGCATCGGCCGCTGCGGCACCGCTCTTTCAGGGCGAACTGGTGCTGGCGACGGCGGCGCGGGCGCCGTGTCTGCAGACGTATCGGGCGTGATGCGGGTCCGTCCGCCAACGGTAAAGGCCCAGTCTTCGAGCGTACTGTCATTGCCAGTCAGCGCTAAGCCGCGCTCAATTGCTTGGATAAGCGCGCGGTGCTCGCTCTGGCTTACATATTCTCCAGCCGGCACCAGCGGGTCTTTACGGCCAGCGTTGCTCGCTGCATGCCGCTGCGCAAAACTTGGAGCTTGCTGGCCAGTGAGCAATTGATAAGCCAGCTCTGATAAAGCGTAGAGGTCGCCCGCCTCACCTTCAAGGCCATTGCGCGGCTCTAACGTAAGGCCAAGGACTTGGGCCGCCGCCGCTTCCCCAAAGCCCACCAATCGCGCTGGGCCTTGCGCTGGAAGGAATACATTCGCGGCTGAGACAGCGCCATGGGTCACGCCGACAGCTTGGCTGCTTTGCAGCGCTGCGCAGATGTCGAGCAAAACTGTTCTGAGCTTTTCAGAAGCCCATCCATGAGCCACTTTTAGCTGGTTGGAGAGAAAGCGGCCCTCGGGCAGCGCGGCGTGGTAATAGACCGTCCCGTTGGTTTCTATTGGCAAGGCATCGGCCGGATAATCGCCAGCACTTGCAGCGCGTTCAGCTGCAATGAAGGCCTGCGCCGCATCCTTAAGCGTTAATGCCCGCGTACTGCCGGCTGCGACCAAAATGCCTTCTGGCCCGCGCGCCGCGCATCCGTCAGGCGCAAACTCGGCAATCTGGCCGCCGCCAGGCGTGGTGTAGCGCAGTGTGATGGGCGTTGCATGGATCAAACCGCCCAATTGATGCGCGCCAATACGCTCGCCAGCGGCCGCTGGCTCAATAGAAGAATGATAGGTCACGGATAGAGCCGGTTGATCAAATTATCGAGGCAATATTGACTAGACCTGTTGAGCGCGCGCTCTTCCCTTGCTTGCACAATGTTTTGAATAAGCACCAGCACCGCCGCCATGATGAGCGCAACCAGCGTTGTCGAAAAGGCAACGCCTAGCCGCGCGGTCACATTATACAGCATTTCCGGGCTTTCAATGCTTGAACGATCCCCTGCGTATTGCAGCGCTAGCATGATGCCCAGGACAGTGCCGATAAACCCGAGCGATGGCACCAGCCACGAAATATAGCGCACCATATTATAACGCAGGTCAATCTCGTGCAGAAACAGCTCTATGGAGGAATTCAGCACAGAATTGGTTTGATCAGCGGACCCCGTCATATTGAAGGTGAGGACGCAGCGCGAGATGAGACGCGGCAGGAACGAGACATCATAGGTGCGCGTAGCGGTTACGGTTTGATAAATCTCGTTCAGCTCCTCGCCTGGCCGGAGCAATGAAGCGTCATCTTCAGGTAAATAGGCCTGCTGAATTTGGTGTTCTTCTTCGCGCGCCGCGCGGTAGCGCATGAACAATTCGCCCAGTCCGACGACAAAGACGATCCACATGATGTTTTGCACGGTAAATGGCCAGGTATCGCGGTCAATATCCAGCATGATCCGCGCCAAGCTGTCAGGTAGCACCAGATACAAGAGTACGATGATAAAAACGCCGAGTTCAGCGCTGATAATGGCAGTAGAAGCCCTTAATCCCATAGTCTCTCAGTCCTTTTACCCGCTAGGCGAAATTGCTTGAAACTGGCCGTTATTGCGGCTGGCAAGCCCAAGCAGAAAATCAAATGCGATCTCGGTTTCAAAATAATCACCCACCGCAATGGCATGTATTTCTTTCCGCGTTGTATTGGCCTTGCCCACGGATTCGACAATCGCACGCGCGTTACGCCCGCCATTGCTGCCCGGAAACGGCCGCCCATCACTCAACAGAAAAATGCTTTCTGCAGGACCGCGCACGGACCGCACCAACGCATCATGGGTTCCTGATCCGCCAATGAACTTATTTGACAGACCTTCGACAAATGTCGTCGCTGCATCCTTGTTGGCAATGCTTGCAACGCGCAGGCCGCCGTCTTGGGGCCAGCGGTAATAGGCCGGCCGACCATTGGCATTTTGACCATAGGCTAGAACGGACACACTCTGCGCTTCAGACAACGAGGCGAGAATGCGCCGCACCGTTTTGAAAATCGCGACTTTATAAGCGCCGTGCCGCTTGTGAAGATCGATCACAATCTCCAGGCTCTCTTTCTGGGTTTTGATCCCAAGGAAGCGAAAATCCACCTTACGAGCATAAAAGCTCTCTTCTGGCCCACCCTTTTGCTGGGTCACTTCCTTGGGCTTGACTGCAGACATCGCGGCAAGCTCTGCCTCCAGCGACATCAGGCGGTTTTGTTCTTGATCAATTTGCTCAATCAAAGATGCCATTTGTTGATCGGTCGCACGCTTCTTATCTTCCGCATCGCGCAGGAAATTCTCGGCGCTGGCGCGGAAATCGGCAATGGATTTGTCTTCGCCCTTGGAGCGGAATTCGTTCTGATAATAGGGCATCAGCACGATCGCGATGACGATAAACGCGCCCATGGCAGACGCAAAAATATCAATCGCAGACAGCGAGAAAATTTCCATGGAACGAGACGCGCGGCGCTTCATTACGGGAACCCCGGGAACCGCAGCCCAGACGGCCGTTTGGTTCCGCTCTGCGGCAACACCCCAACGAAATTGCCGCCATTCTGACGTGCAATCTCCATCAAGAACCGTGTGAGAGTTTGGTTACCGGTGTATTCGCCAATGGCAACCGTGTGAATTTGGCGGCGCTGGCGGCCAGAATTAGACAGGCCGAGATTTTGGACAATGCTTCTTGGGCTCCCATCCGTCGGCTCGCCGTCGCTGATCAGGATAATGGCGTCCGCGTCCACTGTGAGGGCCTGTTGCAAAGCGAAGGCCGTCGGTGTGCCGCCTGAAAATGATAGGGACTGAACAAAGCGCGAAGCGGCTGACTTTACTTGCGGTGTCGCCTTTGCCGGTGCCCACGCTGTCGGGAAGCGCCGCAAGTTCGCTATTTGATGAAAGCCAACGATCATGATGCTGTTATCAGGCGTTAGTGGCTCTAAGATTTCCAGCAAGGTTTGGCGGACCAAATCGCCGTGCTGCACCATGCTGCCCGACAAATCGACAAGCACGACGAAACTCTTTGCGTTGGTTTCCAACCCCAAAATTGAGAATTCGACGCCATTGGATGGTGCCTTCGCTCCTGCCTCCTCACCTTCGTCCTGGCCGACCGTTGGCGCAGGCTTTTCTAAGTCTGCAATCTGGGATTTAACGCGTTCAACCTTGCTTTTAACAGACGACAATTCCCCTTCCAGCCGGTCAACCTGAACAGCCCCGTCAGCGGCGGCAAGTAGCAGCTCAGTGGCCCGGCCACCATCATCGCGCCGCTTTTGGATCTGCTCTTCAATCTCAGAATTGCCGGGCGCTGGGCCTTCGTTGTTATAATGGGGAAAGAGGATCAAAACGATCAGGATGAACGCGCCAAGAGCGGATGCAAACAAGTCTAAAGCAGACGTGGAAAAGACCGATGCTTCCTCCCGCCGCGACTGCATAACCTTGCATCCATTCATTGTTGCTATGGCGCTGAGACTATTGCGCTAAACCCGCGTGCGCTGCAAGACCGCCTTGCCCGCATCTATCCACCGGTCTACCCTACATTAGCTGAACAGGCGCATGGTGTTTAAGTCATCGCGCGTTCAGCAAGCGCCCTATAGGCTGCGGCGACCATAAAAAGGATGGCCAGCACGTGCATCTGTTTAAAAATACACTCTGCATGACGGTATCGAGCGCTATGATCCTGGCTGGGTGCGCCAGCACTGGCAGCGGCTTAACGACCTCAGCATTGTCTAGCCGCAGCGGCGCGGCGCAAGCGGAAACCTTTGACGCAAGCACCCTTGAGGCAGGCGACGGCCTAGTCATCATCCGCTATCCAGCCTTCATCGATGAAGACGCAAAAATCCCGTTTTTTGACCTTTATGCAAAACGGACCATTGGCGACAAAGCCCCGGAAGATGGCAAATTTCTGCCCAATGCCGAACAGCTCGCCGCGGCATTCATGCTGAAAAACCACTATTTTGCCGTCTCCGTTTATAAGGCGCTGAAAGAACAGCTTCCTGCTGATACCGTTTTCTTATCGCCGCACACTATCAACTACGACATGAAAACCGGGCTGACATCGTCGCCGGTCTTGTCTTCCGAGGCGATCCCGCACGCGATCACGATTGATTTTTCCACCTACACCTTCCCGGACTCAGATGCGCTTTTAAAGGCCAATGCTGTGACCTTTGGAGATTTGGTCACACCGCTCGCAGTTGTGCGTACGGATCACCGGGCCTTACCGCAAACCAATGGCCTCTTAGCCGCCAGCGCCCCACTGATGTCAACGGCATGGACGGACGCGCAGCGCAATATTCAGCCCATTGATCTCAGCGCGCCGCAAGCGGATATCGACAGCCATATCTTGATCGATTTTTTAGATGGTCAGCGCACACAGGCCATAGCGTCTAACTTTCGCGTCACAGAGTCGGTACGCTCTAAGGTCAACCCAGCTAAGATCGACAGCCTGCCCGTTCAACGCCTGCAAATGGATAGCGATGTCGTGCGCCGCCTCGCGCGCAAGCAGGACGGTCTGGATGCGGACCCTTTTGGCGGGGTTTATGCCAGAGCCTTTGCCAATCGGATCATCAAGTATTTGAACGTGATCGACATCCCCAAAGCGACAGCCGCAGCAAAGCAGCAGGCCGTTGCCAGCTTTGATTATGACGCCGCCCATCTCTATTTCGCGTCCGCTAGCAACCGCAGCGTTGAAAACCGGATCGACTTTGCCGAACGCCTTTTGAAGGCAGAAAGGCGCTATCTCGCGGCGCAGTCAGAAGCGCTGGAAAGCAGCATGGCCAATGACAAATTTGGCCGCGCGATTGCCGATTTGATGTCTGCCGAACAAGACAATCTTGAACAACAACGCGATCTGGCGAGACAGCAAAACGCGCGCACAGCCTTGGCTATTTTAGGCGTTATCGCAGCAGCAGGGGCGGCCTATGGCGCAAACAGGGCCGGCAACCGCGGCAATTCTGGCGCAAATACTGGCTTTCGCTTGCTCACGACAGCAGCAGTTGGTTTGGCGGGATATGGCTTCTTGTCTTCCAGCAGCAAGAAAGCACAGGGTAAGATGGCAAGCGCCAATTTCCTCGCTACGATTGCCCCTGCCCTTGCGACCTCGCAAGCGGTAACGGTCGATCTTGTGGAAGGCACGGAGCAAATCACTGCGGCCAATTTTCCTGAGCTGCGCGAGAAAATGCTGAGGCTTTACCGCACCCGGCTGCGCTCCATGGATTATTCAGCTGTACCGTGCACCTTCTCAAGCCCGGATGTGACGACGCTTGGTACTTGGTATGGCCCCTGTGAGAGCGGCCAAGCAAGCGGCAGCGGCTATGGCACAATCGATTTAGGCGAGCCGGGAAAAATCGAGTATTTCGGCAGCACGCAAGGCGGCTTTGCGTCTGGCGAAGGCTATCTCATTTTTGCCGAGCCTAGGGGCAAGACGACGGCCTATGAAGGCACATTCCTGGCCGGGCGGCCGCATGGCGCAGTTGCGAAAACCGAAACTGGCAAAGAGCCAAAATCAGGCGTGTATGAAAACGGAAAGCGCATTGGCCGGTTGCCAAGCGGTGTTGCTGTCCCAAATGTATTAGCGCTTGAGGAAAGGGCGTATAGCTATGGGCGTTAAATCAGCTATCTTGTGTCTTACGGCCGCATTGACCGCCGCCCCTGCGCTGGCGCAGGCACAAGACAACACCGCCGGTACCGATGTTTATGGTCCTCCCCTTACTGCGGCACCGGTAGCAGCGGAAAGCCAATTTGTTTATCTCGCAACCATCAATTATCTGTTAGACGGCGTCACGCCCGACTTTCGCGCAGCGCTGGCGCAGATTAGCGATACAGCAATGATGAAAGAGGATGCTGCGCGCGACGTGGCCAATCTGGATCAGCAGCTCAACGATCCCATCATGCTCCAGGCAGACCCGGCTTCTATCGTCGCCATAGCGCGCGATTTGATTGAAGCGGGCTCTGCAAATGCCCGAGACCTGAGCAACGCGCTAGAGGACATGGCTCAAGCGTCTCCCCAGCTCAAAGACGAACGCCTCACCTTAGCCATTATGGAAAACGGCGTTCGCTTTCGTGCCGCTCTTATTGAGGCGCTCTATGCCACAGACTTGCGACAGCTCAGCCAAGCCCAGCAGCGCGCAATTGAAGGCTATAGCGCTGCCACTTTTGACCTGCGCGGCGGTATGGAAGTCATGCAATTCGATATTGCCTTAGGCGACGTCACAGATGAAGCCCTTGACCTGCAGCGCAGCGCCTTTGCCGCCTTACAGCGCGGCATCATCGATGAGATTGACCCTTACAGCTTTGAAGAGGCGGGCAAGCGCTCTCGCCAAATGTCCGAACAAGCCAGAGCCAGCGTGACTGCAGAAATGCGCAGCATGTATTTGCAGCTTCTGCTCCTTGCAGCGGTGATCATCAACTAATCAGCATAATACCAAATCGGCGACGAATAAGCCCGCTCCTGAAGCGTCGCTCGGGCGCCATCCGGTATGGGCGCGCCATAGCGTGCCGCGTCATAGGTAGACCAGCGCGGCGTTGGGATTTGCAGAACACGCAGATAATAAAATGCATCAACTTGCGGATCAAAATCGGGATCCTGCCAGGCGAGCGCGAAACTCTCAGCGCCGACGGAATTCTCATAGGTCGCCGTCTTAAGATCGACAGTGTTGCCAACAGGCGGCACTTTCCCAGTACCGGGATCAAGCATGCGCCCGTCTGACAAAGCCACGTCATAGACGCTCTCGCGCCGCGTGCCGCCCTTATCAACCCAGCCTTTGATCACCTGAACCCGGTCTAGATTTGCGCCGATTGGGTCTTTGTCCGCGCGGATCAGGAAAACCGGCGCATCCGTGCGTTCCCCGCTCGGCAACAAGGCGCCCATGGGGACGCCGTCTGCATAGCCTGCCTTAGCGACACCGTCTGGGCTCAAATCCTGCCCCGTGAAGTTCCAGCCGCCAAAGAAGCGCAGCGCTATGCGCGGGCCTGTACTGGCATAGACTTCGCGTCGCTTGATCGCGTCAAAAATGGCTGCGCGGGTATTTTCCTGTGCCCACACAGCGATATAGCCTGCCGCGTTTAAGCTCAAGTTCGGCCAGAGATTGCCCGCCATCTTGTTGGTGAGCCGCGCCAAGGACGGCTCAGAATCGAGAAACTTGCCAAAATAGTTATCGCTATCAGCCGTCGCCAAAGCAGTGTGACTGTCCGTACTGCCGATAAAGCCGAACTCATAAGGGTTGATCTTCGTCCGTCGCTTAATGCCCAGGCCAACGCCAAGAGCCGGACGCGCATATTCATATTGGTACATGTCCGCGTTTTTATTGGCATCATTGTTGATGTTGGTCTCATCCCAATTCTCAAAATCAGCAAAGGGGTCATCTGGGGACACAAAGGGATGGGTTTCGCCATCGCCCTTCACTTGGGTCATTTCATAGACAGGTTCCCAGCGCCTGCGCCGCGCTGCATAATCAGGTGTGATGGGATGGCCTTTCAAATCCACTTCAGAGAACATGATCCCATTGGACAAATTGCCATTATGCGCGATGGCCAAAGCTTGGCTGCCAGTCTCGGCTTCAAACCGCGCCAAGGCCGCCCAGAGGTCTTCTGGATCAGCACTGTCAATCGCTGAAAACGGCACAACCTGGGATGCAGTAGCAGCATCTGCGCGAAACAGCACATTGCGATGCAGGTTATTGCCATCACTGATGGAGGACCACTCATAGCCGACCATCGCAGTGAACACCCCAGGCTCATTATGCCTATCGGCAATCCCGGCCACGGCGGCCCAAATGGCGCGGCGCATGTCTTCGGGAATATTGTTGCCAGGCGAAGCACTCGACAGCGCTGCGACAAAATCGAGGAATGCCCCTTGCATGTCTCTTGCCTGCAAAAACGCATTCCACCGCGCGCCGATGTCGGTCGTCAACAGCGCATCTCGAATAGTCATGGTGGCGGGCTTGGGACCGCCCGTTAAGTCAGCGATCCACCCCCGCCAACCAGTGACGACCGGAACATAGGTAATCTCGATATCCCCTAGGGATTTATCCGTCAGACCTGCGAAGACGCCCATAAATTCCGCATGATCCGTCACGCTCAGAAAATCGAGCGGGCGGGAAAGTTTGGCCGCAATCCCAGAACTACTTGTCACCACCTCCCCTTTGGCAAAGCGGTAGGAGGCGTCGGGACCCAGCTTTGTCGTCCCAACGATAAACGCGTCAGCAGAGATGTTAGAATGGAGATGAACATCACCCCACAAAAGCTGTGTGGACTGGGTTGACGCGCTTGTTTGAGCGTGTGCAGACACGCCTATAAGCCCCCCCATGGCAACCAAGAAAAGCGCTGATTGTTTGAGCATGAGCAGTCTAGCCTCCAAAGTGTGGGCGCAGATCTTAACCCGCGGTGCAGCGGCAAACACCTATCACCTGTTACCGCCCAACGGCGGAATTGATACCAATGCGCTACAGACCATCATGAATTTAAGCGAATATCAGGAATAAAGGGCCATATTAATCAAGGTCGACACGAGGTGGCCGCCAAAGGCATACTCAAGCGAAGGCCAAATGCTGAGACCGCAGGGTCATAGAGGATATTGGGGCGCAGGTGCATGAAAGTCTTAAGCGTTTTCGGCACGCGCCCTGAAGCGATTAAGATGGCACCGGTTGTGCTAGCTATAGGCGCCGCTTCAGGCCTTCTCAGCAAGGTCTGCATCACCGGCCAGCATCGCGAAATGCTGGACCAAGTGCTTACCTTTTTTAACATCACCCCTGATCACGACTTGAATATTATGCAGCCAGGTCAATCCCTTGACCAGCTGACCGCACGCCTTTTAGAAGCTGTCACCGCCGTGCTTAAGGCCGAGAGCCCCGATCTTGTGCTCGTCCACGGCGATACCAGCACCACGTTGTCAGCAGCTCTCGCCGCCTACTACGCGCATATTCCAGTCGCCCATGTTGAAGCGGGTCTGCGAACCGGCAATATAGCCGCGCCCTGGCCAGAAGAAGCAAATAGAAAGCTGACAGGCAGCCTTGCAAGCATCCATTTCGCGCCGACCCAAGGCGCGAAAGACAACCTCTTGGGCGAAGGCGTGCAAACCACGGATATTCATGTGACGGGCAATACCGTCATTGATGCGCTGTTCCTTGCGCGCGCAAATGTGCTTGGCGATCAAGCGCGCCTTGCGGCCTATGACGCTCAGTTTAAAGCGCTCAACCCAGGCAAAAAGCTCCTCCTCGTCACCGGGCACCGTAGGGAGAGCTTTGGCGGCGGGTTTGAACGCATTTGTAGCGCCTTGACGAAGCTCGCCCAGCGCCCGGACTGCGAAATCTTATACCCAGTCCACTTAAATCCCCATGTGCAAGGCCCAGTGCAGACGATCCTGGGAAACTGCGCGAACATCCACCTTGTCGCCCCGCAAGACTATCCAACCTTTATCTACCTCATGGACCGAGCCCATATCATCCTGACAGACTCTGGCGGCATCCAAGAGGAAGCACCAAGCCTGGGCAAGCCCGTTTTGGTGATGCGCGAAACAACGGAACGGCCTGAAGCAGTGCAAGCCGGCACTGTTAAACTGGTCGGCACATGCGAAGAAGATATCGTCCGCGAAACTGAGGCTTTGCTAACGGATGATGCGGCCTATGCTGCCATGAGCAAAGCGCACAACCCCTATGGCGACGGCCAGGCCGCACGCCGCATATTGGAAGCCCTTACTCATGACGTCACCTAAGAACATCTGTGTCATTGGTCTTGGCTATATAGGGTTGCCGACAGCGGCGGTTTTCGCGCGCTCGGGCTTTCAGGTGCACGGCGTCGATGTCAATCAGGCCGCAGTTGAAACCATTAAAACCGGCAGGGCTCCCATCGTCGAAGTCGATCTCGACGGCCTGCTGCAGGGCGTTGTGTCCGCCGGCAAGCTGACCGTCGGGACCGCGCCTAAAGACGCAGACGCCTTCATCATCGCCGTTCCAACGCCGCTGTGCGCCGATAAAACCGCCGACTTATCTCATGTGGAAGCGGCAACACGGTCCATCGCGCCCTTCCTTCAGCCTGGCAATCTCGTCATTATGGAATCCACCGTACCGCCGGGAACAACCCAGCAGATGTGCGCCTGGCTGGAAGATGAACGCCCGGACCTAAAGGCAGGCGGCGGGGCCGGCAAAGCCTATCACGCAGCCCATTGCCCAGAGCGTGTTTTGCCTGGCCGCATCCTCATTGAGCTGGTGCAAAACGACAGGATCATTGGCGGCGCAACAACGCAATGTGCCCACATGGCCCGCGACTTGTATGAGAGCTTCGTCAAAGGTGAGTGCATTGTATCAAGCATGCGTACAGCAGAGCTCACCAAGCTGACAGAAAACGCCTTTCGGGACGTAAACATCGCCTTCGCCAACGAGCTTTCGCACATCTGTGACACGCTTGAGGTGGATGTATGGGAGCTCATCACCTTAGCCAACCGGCACCCACGCGTAAATATCCTGCAGCCCGGCCCCGGCGTTGGCGGGCATTGCATAGCCATTGACCCCTGGTTCATCGTCGAACGCGCACCACAGCAAGCAAAGCTTATTGCAAAGGCCCGCGCCATCAACGACGCCAAGCCTGCTATTGTGGTAAGCAAAGTCATCAAACACGCGGACCGCTTTAAAGACCCGGTCATCGCCTGCCTCGGCCTCACGTTTAAAGCAGACATCGACGACCTGCGCGACAGCCCCGCCCTACACATCACGCAAAGACTGGCACAAGACACTGGCTACCGCATCCTGGCAGTCGAACCCAATATAGACACCCTGCCCGCTGCTCTAATTGACAGCGGGGTAACGCTAGCGGAGCTAGACACAGCGCTAACAGCCGCCGACATTATTGTTCTCTTGGTGGATCACAAACAGTTCAAACGCCTGCCAGGTAGCCGCTTGGCGGAAACGTGCGTTGTCGACACAAAAGGGCTTTGGCGGTAGACGTTGCTTCCAAGTGGTTGCTGAGGCAACCAACTGTTGATTTTCACTGACAAGTGACCCGGTATCTCCAGATATTTTCACTGAGACTTGACCCATGTGAATGCACATCCCTGACGCTTTGGGTCAGGGGGTATGGAGTGATCGACATTGGGGGTTTTTGAGTATTATTAAACGTTGGGCATTGCGTGATAAAATGCCAATTCGCGAGTTCGCGCGACGGACCGGTCTGTCTCGCAATACGATTAAAAAATATCTGCGCGATGCTGCGGTATTGCCGCAGTTTAAGATACCGCCACGGCCAAGCAAATTGGATCCGTATGCGGAGCCGCTGTCAGCCTGTCTACTGGCGCAGACACGCCGGCCGCGCAAGCAGCGACTGACCGTGAAGCAGATGCATGCTGACCTTGTGAAGCTTGGGTTTGACGGGTCTTATGGGCGCGTTGCAGCTTTTGCCCGCGCCAAATTGGATTGATAGGGGCATGAAGACCGTCACTGGGCAGAGCAAACGACGCGGCGCGGGGCCTATGTGCCCCTGGTGTTTGAGCCTGGTGAAGCCTTTCAGTTTGATTGGAGCGAAGATTGGGCCAGCATCGGTGGCGACCGTGTCAAGCTGCAGGTTGCGCATATCAAACTGTCGCACAGCCGGGCGTTCCTAGTGCGCGCTTATCCCTTACAAACCCATGAGATGCTGTTTGACGCCCACTGGCATGCCTTTTTTGTTTGGTCTATCGCCCGTTGGGCTACTTGAGACCTTCCGCGTGTTCGGTAGCGTACCTGGACGCAGCATCTACGATAACATGAAAACGGCAATAGACCGTGTTGGGCCTGGCAAGCAGCGCGATATCAACGCACGCTTCAACGCCATGGCCAGCCACTATGTTTTTGAGCCGGAGTTCTGCAATCGTGCTGCTGGTTGGGAAAAAGGGCAGAGCCTGCCCCGGCGAAGGCCGGGGTCGAGAAGAACGTCCAGGATGCACTTGGGCCGCATGTGGCAAGTTATGCCTCTCTTCAACGATCTTGGAGAGTTGAACCAATGGCTGGAAGATCGCTGTATTGCCCTTTGGTCGCAGACAGCGCATCAGACACTGCCTGGATTCATAGCGGATGCTCCCCTATGGTGAATTTGGGGATGCGGAGAAGCCAACATTGATGGCACTGCCACCAGCTTTTGACGGGTTTGTCGAGCACAGCAAACGGGTTTCCCGGACATGCGTCATCATATTCGAGCCCATCCGCTACAGCGTACCAGCCAGCTTTGCGAACCGCCCTGTTAGTTTACATGTTTATCCAGAGCGGCTCGTCATTATTGCTGTAGGTCAAAGCGTTTGCACGCATGAACGAATTATAGATCGCTCTCACCGCACGCCCGGCAGGGTTATTTACGATTGGCGGCATTATCTGGCTGTCACACAGCGCAACCCTGGGGCTTTGCGCACTAGTGCGCCCTTTACCGAGATGCCTGACGCGTTCCGCCGTCTGCAAGACTGCATGCTGCGCAAAGATGGCGGAATGGCGGACCAGGCACAGGTAAAAGCCATATTGCCACCGCCCCTGGCGTACAAGCCATTGCGCATAACAGACGCAAAGACCTCTTTTACTCGGGCGTTGAATTGGTCAATGCGTTAGAGCAAGAAAAGGCGCTCGGCGAAGCCGGGAAAATGGCCGAAATGCTCACCAAGATCGATTTGGTGATCCCCCGCCTCCGCGAGGGCAGGACTCGACGAACTGGGATATCTACCGGTCAGTCCATCCGGCGGGCACTCCTGTTTCACTTTCTCCGCAAACTTTACGAACGCACCAGCGTGGTCATCACTACAAACCTCAGCTTCAGCGAATGGGCTCAAGTCTTCGGCGATGCGAAAATGACAACAGCCTTGCGAGCCAAAGAACTACGGCGCGAGGCGTTCCGTCGATAGATGGCTGGGCAGCAGCCGTGCCTTGTGGTGTTTGAAGCCTGCAGCAGCGCGCATTATTGGGTGCGCGAGATGGCAGTCTTGGTCACGAAGTCCGGCTGATTGCCCCGCAATATGTCAAGCCATTCGGCAAGCGCCAGAAGAATGACGCCGCCGATGCCGAAGCCATTGTGATTGCAGCGCAGCGGCCGGAAATGCGGTTCGTTAAGCCCAAGACACAAGACCAGCAGGCTGACACCACACGGCGCATGCAAACAATGCCCGGTGTTGGGCCGATGACGGCGCTTGCCATTGAGGCCTTCGCGCCGCCTGCTGATTATCGGAGCAATGTCGCGCCTCAATTGGAGAAGCAGCCCCGCCATCGAAGAAGGCGGGTGGCTCGCCGAAGAAGGCGGGTGGCTCGCGCGGATGTTGGCCAGAAAACCTCGGATGCTCGTGACAATCGCCTTGGCCAACAAAATAGCGCGGCAACTCTGGGCCATGCTGAAGAAGAAGGAAGATTATCAGGTTCCGGCACAGGTGCGCGCATGATTGCGACGCAGCCTGACGCCGGATAAAGAGGGTGTGAGAAGACGATGACCTGAATGGGCAAAATGATCAATCAGATCTGGAGAGGGAAAACCAGTTGAGAACTGCGAGCATCAAAGCTTGGGGGTCAGATTTGGACCTGATCCGCAGATCACCAAACCGGCCAGGGGCGCCTTGAAAATGCCGCATCCAAAGGCCTGACAGAAGACCGCACTTGATCACCAACCCATTAGAGAAAAATCTTCTTGCGTCACGGACGGCAACCAGAGAACTTCTCAATGAAAATCAAAAATCAACATCTCAACATGTCGGGCTGGTCAGCGGCTCGGCCTAACCGGAGCCGACGACGGCATCTGGCTCGTCAGCTCAATGACGCACAACCTCGGATATATAGACTTGGAACCAGAAACGTTGCAACCTATCAACAACCTGCTCGGCACCAAAGTGTCACCCATTTCTCCGGTACAATCTGTTACCCATGTCTCCAGGTTGGACAATGAAATAACTGGCGCACCCGACGCTTTCGTAAGAAGCCATGAAACGGCGAATCTCGCAAGAGGGACCACCTGGAAGGGCTGAAAATAAGATCGGCCTTGACGCA